>JBKPOM010000318.1:0-2723 GCA_046733115.1 Actinomycetota bacterium | reverse complement strand
GACTACGACAACCTGTGGGCCGAGGTCTTGTATTGGCCCGCGATCTTACTGACGCTGGTCGTCATCACGCTCGTGGCGCTTTTCTAACAGGAGAACACGAAGCCGGCGGGCGGCTCCGCCGCGGGTCAAGGGAGACCGTTGGCTTCTACTGCATCCGAGGAGGGGACAACGAAGTGGCCCACGGTTGCAGAAGTCCGGCCACTCGAGCGCCTACGTCCTCGGGCTGTGGGGGCGGTGGTGGTCGCCTCGGCGCTGTTCGGCTACCTCTTCCTGGCCGGGGCATCCGGGGAAACCGTGGCGGTGATCGAGTCCTTCGCGGCCGGGGCGATCCTGACCATGCTAGCCTCCACCATGCTGCCGGAGGCCTACGAGGAGGGAGGGGCGGTGGTCGGGGTGGTCACCACGGTTGGGTTCCTGGTGGCCTTCGTCCTGAGCCACCTCGAGTAGGAGCCGCCCGAGGAAGCGGCCCTATTCAGCGGAGTGCGTGGAAGGAGTATTCTCAGAAGTTCGCATCCAAGATCGTGCATAAAACGCCGCGCCAAAGTCGCGACGATGGTTTCCGTGGCCCCCAAGCACCGCGAGCGGGAACTACATGTAGTGGTAGTGCATAAAGATTCGGGATAGTGAATAAGGCCCGATCCTGTCAGGTACCCTAACTTCCGAGAATACCCCTTCCACGCACTCCGCTGAATAGGGCGCCGAGCGCACCCTGTACGGTCTTCTTGATGGGCAGCGAGGTTCGGGAGCCCCTTGATGCGGGTACACAAGGGATTCTGCAAGCTACACGTTTGGTAAGGAGATCACATGATGGATAGAAACGCGGCGAGCAGTAGGATGGATCACGCGGCGGAGGGTGCGCAGGCTGAGTGGCTCAGCGCGATGCAGTCCTTGGCCGAGCAGATCCAGAAACAACAACAGAACTCCCAGCAGATGACCCAGGAGCTGATGAACACTTACATACAGCTCCTTAACACCCCCGGCTCCTACCTATCGGGGCAGGCCCAAGAGCAGCAGCAGACTATCCAGCAGACGGTCCAGCAGTGGATGGAGCAGGCCCAACAGCAGCAACAGACCTTCCAGCAGCAGGTTCAGGAGCAGCAGCAGTCCTTCCAGCAGATGACCCAGGAGGTCATGAGCGGCTATTCTCAGCTTTGGAACATCCCCCTCTCCTACGCCAAGGAGGGTCTTAGGGACGCCCAGTTCCCCATCGAGGGCTACGACGAGTTGAGCGTGGAAGAGGTCTCCGCTCGTCTGGATGCACTCTCCGCCGAGGATCTTAGGGAAGTTCGCGATTACGAGGAGCGCACCAAGAACCGCGAGACGGTACTCGAGCAGCTAGATCGCAGGATAAGGAGCGGCTCTTAGCGAGCTAGTGCCAAAACGGGCCGGGTCTACGCGAAGTTCGCAGAATACCCCTTCTCCGACGTTGGGTGCATAAGGCAAGCAGCGCCGGAGCGGCTACGCCCCTACCCTCCGGTCGCCGGCGCGGTACTGACACGCTAATACCCCTGAGGCTGCTCCGAAGCTTCTGTGCCGTCAGTGGCGACAAACGTTAGGAAAACATGGCCGCGTAGTCGCGTGCGAATTCCTCAAAACTGCGCGGTTCTTTTCCGATTGCGTCTCGCACACCGGACGTGACCGCCACGGCCTCGCCGCGCCGATAATGGGCGTAGGCTTCAATCAGGCCGTCCGCTTGCCAGACCGGAAATCCGAATTCGAGAAGAGCCTCGCGCATTGCCTCGGGCGGGATATCGATGAAGGTCACACGTCGTCCCAGCGCATTGGAGAGTCCTTCTGCCATCTCGGCATGAGTGAGCGCCTGCGGACCGGCGAGCTCGTAGATCTTCCCTTCATGCCCAGATTCCGTCAGTGCTGCGACGGCAACGTCTGCGATATCGCGTACGTCGACCGCGCTGACATAATGGTTGAAGCAGCATGCCATACTCGCACTGTTGGAACGTAATCGCTGGCAGCCTGGTCCATGAACGCGTGCGGGTCAATATTTTTGACCGTCGCTGTATCGGGGCCCAGCCAAACTATCGGGGCACAGCCAAAAAGTGACGTGTGCTGGTTGCATGGGCTCCTAACCACCGTCCGTAAATCATCGCTGAAGATCATTAGAGTAGAGATAGCAACAGCCAGTTGGGGCTGCTCCTCTAGGCCGGTGAGCGCACGAAGTCCTCACACGCCGGTATCGGCTAGGTACTGATGGACTAACCTCACCGTCATGGAGCCCTCGCCCACCGCGGAAGCGACCCGCTTGATCGAGCCACTGCGCACGTCACCAGCCGCGAATACGCCCGGCAGACTCGTCTCCAAGGGGTACGGCTTCCGCGAAAGTCCCCGCCAGGCGTCTTCCTCGAGCGCACTACCGTCTAACTCCCTCCCCGTCAAGACGAAGCCGCGTTTGTCGAGTTCGACGGCCCCTTGGAGCCAGCCTGTGTTGGCCTCCGCCCCGATGAAGAAGAAGAGAGCCCTCGTCTCGAGCGTCCGACGTGCGCCCGAACGGTTGTCCTCGACCACGACCCCCTCCAGGCGATCCTCCCCCACGAGTTCTCGGACCTCGGTGTTCGGCAGCAGCTCGACGTTCTTGGCGTCCGTAACCCGGTCGACAAGATACCTCGACATGCTCTTGCCCAGGTCGTCGCCCCTTATGAGCAGACAAACCCTCCGCATGCGTCCCGCCAAGAACAGCGCCGCCTGGCCGGCAGAGTTGCCCCCGC
>JBKPOM010000317.1:0-2368 GCA_046733115.1 Actinomycetota bacterium | reverse complement strand
ATGACATTGAACCGAGAGACGCAAGGGACGCATGAAGGCGTACTCGGGTACCCAAGACATGGGAGATAGTCCCCGCTTGAAAGCGGGGAGGTCAATAGAGCTGGGCAGTGAGGCCAGCGTCACTGCAATCTGCTGTATCAGGCCCCGTCGTCTGAAGCCACCTACCTGTCTTGCGCTTACGATCCCGATCAACGACCCGACTCCCGCGGCGGCGACCACGGTGCCGAAGGCCCCGCCACCCCCGAGGCGCAACTCGGCGAGTACGGCCCGCCGACACAAAGGGTGCCCTCATGGCGAGGTTGGTACCGAGTACGATCAGCAAGAGGGAGCGAATCACGGGGTCGCGCAAAACGTAGCGCAGTCCTTCGATCAGCTCGGCCCGCCTGTTGCTCAGCCCTCTGTCTTCCTCCGGCGCGTCGCTGGTCCGGATCTCAGTTGGCTTTGCACCTCGCGCCAGCACGCCGAACAACACCGTTGCGACCAAGAACAGAAGGGCGGTGGCGCCAGCGCTGGCCCCCAGGACCGAGGAGCGCGAGCAAGGACCCTGCCAACGCGGTCCGGCGCCTCCGAGACGACTATGACAAGCTACTCATCCGAGCCTGATACACCTCGGTGAACCAGGACGGGAACCGATGGATCGCTTGCTGGTAGGGGTGTCCGGCTCTGTGGCCGTCCTCAACGTTCCGTCTTACCTCGCCGCTTTGCGCGCGGGACTCGCGGGAGAAATACGGGTGATCGTGACCTCCCAGGCGGCACGTATGCTGCCGCCTTCGACAGTCACCCTGATCTGCGACGGCGTGTTTGTGGATCAAGAACCCACCGCGGAGAAGTGACCGGGACACATAGAGCTCGCCCGTTGGGGCGAGATGTTCGTGATCTTGCCCGCCTCGGCGAAGGTGATCGGGCAGGCCGCCAACGGTCTGGCCACCACCATCCTCGCCTCGCCGAGACCGGTGGTCTTCTAACCTAACGTGAATAAAGTCATGGGGAGCAAGCCCGCTGCACAAAGAAATGTCGAAACCTTGCGCAGAGATGGGCACATTGTGATCGAGCCCGAAGTCGCTGTCGCCTACGAGGTCGACTCCGGCGAGATGCGTGAGAGCCTGGTGGTCCCGGAGGCGACGCAACTGGTGGAACAGGTTCGAGAGATCCACCGGCGGCAGGAACCCGATTCCCCACCGCAGTAGTGGTACGCTCTTCTTGCCGACGGCCCGGCGCCTGCACGATACGGACGCGTATTCGCCACGCGTGAGCCCGAAGCAATCCGCTGCATTGTGTTATAACCAGGATCAATATGCGACTAATTATCTCCGAGAAAGCAAATACCGCGAAGAATATCGCCCAGTTCCTCTCCGAAGGCTCCATGAAGGAAGGGAAGCACCGCTCCGTGCCCCACCACACGTTCACGTGGAAGGACGAGGAGACGATCTCCGTCGGCCTCAAGGGGCACGTCCTGAACCCCGAGTATCCCGAGGAGTACTCCAGCTGGCAGAAGGTAGAGCCGCGGGAGCTCATAGACGCGGAGATTTTGAAGTCCGTCTCCGAGAAGGGCGTGGCCCAGGCCGTGACCTCGCTAGCCAAGAAGGCCGACAGCGTGGTGATCGCAACGGACTTCGACCGCGAGGGCGAGTTGATCGGGGTGGAAGCACTCTCCCTGGTCTTCCAAGCCAACCCAAAGCTTACAAACCACGTCCAGCGCGCCCGCTTCTCGGCGCTCACGCCGGGCGAGGTCGGACGCGCGTTCGACGAACTGCTTGAGGTCTCGAACGACCTGGCCGACGCCGGCGAGGCGCGTCAGGACATAGACCTGATCTGGGGCGCCACCCTGACCCGCTGGGTCTCCCGCGCCACGAAGCGCTACGGCAGCGCCTTCCTCTCCGTCGGCCGCGTCCAATCCCCGACCCTGGTCCTGATCGCGGACCGCGAACGCGAACGTCGCGCCTTCGTCCCCGAGCCCTACTGGGAGCTCGAGGTCAACCTGAAAAACGGCACCCCCTTCACCGTTCGCCACCAGACCGAGCGCTTCAAAGACGAGGCGAGGGCGAAGAGCGCCTACGAGAACATCGCGGACACCGCGACGGTCGAGGAGGTCCAGCAGAAGTCCGCGACCCGCAACCCGCCTGCGCCGTTCAACACAACGGCCTTCCTGACCGCGGCCGCCAGCATAGGTTTCAGCCCTTCGAGGGCGGCTCGCATCGCCGAGGACCTGTACACGGACGGCTACATCTCGTACCCGAGGACGGACAACACCGTCTACCCGCGCTCGCTCGACCTGCGCGAGGTGCTCGGCTACCTCAAGAACGTCGAGGGCGCGGGCCGGCACGCCGAGAAGCTGCTACAGCAAAACGAGCTCTCGCCGACGCGGGGC
>JBKPOM010000316.1:0-6044 GCA_046733115.1 Actinomycetota bacterium | reverse complement strand
CCAACCGGACGTCGGCCGCCCCGCCGTAGTGGTGCGTGTTGGGCAGACCGCCCGCCTTGCAGTAGCCCTCGGGGATGCGCGGACCGTCGAGGACGCCCGGCAGGAAGAAGTGTATCTTCTTAAAGGTATCGACGCAGATAGACGGGCCGCAGCGGGGCGCGATGGGCCGGGTCAACCAGACCACACCCGTCGAGAGACTGGCGACGACGCGGTGGCGGACCGCCAGGGCTTCCCTCATGGCATCGGCGGTGCCGACGTCGTGGTGTTCATGCCCTTGCAATGCGCCACCCACTGGGACGGGCTCGGCCACATCTTCGACCGCGGTCTGGCCTACAACGGCCGTCCTGCGAATGAGGTCGTCACCCCGGCCGGGGATCTCGTCACCGGCATCGAGCGCGTGGCCCCGTCATGGTCGGCCGCGGCGTGCTGCTGGACGTCGGCCGGGCCGTGGGCGGCGGGGAACTGCCGGACGGGTTCCTCAGCACGGAGGATCACCTGCAAGAAACCATCGAGCGGCAAGGGTCCGCGGCCGGGCGCGGCGACCTAGCTCTCGACCGCACCGGGCAGCTCGCGCGCCCGTCGCGAGGGCTGGGGAACCTAGGCCGGAGGCGACGCCCCCGGGTTCTTCTTCGGTACGGCCGAGCGGCTCTACCGCACCGAGATCGCGGCCGTCGCCACCGACACCTGGGGCTTCGAGGTCCGCCCGTACGAGTTCGAAGACGCTTTCTCGCCCCTGCACCAGGCCGTCATCACTAACATGGGCCTGCTGGTAGGGGAGATGTGGGACCTCGACGCCCTGGCAGAAGACTGCGCCGGTAGCGGCGTCTACGAGTTCCTCCTCGTCGCGGGTCCGTTGCCCGTCACCGGTGCCGTGGGTGCTCCGGTAAATCCGAAAGCCCTCAAGAAGCGATGCCAACACAAGATCCAAAGAGGAGGGCGCATGCGCATAGCCAGATACGAAGCTGAAGGCGCCGAACGGCTCGGCGCCGTCACCGAGGACGAGATCCAACCGCCGCCCGAAGGCACCGACCTGCTGAACCTGCTCGCCGCCGAGCCCGAGGTGCGGGATCGCATCGCCCAAGACGCAAGCTGTCAGGACCCTCCGCCTCCGCTCGAGGACGTTCGCCTCCTGGCCCCAGTGCAACCGCCCGCCCTGCGGGGCTTCGTGGTCTTCGAAGAGCACGTCGAGGGGGTCTCCAAGAGCGTCTCGGGAGGTGCGGGCGTTCCGGAGACATGGTACGAGATCCCCACCTTCTACTTCGGCAACCCCTACTCCGTGATCGGCCCCTACGACCCTGTGGCGGTGCCGCCCCGGCACGA
This sequence comes from Actinomycetota bacterium, assembly GCA_046733115.1. GTDB lineage: Bacteria > Actinomycetota > Rubrobacteria > Rubrobacterales > Rubrobacteraceae > Rubrobacter_D. The sequence goes on along the minus strand of JBKPOM010000316.1, from coordinate 4,724 downwards.
GGCGCTTGACTTCGAGCTGGAGGTCGCCGCAGTAATCGGCAAGGCCGGCCACGACCTGACTCCAGAACAGGCGCGGGAGCACATCGCCGGCTACACTATCCTGAACGACTGGTCCGTCCGCGACATCCAGCGGCACGAGATGCAGATCGGACTGGGACCGGCCAAGGGCAAGGTCTTCGCTAACACTTTGGGACCGTGGATCGTGACCCCTGACGAGCTGGAGCGTTACCACCACGACGACCGCCTCCACTTGAACATGGAAGTGTCCATCAACGGCGAGCACTTCGGGCACGAGTGCCTGCGGCTCCGGCGCCCTCGCGGAGATGTGGGGTATGAATGGGCGCATGGAGCCTTCGCCGCTGGTCGGGGGCGACGTGGTGAGGATGACGGTAGAGGGGATCGGGAGCATCGAGAACAGGGTGGTCGAAGGCGTCTCTCCCTTGTCCATACCCCGCGTCAGGTCCGCCGCCCACAGGAGGGAGCGGGGGTAGGGCGCTAGAGGGCTAGATCGTCGTCGTGACCGGGGCGGCGCGGGCAGGCGCCGCGGAGGCCGAATCCCTCGCCCGTGAGGGCGCGACCGTCGTCGCAGCCGACGTGACCGACGAGCCATCGGAGTCTCTCTACCCATCGGAGAACACCCCCGGTGCGGTCCATTATCGCCGGCTCGACGTCTCACGCCCGGAGGACTGGAGCGATCTGGCGGGGTGGGTGGAGCGCGAGCACGAGCTCGTCGACGGGCTGGTCAACAACGCGGGCATCACCCACCGAGCCCGGCTCAGCAAGGTCGAGCTCGCTGACGTATTGGACATATGGCTGGCAATTAGCCAGAATGGTAGATAAGGGAAGGGAAACGGATTAAAGGGTATAGAGGGATTCGTGAATAAGCAGGCCCTCGGGCGTAGCCGAAATACCGGGGGATGGCTTTACGGACGGTTCGTTAGGGACTCTCTTCGAGTCGTGACCTTGCGGGGCGATTTCAGCTTGCACCAGTTATAACGCTCGCACGCCCCCGAAACACTCATGGTACTGGTCGGTCTTCGACAAGGAGGAGAGTATGGAAGGCGTTGGTGGAGAAGAAACCGGGCGACGGACGTCGATCTGGACGGTGGCCCTGGCCAGCTTCGTAGGGTCCACCGTCGAATGATACGACTTTTTCATCTACGGAAGGGCTACCGCGCTAGTCTTTGGGCAGCTCTTCTTTCCTACAGAAAACCCGGTCATCGGCACTCTGTCTGCCTTCGCCACGTTCGGGGTAGGATTCCTGTTCCGGCCGCTGGGTGGTGCGTTCTTCGGTCATTACGGGGACAGAATCGGTTGCAAGGCGATGCTGGTGATCACGCTGCTCGTGATGGGCACGGCGACCGTACTCGTCGGGTGTCTTCCGACGTATGACTCGATAGGCATACTCGCGCCGATCCTGCCGATCCTGCTCGTGTTGCTGCGAAGCATACAGGGTTTCTCCATCGGCGGCGAATGGGCCGGCGGATCGCTGATGGTCGTCGAGTATGCCCCCGAGGGCCAGAGGGGCTTCTATGGTAGCTTGCCGCAGGTCAGGCCTTCGGCGGGTACGCTGCTCTCCGTGGGTGTGTTTACCCTCTTCTCGAGCCTGCCGGAGAACCAGTTCCTCGCCTGGGGATGGCGCGTGCCGTTCCTTCTGAGCGCGGTCGTCGTGCTGGTAGGACTCGTGATCAGGCTGCGGCTCGCCGAGTCGCCGGTGTTCGAGGAGGTCAAGGAGAGTCACGCGGAGACCAGGGCACCGATCCTTGACGTCTTCCGCACGCACGCCAAGAGCATCTTTCTCATCGCTGGCATGCGCCTGGCGATAAACTCCACTTTTTACGTCGCGACCGTCTTTGCCCTTTCCTACGCTACGGAACAATTGGGTATCTCCAACTCGACGATGCCGACGTGCGTCCTCATCACGGCGGCGCTGGGCTTCGTGAGCAAGCCGCTGTACGGCGCGCTATCGGATAGGATCAGCCGTCGGCCGATCTACCTTGGGGGCTCGCTCATCGGGGCGTTGGTAACCTTCCCCTTCTTCTGGGCGCCTGAGACCAAGGTTGTGATCCTGATCTTCCTGGCCTTCTTCCTGATCATCAACATCTCCCACGACCTCAACGACGCCGTCGAATCCTCCTTCTTCTCGGAGCAGTTCGGCACGAGGGTCAGATACACCGGCGCGGCACTGGGCCACCAATTTGGAGCCGCCATCACCGGCTTCACCCCGCTCATCGCGGGAGCACTGTCCGTGGCAGCCGGTTGGCCCCTCGTCGCCGCCTACGTCACGCTAGCCTGCCTCGTCTCCGCTCTGTGTCTACCTGGCTCCGGAAACGTACCGGAAGGATATCGCCGCGGTGGATCCCTCCGAACGGCAGATCGTGGCGGAGCCAGGTGTCCGGTAAAGCAGAGAGGGAAGCGGACCGAAGCTCATTTTCGGTCTGCCCTCGCTTATCGGATATGATGATCCACGGCAAGAAATCAAGCTCTGTGGGGGCGCCGGTTGTCTAGCGTGTTCGTCCTGAACGGCGCCAACCTTGGCGCGCTGGGGACGCGCCGGCCGGAGATCTACGGTACCCTGACCCTTGGCGACATCGAGGTGATGCTGCGCGAGAGGTGCCCCGAAGTGGATTTCGAGTTCAGGCAGAGTGATTACGAGGGCGAGATGGTCGGCCACGTGCGGGAAGCCAGTGGTAGCGATGGGATCCTGATCAACCCCGGCGCCTGGAGCCACTACTCCTACGCCATCCACGACGCCCTCGACCGCCTCGAGGGCGTGCTCAAGCTGGAGATCCACCTCTCAAACGTGCACGCCAGGGAGTCCTGGCGGCGACACTCGGTGATCTCGCCCGCGGTGGACGCCGTGGTGGCCGGGATGGGTCCTTACGGCTACGAAGCCGCCGTCGGGTATGTTCTCGACCAGTCGAACGCTCGATGAGAGAAGGGACCTTGAGGGTGAGCTGGTGAAAGCTTTCGTGAAAACGGGCAACCAGCCCGGAGAAGCCAGCGTTGACGGCGTCCCGTTCGTTCAGCCAGGAGCCGGAGAGGTATCACTCCGGGTGGCCTCCTGCGGCATCTGCGGCAGCGACGTTCACGCGTTTAGATCTGATCCCGGCTTCGAGTGGGTCCGGCCGCCGATTACTCTAGGTCACGAGTTCTCTGGCATTGTCGAGTCGGTCGGTCCGGAAGTGGCGCGGGTGAGCCCCGGAGACCGGGTCGTTGCGATCGCGGTACAGGGTTGTGACGGCTGTGAGTCTTGCCTGGCCGGTTCCACGCAGTTGTGTCCCGATCGCGTGGCCGTGGGCCTCTCCCGTGATGGGGGGATGGCCGAGTACGCCGTGATGCCCGAGCGGCACCTCGTTCTCGTCCCCGAAGGTCTCGACCTCGCGGTGGCGGTCCTGGGCGAGCCGCTGTCCGTGGTCGTACACGCGGTTGACGTTCGGGCAGAGATAGAGGCCGGACAGAGGGTCGTGGTGTCGGGGCCAGGGCCCATAGGGGTTCTGTGCGGGATGCTGGCCGGGCACAGGGAGGCGGAAGTGCTCCTCACCGGGGTCGGGCAGGATTCCGCATCACGCCTCCCGTCGGCGGAGCGCGTGGTACTCAGGACCGCGAACCTGAGCGAGAAGCCTCTGGAAGAGCATTTGCGAGATAGCTTTGGGGATCATGCCCCCGACGTCTGGATCGAGAGTTCCGGATCGGTGAGGGCGCTCGGCTCCGCCCTGGAGCACGTCCGGCCGGGCGGGACGGTCGATGTGGTCGGCCTGTACGCCGAGGAGATACGTTTTTCTCCCACCGCTGCGGTACGCAGAGAGATCAACCTGTCGTTCAGCTACTCCTGCAATTACGCGGACTACCAGACGGCCCTGGACCTGGTGGGAACCGGCGCCATAGACCCCGATCCCCTGCTCTCGAAGTATCCGCTCGATGATGCGCCCGAAGCTTTCGAAGCGGTCGGCCAGGGCCGGACCGTGAAGGCGATCCTGATCCCTTGAGGAGATGCAAAGTGACGAATTCAGGAGGGACGAACTGAACAGTACTCCGGAGGTGGGCATAGATCATCTCACGATGCTGGGCGTCTCGCCCCCCGATCTGGTCAGCGTTGCCCGAGAGGCGGGGTTCGACCTGGTTAGCCTTCGGGTGGTACCCGCGACCCCCGCCGAAGAGCCCTGGCCCATGACCGCCGACGCTCCCATGCTCGAAGAAACCGCACGCCGTCTGGAAGGCACCGGTGTTCGGGTGCTCAGCGTGGAGGTCGTCCGCGTCGGATCCGGTACGAAGCGAGAGGACTACGAACAGGCGCTCGAGGTGGGGGCCCGGCTGCGGGCGCGCTACGTCACGGTCAACGTCGATGATCCCGACATCAAACGGGCGTGCGACGCGTTCGCGACACTAACAGCCGATGCGCGTCCTTACGGTCTGCGGCCCCTGGTCGAGCCGATCCCTTACACTGAGGTATCGAACCTGGACGAAGCGATCTATATCGCCAAACGCTCAGGTGGCGGCGGGATCCTTCTCGACACCCTCCACTTCCAACGCTACGGCGGCCGACTCGAACAGCTAGGCTCCGTGGCCCGGGATCTTCTTTCTTACAGCGCGTTGCAGCAGAGATGAACCAATGACAACATGGTTGGATGAACGGTTACTCTGAAGAGCTCAGAAGGAGGGTAGTCTCTGCCGTAGAACGCGGCATGTCCAAGAGCCAAGCGGCTCGCACCTTCTCCTCCGTG
>JBKPOM010000315.1:0-4123 GCA_046733115.1 Actinomycetota bacterium | reverse complement strand
GTCCTCTCCCGCTCTAGGCTAACGTCGGTAATCTGGTACAATCACCGCCCGACGTCCGGAGAAGGCTTGCGTATCGCGCTTTCCGGGGTCCCCAAATTCGACCGGTATCCTAGCACAGGAGAAGTTTCGTGGCTAAAGTTTGTTATTCGTGCGGAAAGAAGCCCGACTTCGGCAACGCGCGCAGCCACTCGCTGAGGGCGACGCGCCGCCGCAGGAACCCGAACCTCCAAAAGATCCGCATCCAGGAAGGTCCGTCCACCCGCCGCGAGTGGGTCTGCACCTCCTGCCTCAAGGGTTTCAAGGTGCAGAAAGCTGCCGTTGGAGCACGCTCCGGCTGACGCCTCCGCTTGTCAGCACTTCACATTTCAGATGTCAGGTAAGTCGGGTAGCGCGCCGCCGGATTTCGTGGTGAGTCGCACTGCGGATAGCAGACCGAGGTGCTCCGAAGGGCGTGCAAGCTGACGTGCTGACTGGCTGAAATGCTGAAGTGCTTGCAGAAAGGTCAACGACCTTTCTGCAATCTCGGCATCAGGTCGGCCATTTCTATTGCGGAGGCGGCGGCTTCGGAGCCTTTGTTTCCCATCTTGGTGCCGGCGCGTTCTATGGCCTGTTCGATGGTTTCGGTGGTGATGACGCCGAAGATCACGGGTACTCCCGTCTCAAGCGCCACGGAGGAGATGCCGCTGGCGGCCCCGCCGGCGACGTAGTCGAAGTGGGCGGTGGCGCCCCGGATCACGGCCCCTAGGCAGATGATGGCGTCGTATCGGTCCGAGAGGGCCATCTCCCTGGCGGCGACCGGTAGCTCGTAGGAACCGGGCACCCACGCCACGTCGACTGCACCGGCGTCGCCACCGTGACGCCGTATCGCATCGATCGCACCGTAGAGCAGCGCCTTCACGATGAACTCATTGAAGCGCGAGGCAACGATACCGAAGGTCTTGCCTTCGGCAGAGAGGTTTCCTTCGATGTGGTTCGCTCCGTCCACGATCCCCTCCTACACAACGATTCGAATCGACCGGACAATCCGGGTGGTACGCATCGCCCGATGCCTGAAACCTGTTGCCTGAAGCCCTAGTTCGCAACCGCCCCTACAGTCGAAACGCCCTAGAACTTCTCGAACACGTGGTTCAGCTTCTCGCGCTTCGTCTTCAGGTAGCGCTCGTTGTGGCCGTTTGGCTCCATCTCGATCGAGACGCGCTCGGTGATCTCCAGCCCGAAACCGCGTAGGCCTACGACTTTGGTGAGGTTGTTGGTCAGGAGGCGTATGCGCTTGAGGCCGAGGTCCTTGAGGATCTGGGCCACTACGCCGTAATCCCTCAGGTCGGGGGCGAGGCCGAGCTTCTGGTTGGCCTCGACGGTGTCCATGCCTTCGTCCTGCAGGTGGTAGGCCTTCATCTTGTTGAGGAGCCCGATGCCGCGGCCCTCCTGCTGCATGTAGGCGATGACGCCCTCGCCCTCGGCGGCGATGATCTCCATGGCGGCCTCGAGCTGCTCGCCGCAGTCGCAGCGCAGGGAGTGCAGGGCGTCGCCGGTCAGGCAGGCCGAGTGGACGCGGACGAGCACGTCGTCCTTGCCCTCCGGTTCGCCCATGACGAGGGCGACGTGGGTGAGGTCATCGATCTCGTTCTCGTAGGCGCGCAGGCGGAACTCGCCGAACGGGGTGGGTAGTTTCGTCTCGACGGCGCACCTGACCTGCGTCTCGTAGGCGTGACGGTACTCGATGATCTGGGCTACCGTTACGAGCTTGATGTCGTGCTCTTTCGAGAACTCCTCCAGGTCGGGCACCCGGGCCATCGTGCCGTCCTCTTTCATGATCTCGCAGATCACACCCGCCGGCTTCATGCCGGCGAGCCTGGCCAGGTCGACGGCGGCCTCGGTCTGGCCCGCACGCTGCAACACGCCACCCGGCTTCGCACGTAGGGGGAAGACGTGGCCCGGCATCACGAGGTCTTCGGGGCCCGTCGCCTCGTCCACGGCGACGCGGCAGGTGTGGGCCCTGTCCGCGGCGGAGATGCCTGTGGTGATGCCCTCTTTGGCCTCGATGGAGGCGGTAAACGCCGTGCCCATACGCGAGGCGTTGTGGGTCACCATCTCGGGGATGTCGAGGCGGTCCACGATCTCGCCGGCCATCGGAAGGCAGATCAGACCCCGCCCGTGGGAGGCCATGAAGTTGACGTCGTCGGCGGTGACGAGCTCGGCGGCCATGGTCAGGTCGCCCTCGTTCTCCCGGTCCTCGTCGTCGCACACGATGACCATCTTGCCCAGCTTGATGTCTTCTATGATCTCTTCTATCGGACTGAACGGCATCAACGGCATCTCCTACGCTCCTCTCAAGAAAGTCTTTCTACCATGCGCGACTCCAGCAGCCGCTCTACGTACTTGCCAATGACGTCAGCCTCCAGGTTTACTCTGCTGCCCTCCCCCAGCCCACTCAAATTCGTGTTCGCGCGGGTCTGGGGCAGAATAGAGACGGTGAACGAGCCTGCCCAGACCGAGACGACCGTCAGGCTGATCCCGTCCACACAGATACTCCCCTTCTCGACGCAGTAACGGAGCACCGCCTCGGGCGCCCCGAACTCCCAGATCTCCGCCTCTCCCTCGGGCCGCACACCTAACACCTCGCCCACGCCGTCCACGTGCCCCTGCACGATGTGCCCCCCGAACCTGCTCCCCGCGGCCATCGCCCGCTCCAGGTTGACAGGACTTCCCTCCACGAGGCTGCCGAGAGCGGTCCGCCTGAGCGTCTCCGGCATCGCGAAGAACGTCAGCGTCCGGCCGTCGGCCTCGCCAACTGTCAGGCACGCCCCGTTCACCGAGATGCTGTCCCCAGCACGCGTGTCGCCGGTGACGAGATCCGCGGAGATGCTCAGGTGCAGCATCTCGCCGTCCTGCAGCGAGGACACGCGGCCCACCTCCTCAACAAGCCCAGTGAACACGTTCCTCCTCTCCTGCGACGCCGGGATAAAGCGTCACGGCCACGTCCGCCCCGACCTGCTCGACCTCCGAGACCGAAAACTGAAGCGACTCGGCCACCTTGGTTGCCCGGAGCGCCCCGACCATGGGCACGCCCTCGGCGCCGAGGAGTTTCGGCGCGTAGAACAGGGTCATCTTGTCAGCGAGACCCTCCCTGACAAATCGCGTCGCCGTCTCGCCGCCGCCCTCGACCAGGAGGCCTTTGATCCCACGTCCTCCGAGCTCCTCGAGCACGAAGCGGAGGTCCATGCCCTCCTTCGAGACTGGCGCGGCCACGACCTCAACGCCTCGCTCTGCGAGGCCTCTCTCACGGCCATCGAACGTCGGCTCCGCGACGAAGACCACCACGGGGGCCTCGTCTGTGCTTTTCGCGAGCTTGCTCTCGGGGCTGGTTGTCAGGTGAGGATCGAGGACCACACGCGTGATACGGGGTGGCGGCGCGGGAAGATCACGGGCCGTCAGAATAGGGTCGTCGGTACGCGCGGTGTTCGCGCCGATGAGAACGGCCCCAGCCTCGGCCCTTAGCCCGTGGGCCCTCAACCTCGCTTGCTCGCCTGTCACCCACCTGCTGTCTCCGCCCGCGGCGGCGATCCTGCCGTCCAGCGTCGTAGCGAGCTTGAGGTGAACGAAAGGCCTTCCGGTACGCATATGGTGGAAAAACTGCTCGTTCTGCCGCCCGAAGGCGGGAGCGTCGAGCACCTCAACGTCGACGCCGGCCTCGCGCAACAACTCGATGCTGCGGCCCCGCATCCTCGGGTCGGGATCCAGGTGTCCGACCACGACCCGCGAGATGCCGGCCCGCAGTATGGGCTCCACACACGGCGGCGTCCTGCCGTAGTGGTTGCAGGGTTCCAGGGTGACGTACATCGTGGCCCCGAAGGCAACCCCACCGGCCCCGTCCAGGGCGACTATCTCGGCGTGCCGTTCTCCCGCCCTCGAATGCCAGCCCTCACCAACGACCTTGCCATCCTGCGCGATCACGGCTCCCACCAGGGGGTTCGGCGCAACCGTATAGCGCCCGCGCTCGGCGAGGCAGCGGGCAAGATCCATCATCGAATCCCGCAGCACGTTTTCCTTTCTCCCATCCGGACTCTGACCGTCGGCGCCGGACTACGGCTCGAAAGCGAACCTTCACCGGCTCAACCCCAAA
>JBKPOM010000314.1:0-21112 GCA_046733115.1 Actinomycetota bacterium | reverse complement strand
GTCCGGCGAGCGCCGGGGGGCCCTACCCCCCGGCGTTTCTCATTTCCGGGAGCTTGAGGCTCGGCTGCGCGAGCACGACTACCTGGCCGACGAAGGGCTCTCGACCGCGATCTTCCTGGCCCTCAAGCTCGGGAGGCCGCTCTTCCTCGAAGGCGAGGCAGGCGTCGGCAAGACCGAGGTCGCGAAGGTGCTCTCGCGCATTCTGGAAACGCCCCTGATCCGGCTGCAGTGCTACGAAGGTATAGACGTCTACCAGGCCGTCTACGAGTGGGACTACGCCCGCCAGCTACTCCACATCCGGGCCGCCGAGGCCTTCGGCGGAGAAGACAGGGAGCGCGTCGAGCGCGACCTCTACGACCGCGAGTTTTTGGTCAGCCGTCCGCTTTTGCGGGCACTCGAGCACCAGGGGCCCGTGCCGCCCGTGTTGCTCATAGACGAGGTGGACCGCTCCGACGACGAGTTCGAGGCTTTCTTGCTCGAGATCCTCTCCGACTTCGCCGTCACCATCCCCGAGCTCGGCACCGTCAGGGCCGAACGCCCGCCGGTGGCCATCCTGACCTCCAACCGCACCCGCGAGGTGCACGACGCGCTCAAGCGCCGCTGCCTCTACCACTACATCGAGCACCCCAGCTTCGAGCGGGAGGTGGAGATCGTCCGCCTCAGGGTTCCCGACGCGGAGGAGAGGCTGGCCCGCCAGGTCGCCGCCGCGACGGAGAAGATGCGCGCGATGGACCTCTACAAGCCGCCGGGCGTGGCCGAGACCCTCGACTGGACCGAGGCTTTGGTCGCCCTCGGCGCGAGGGAGCTCGACGAGCATCTCGTCGAGGCGACGTTGGGCTCCGTCCTCAAGTACCGCGAGGACCAGCAGAGGGCGGCGAACGCCGGCCTGGCCGCGCTCGTCGGCGGGGTGGGCGGGGCGGAGGGAGATGCCTGAGGAGATCAAGGCCCCCCAGATGCTCGACGCGACGGTCGCCTTCGGGCGCGTGCTCAGGGGGGCGGGCCTTCGCGTCGGGACCGACAGGCTCGTCGAGTTCGCCCGCGCAGTGGAGGAGATGGACCCGGCCCGGCGCGACGACGTTTACTGGTCGGGCAGGATCACGCTGACCTCCCGTCCCGAGGACATAGAGATCTACGACCGCGCCTTCGAGTTGTTCTGGGAGACAGGCGCCGCAAAGCCGAGGCCACGCCCGAAGGTCCGCTTCTCCATGCCGCAGCCCGACCGCTCCGTCATGCCGCCGAAGAAGACCGTCGAGAAGAGCGAGTCGGGCGAGGAGGCCGTCAGGCTCCGCTACAGCCCCGTAGAGGTGCTCAGGCGCAAGGACTTCGCGCTGTACTCGCCAGAGGAGTTTGCCGAGCTGCAGCGCCTGCTCGCCGACCTCAGGCTCACGGGGGCGCTCAGGCGCAGCAGGCGGCTCGAGCCCGCGCCGCGCGGGCGCCACGACCCACGCCGCACGCTGCGCGGCGCCATGCGCACGGGCGGCGAGGCCGTCAGGCACCGCTTCCGCAAGGCGCGCGTGCAGCCCCGGCGCGTCGTGTTGCTCTGCGACGTGTCGGGTTCGATGGCCCCCTACAGCCGGGCGCTCTTGCGCTTCCTGCACGCGGGCGTCGTCGCGGGGGGGCGGTTGGAGGCCTTCTCTATGGGGACGAGGCTGACCAGGATCACGCGCGAGCTCGCGACCCGCGACCCGGACAGGGCGCTCAGGCAGGCGGCCGGTGCGGTAAGGGACATCTCCGGAGGTACGCGCCTTGGGGACGCGATCAAGGAGTTCGTCGACCGCTGGGGGCAGCGGGGCATGGCGCGCGGGGCCGTTGTCGTGATCTTTTCCGACGGCTGGGACAGGGGCGACGTGTCCGTGCTCGCCGAGCAGATGCAGCGCCTGAGCCGCCTCGCCTACAGTATCGTTTGGGTCAACCCCCTCAAAGCCGCCCCCGGCTACAAGCCGCTGGCGGGGGGCATGGCCGCCGCGCTCCCGTACGTGGACGTCTTCCTCTCCGGCCACAACTTCAAGTCCCTAGAAGAGCTCGCCCGCGCCGTCGCGGCGGCGACGGCGCGTGAGAGATAAAATGGAGCTGGTCAGCACTTCAGCTGGTCAGCACGCCGCCTTGCAGGCGGCTTGTCAGCTAGCTGGCCAAGCACCGCGCGGTGGGGAGATGGTCTATTTGAAAAAGCGTTTCGCGAAGAGAGCGATCAGCGGCCGCGTATGGGAGACCGGCGACACCAGGAGGCTGAAGTGCTGACCAGCTGACACGCTGAAATGCTGCCGACCGAAGGGAGGCACTATGAACCCGGTAATCGATAGGGTCGCAAGCTGGCGCGAGGAGGGGAAGAAGGCCGCCCTGGCGACGGTGGTGAAGGTCGAACGGTCCGGGCCTTTGGGGCCAGGGACCTCGATGGCCGTCTCCGAGGACGGTCAGGTCGTCGGGTCGGTAAGCGGGGGGTGCGTCGAGCCCGCCGTCTACGAGGAGGCGATGGCGACCATAGAGGGCGGCGGGCCGAAGCTCCTCTCCTACGGCATCTCCGATGACGAGGCCTTCGGGGTGGGGCTGACGTGCGGAGGGACCATCCACATCTTCGTCGAGTGCGTGGACTGGTAATGGGCGATCTGCTCTCCCGCTGGCATGCGGCCCTCGCGGAGCAGTCTCCTGCGGCCGTCGCGACGGTGATACGGGGACCGGAGGGGTCCCTCGGAGGCAAGATCCTGGTCTCTCCGGAGGACTATACCGGCACGGCGGGCAACGCCGAGTTGGACAAGGCCGTGGTGGAGACAGCGCGCGGTTTGCTAGAGGGTGGCCGCACGGAGACGGTCCACCTCGGTCCGCACGGCCAGCGCAGGATGGAGGACGTCACCGTCTTCGTCCAGTCGTTCGCCCCGCCGCCGAGGATGTACGTGTTCGGCGCCATAGACTTCGCCTCGGCGGTCGCGAGGGTGGGCAAGTTCATGGGATACCGCGTGATCGTCTGCGACGCCCGCGCCGTCTTCGCCACTCGCGAGCGCTTCCCCTCGGCCGACGAGATCGTGGTCGCCTGGCCCGACGAGTACCTGAAGACCGCCGAGGTCGACGGCCGCAGCGTCATCACCGTCCTCACCCATGACCCCAAATTCGACGTGCCCGTCCTGAAGGAGGCCCTCCGCACGCCGGCCGGCTACGTCGGGGCGATGGGCAGCCGCAGGACCCACGACAACCGCACGGCCCGCCTCAAGGAGGAGGGCGTCACGGACGAGCAACTCGCGCGCATCAGCAGCCCCATCGGCCTTGACATCGGGGCGCGCACGCCTGAGGAGACGGCTATCGCCATCGCCGCCGAGATCGTCGCGCTCAGGACCGGCCACTCCGGCGGGCGCCTCGCCGAACGCTCGGGTCCCATCCACGCCAGGGAGGAGTCCGCCACCCGATAGAACCGCCGGTGTAGACACATCGTTTTGTGGAGATGCATGGTAGTCTCGGTTATAATCCGGCCCACTGCTGGTCCTAGGGGAAGGGAGACGAGCGTATGCAGGTGCCTGCTCAATTCGAGTACGAGGTGGCCGGCTCCGTGGACGAGGCGATAAGCCTACTGCAGCGGCACGGGCCGGAAGCTCGTCTTCTGGCCGGGGGGCACAGCCTGATCCCGATGATGAAGTTGCGGCTGGCCTTCCCCGAGGTGCTCATAGACATCCACGAGCTGGACCCTGAGCTCCGCTACGTCAGGGAGGAAGACGGCGAGCTCAAAGTCGGGGCCCTCGCCCGCCACAAAGACCTCCTGGAATCCCCGGTGATCCAGGGTCATTACGCGCTGCTCGCGGACGCCGAGAAGTTCATAGCCGACCCCCTCGTGCGCAACATGGGCACCGTCGGCGGATCTTTCGCCCACGCGGACCCCTCGGAGGACCTCCCGGCGGCCTTCATCGCGCTCGGGGCGGAGGTCGTGGTGCGCGGTCCGAACAGGGAGCGGACCATCGCCGTTGAAGACTTGGCCTTGGGGCCTTTCGAGACCGCCATCGAGCCCGACGAGATCCTCACCGGGGCCCGAGTTCCGAGGGCTCCCCACGGAAGCTCCTACCTCAAGGTGGAGCGGCGCGCCGGCGACTACGCCTCGGCGGCCCTCGGGGTCGCGTTGTGGATGGACGGAGAAGAGATAGAGGACGCGCGCATAGGCATGTGCAGCGTGGGTTCCACCACGCTGAGGGCCAGTGGGGCGGAGGAGGTGCTCAAGGGGCAAAGGCCAGACGAAGAGCTGTACAAGCGGGCCGCCGAAAGGGCCGCAGAGGAGTGCGATCCGCCGGATGACTCCAGGGGCACGCCCGAGTACAAGCGGGACCTCGTGCGGGTGCTTCTCGTGCGGGCACTGGAGCAGGCGGTAGATAGGGTGGCGCCATGAGAATACAGGTGAACATAAACGGGGAGCCTCGAGAGGCCGACGCGGAGCCGCGCCTCCTGCTGGTCCACTTCATCCGGGACACTTTGGGGCTCACCGGGACGCACTGGGGGTGCGATACCTCCAACTGCGGGGCGTGTACGGTGCACCTCGACGGCGAGCCCGTCAAGTCCTGCACGGTGCTCGCCGTCCGGGCCAACGGGCACGACGTGACCACGATCGAGGGCGTCTCCAGCGGCGCGGACCTCAGCCTCTTGCAGCAGGGGTTCCGCGAGGAACACGGACTGCAGTGCGGGTTCTGCACGCCGGGCATGATCATGACGGCGACCGCGCTTCTGGAGCGCACGCCGCGCCCTTCGGAAGAAGAGATCAGGGAGGCCATCTCGGGCAACCTCTGCCGGTGCACGGGCTACCAGTACATCATCAGGTCGATAGAGTGGGCGGCCAAGCAAGGCGCGCCCACCCAGGTGGAGGTGATGCCGTAATGACCGTCGAGACCAGACAAGGTCACACCTTCGGCGACCGGATGCCCCGCAAGGAGGATGCGCGCTTCATCCGCGGCAGGGGCAACTACGTCGACGACCTGCAACTGCCGGGGATGCTCTACTCGGCGATCCTCAGGAGCCCCTTCGCCCACGCGCGAATAAACGGCATCGACGTCTCGGCCGCGTTGGAGCACCCGAAGGTCCGCGCCGTCATCACCGGGAAGGACTTGGAGGCGCAGGGGTTGGCATGGATGCCCACTATAGCCGGCGACACCCAGGCCGTCCTGGCCACGGACAAGGTCCGCTTCCAGGGCCAGGAGGTGGCTTTTGTGGTCGCCGACGACCGCTACTCGGCCCAGGACGCGCTAGAGTTGATCGAGATCGACTACGAGCCGCTACCGGTAATAGTCGACACGAGGAAGGCCCTCGATGCCGACGCCCCCGTCATCAGGGACGACAAGGCCGAGCAGATCAACAATGTCATCTTCGAGTGGGAGCACGGGGACAAGGGGGCGACCAAGCGCGCCTTCCGGGAGGCCGACGTCACCGTGAAGCAGGAGATGATCTACCCCCGCGTCCACCCGGCGCCGATGGAGACGTGCGGGGCCGTCGCGGACTACGACGTCGGCACCGGGAAGATGACGCTCTGGGTCACATCCCAGGCGCCGCACGCCCACCGCACGCTCGCGGCCATGGTCACGGGCCTCTCGGAGCACCAGATACGCGTGATCTCCCCGGACATCGGCGGGGGTTTTGGCAACAAGGTCCCCATCTACCCCGGCTACGTGTGCGTGGCCGTCGCCTCGCTCGTGCTCGGCCGGCCGGTCAAGTGGATGGAGTCGCGCGCGGAGAACCTGATGAGCACGAGCTTCGCCCGCGACTACCACATGGTCGGCGAGATCGCGGCCAACAAGGACGGCAACATCCTCGGCGTACGCGTCAACGTACTCTCCGACCACGGCGCCTTCAACGCGCACGCCCAACCCGGGGACATCTGGCCCATGGGTTTCTTCGCCATCTTCCCCAGCTGTTACGACGCCCCGGCGGCCTACGCCGAGGCCACCGGCGTCTACTCCAACAAGGCGCCCGGCGGGATCGCCTACCGCTGCTCGTTTAGGGTTACGGAGGCCATCTACCTCATGGAAAGGACGATGGACGTCCTGGCCGACGAACTCGGTATGGACCCGGTCGAGCTGCGCCGCAAGAACCTCATCCCGATAGAGAAACAGCCCTACGAGTCAGTGATGGGCTGGACCTACGACGGGGGCGACTACCACGCCGCCCTCGACGAGGCGCTCAGGATCGCCGATTACGAGGCGCTCCTCGAAGAGCAGAAGGAGGCCCGCGAGCAGGGCAAGATCATGGGCATAGGCATCTCGACCTTCACGGAGATCGTGGGTGCCGGACCCAAGAAGCAGTGCCACATAGCGGGCCTCGAGATGTTCGACAGTGCCGAGCTGCGGTTTCACCCGACGGGCAAGGCCATACTCAAGATCGGCGTCCAGAGCCAGGGACAGGGCCACGAGACCACCTTCGCCCAGATCGTCGCCGGCGAGCTCGGGATCCCCGCCGAAGACGTGGAGGTCCACCACGGGGACACGGACCACACCCCATACGGCCTCGGCACCTACGGCAGTCGCAGCACCCCCGTAGGCGGGGCCGCCGCGGCCGTCGTCTCGCGTAAGATCCGGGACAAGGCGAAGAGGATAGCGGCCCACCTGCTCGAGGCGGCCGAGGACGACCTGGAGTGGGTGGACGGCGGCTTCCAGGTAAAGGGCTCTCCAGGTCAGCGCAAGGAGATGGGCGAGATAGCGTTCGCCGCCTACACCAACACGCCGCCGGACGAAGAGGCCGGGCTGGAGGGCGTGGCCTACTACGACCCGCCCGAGATGACCTACCCCTTCGGCGCCTACGTCTGCGTGGTCGAGATAGACAAGGGCACGGGGCAGGTAGAGGTCAAACGGTTCATCGCCGTGGACGACTGCGGCGTCCGCATCAACCCCATGATCGTCGAGGGGCAGATCCACGGCGGCCTGGCGCAGGGCATAGGCACCGCGCTCATGGAGGTGATCCAGTTCGATGAGGAGGGCAACCACCTCAACAGCAACTTCATGGACTACCTGATCCCCACCTCTATGGAGGTCCCCAAGGAGTGGGAGACGGGCGAGACGGTCACGCCTTCGACGCACCACCCGCTCGGCGCCAGGGGCGTCGCCGAGTCCCCGACGGTCGGCTCGCCCGCGGCGGTCGTCAACGCCGTCGTGGACGCGCTCTCGCCCTACGGGGTGCGCCACGTGGACATGCCGCTCTCGCCGGCCAAAATCTGGGGCATCCTGCGCGAGAACGGGGTGGAGCCCTTCTAGATGGTGGCCCGCCCCTCCCCCAACTCCTTCGCAAGCCGCGCCGAGTCGCTGCGGCGGGCAGGCGAGCTCGCGCAGGCCGAGCGACCCTTCGCGGTCGTCACCGTGGTCCGCACCGAGCCGTCCACCTCCGCCCGCACGGGCAACCGGGCCATCGTCTTTCTGGACGGGAGCATGGAGGGATGGGTCGGCGGCGGGTGCATACAGCCCACAGCCCGCCGGGAAGGACTCGCGGCCCTCGAAGAGGGGGAACCGCGGCTCGTCAGGATCACACCCGATACCGCCGCCTCCCAGCACAACGTCAGGATGGCCAGGATGACCTGCGCCAGCGAGGGCACCGCAGACCTCTACGTGGAGCCTTTCCTCCCACGCCCTACCCTCATCGTCGCCGGAGATTCCCCGGTCACCGCCACGCTCGGGGCGATCGCGTCGCCCCTGGGCTTCAGGCTGCTCACGCTGGATGCAGGCGCGAAGTCGTCCCCTGAACAAGTCCCGTATCCGCAGGACTCCTGGATGGTCGTGGCCACCTTCGGCGGGTTCGACGAGGAGGCCGTCGAGGCGGGGGTGCGGCTAGGCTTGCCGTACGTCGGGCTCGTCGCGAGCGAAAAGAGGGCCGGGCAGGTACTCTCGAGGTTGCGGGCGCGCGGGCTCGGGGACAAAGAGCTCGCGGTGGTGCGCTCCCCCGCCGGGCTGCCGCTCGGTACGAGCGAGCAGGAGGGTATCTCCCTCTCAATCATGGCGGAAATCTCCTCGCTGCGCGCAAAGTCGCGCCCGAGATTCTCAGAAAGAACGGGGCGAGAATCGACCGCGAGGCCCGCCGAGGCCGTGGACCCGGTCTGCGGGATGGCGGTCGAGGCGGGTTCCGCGGGGCGCGTCGTCGAGCATGGGGGCACGCTTTACCATTTCTGCTGCTCCGGATGCATGCGGGCCTTCGAGGCTGAACCGGAGAAGTACGCGGCCCGGGTCTCCTCGCGATGAGCGTGGTCGGCGTCGTCCTCGGGGCAGGGAGATCCAGCCGTTTCGGCTCCCCGAAGCAGCTCCTACCGTTCGGGGATACCACCCTTCTGGGCCAGGTCGTCAGGAACGCGAACGCCTCATCCCTGGACAGGATCGTCGTCGTGCTCGGCCGCGCCTCGGGCGCGTTGCGCGACGCCATCGACTTCGGCCGTGCCGAGGTGGTGGAGAACACGGCCTACGGCACGGGCTGCGCCTCTTCATTGCTGGCGGGCCTCGACGCCGCCGGGGACGACTGCGAGGCTCTCTTCTTGCTCCTCGGCGACCAGCCCGGCGTGCTGCCCGTGTTCATAGACCGGGCTCTCTCCGTCTGGAAAAGCGAACGGCCGTGGGCGGCGGTCTGCTCGTACGGGGGCAGCCTCGGCCATCCTTTCGTCTTCTCCTCCAAGGCTTTCGGGGATCTCAGGAGCCTACACGGGGACAAAGCCGTCTGGAAGCTCATCGAGGCTCGTCCGGAGCGGGCCCGAGAGATCTGGCTCGACGCCGGGTTGCCCCCGGACGTGGACACCCCGGAGGACTACGAGCAGGCGCTCGTCCACCGGCGGGAAGCTTCTTAGCCGCCGTGCGGGGACCGTCGGGCGTATCGGCGATCGTGCTGGCTGCAGGCGGCGGGAGCCGGTTCGGGGGCGGGAAGCTGCTCGCCCGGCTCGGAGGGCGACAGCTTATAGAAGTGGTCTTAGATAACCTGCGCGGGGCGCCCGTCGACGAGGTCATCGTCGTCGTCGGCGCGGACGCGCCAAGACTACGCGAGGTCTGCGAACGACACGGCGTCAGGGCCGTCAGCAACGAGAGGTGGGAGCAGGGCCAGTCCACGTCGGTCCTTGCTGGACTGCGGGCGTGTGGCGGGCGGGCTGCGGTAGTCTTGCTCGGGGACCAGCCGCTCCTCGGGGCCGAGGTTGTGGAGCGGCTCGTTGCGGCTTTGGTGGAGGGGGCGAAGGTTGCAGTCGCCACCTACGGAGGAAAGAGGCGCAATCCCGTTCTGTTCTCGCGCGAGGTGTGGCCGCTGCTCGAGGCCGAGTTGGCCGGGGATGAGGGGGCGCGGTCTGTCCTCAGGCGGCATCCCGGGCTGGTGGTCGAGGTGCCGTGTGACGAGGTCGGGGACCCGGCGGACGTGGACACGAGGAAGGACCTGAGGCGTCTGGAGGAGATGCGCGGAACCGCAAGCGACTATAAGATGGCGGAAGGATAACAGGTCGCGGCCGAAAAACGTGCGATCGCGACCCCTTTAAGAGGAGGTTCCATGAAGATCAACAACGAGTTCACGGTGAGCGCCCCGATCCAGCAGGCGTGGGACACCATGCTGAACCTGGAGAGGATCGCGCCCTGTCTTCCCGGTGCGGCCATCCAGGAGGAGAAGGGCGACGCCGAGTACGACGGCACGATGAAGGTGAAGATAGGCCCGATCACGGCCAACTACAAGGGCACCGTGAAGTTCGAGGAGGTCGACGAGGGAAACCACCGCGCCGTCCTGCAGGCCACGGGCCGCGACGCCCGCGGCCAGGGCACGGCCTCGGCGACAATCGTCTCGACCCTACAAGAAGAAAGCGGCGGCACGAAGGTCAGCGTCGAGACCGACATGAAGCTCACCGGACGCGCGGCCCAGTTCGGGCGCGGCATCGCCCAGGACGTGGCGACCAAGATGCTAGGCCAGTTCGCCTCCTGCCTGGAAGAGGAGATCACGGGCTCCCCCGAAGAGGGGGCAACCGCCGCCGCAGAACCGACGGGCGAGGAGAACGGCTCCCGCGACGGCGTCCAGCAGGGAGAGGCTCCCGCCGCCGCGGTCGGCGGCACGGCGGGCAGGATCATTAGCAGCGACGACCCCGGTGTAATGGCCGGGAGCACGGTCGAAGGGGCCATCGTCCAAGGCTCCGAGTCGTCGGAAGCCTCGGAAGGCACCCCGACCGCCGAGACCGAACAACCCCGAACGCAGCAGACCCCTCGCCGGGAGCGCGAGGAACCGGAAGCGTTCGACATCGGCGCCGCGAGCCAAGAGGCCATCCTCAAGCGGGCAACCCCCGTGCTCGTCGGCGCGGGCGTGCTCGTCGTCCTGATCTGGCTCCTCCGCCGCCGACGCTAGGTCAGCACGCTCCGGCTTACGCCTTCGCTTGTCGGGGCGGCGCCGGTTTCGCCAGGCGCCTTCTCAGCACGCTCCCTACGGGCGCTTGTCGGCACGCCTGCTTCGCAGGCTTGTCAGCACGCTCAGGTTTACGCCTACGCCCGTCAGCACGCCGTCCACAGGGCGGCTTGTCAACACGGCGCTTCGCGGCTTCTTGTTCTAGTTCGGGGTCGAGGGGTGATCGGCATGGGGTAGACGCTGCTACGAATCGTCCCAAGCTTCCTGATGCCCGTTGCCCACCTTGCAGGAGATGCAGATTGGCGGTTCGCGAACCGCCCCTACAGCGGACGGCTCTATACTCGTATGGGATAGCCGTTTGTGTATCGTGGAGGAGGTACGTTTGCGGTACGGGTTTTTGGTTCCCACGGGGATCCGCGCACGGTCGCTGAGCTCGCCCGTGAGACGGAGGAGGCGGGATGGGACGGTGCCTTCTACTGGGACGGCATCTGTGTCGGGGAGATGGACACGTACGATCCGTGGGTAGTGATGGCCGCGATGGCCATGCTCACGGAGGGGGTGAGGATAGGGGCCGTGTTGACGCCGCCGGCGAGGAGGAGGCCGTGGAAGCTGGCCCGCGAGACGGTCGCCCTGGACCATCTGTCCGGTGGCCGTCTCGTGCTGCCTGTGGGCCTGGGCGCCCTAGACGACGGCGGCTTCTCGAAGGTGGGGGAGCCGACCGACAGGAAGGTTCGGGCAAAGTTGTTGGACGAAAGCCTGGAGATACTCACCGGGTTGTGGAGCGAAGAACCGTTCTCCTATGAGGGCGAGCATTACCAGCTGGAGGAGATGACCTTCCGGCCGCCACCCGTCCAGAGGCCGCGCATCCCCATCTGGGTCGTGGGCGCGTGGGCGAGCAGGAAGTCGATGGGGCGGGCGCTTCGATACGACGGGGTGCTCGTGGCCACGATCGGCGGGAGCGCCGAGTCTTCCGGCATCACGCCCGAGACCATACGCGAGATCAAAGCGTACACCGAGGAGAACCGCGCCGAGACTACGCCCTTCGACATCGTATGGGAGGGCCAGACGCCGGGCGAAGACCCCGGGCGGGCCGCCGCCGTCGTGCGTCCCTACGCAGAGGCCGGGGCCACGTGGTGGATCGAATCCCCCTGGACTCCGCCCAACGAGCCAGACGATCTACGCGTCCGCATAAGACAGGGACCGCCACGAGTCGACTAGAGCTCGTAAGCACGCTCCGGCTGACTTGCTGACAAGCGTAGGCGAAGGCTGGAGCGTGCTGAAGGCTATCTACGCGTGTCTTTGAGGATCTCGAAGACCTCTTCGATCAGGGCCTCCCTTTTGTCGGGGGGGAGGTCGCGGGGATGGATGGTTTGCTTGTCGGACTGGAGGTTGCGCAGGCTCGCCTCTTCGGCCAGGTACTGGTCTATCAGGCGGACTATGGCGTCAACCTTCTCGCGGGGCAGTCCGTCGCCGCCGCGGGTCAGTCTGCTCCACATTTAGTATCCCTTCCGTGAAGTTGGGCGGTGTCGCGGCAAATTATATCTTCGGGATCGGCTCTCAGGGCTTCAAGTCTGCCGGGAGGCCGCGCGGCGCGGGAAGGTGCGGTCTTCCGAGGGTACGAAGCCTTTTCCCTGGCGCCAGGCGTGGGCCGTTATGTGGAGCTCGTGGTCTTCTATCTCGACCACGTTGAAGCTCGACGCGCGCCCGGAGCGTATGCGGTTCGAGATGGTTCCCGCGGTCGAGATTATGAGGCCGTGCGCGCCCCGCTCGATGGTGTGGATGGCGTCCTGGTGGTCGTGGCCGCAGAGGACCAGCTCCGTGCCGAGGTCGGCGAAGGCGTGGAGGGCCTGCTCCGTGTTGGCCAGTCCGTGGCGGCCGGACAGCTCACCCCTAATAGGGTTGTGGTGGATCATCACGATGCGGGCGGCGTCGGGGGCGGCCTTCACGAAGGACTCCTGCACGCGCATCATGTCGGCGTGTTTGACCTGGCCGATAACGCCGAGGTCCCTGAAGCGGCGCGTGATCGAACCGCGCGTTATGCCGTGGGCCGTGTTGACCCCGGCGATGATCGCACCAGGTACCTCGAGCGAAGGGCTCAAATCGTCCGAGATGTGCCTCGCGTACCTGGAGTACTTGAAGCGGTGGGCCTGCTCCCTGAAGAGCCCCGCGAAACCCAGATTGCGGGCCACGGCCCCGAGCCAGCGAATGTCGTGGTTGCCGGGGATGACCACGCAGGGCGCCGTCTCCTCGAGCGAGTCCAGGTAGGCGCGTGCGTTCGAGAACTCCCTGTTCGAACAGCGTTGGGTCAGGTCGCCGGAGACGGCCACCGCGTCGGGCCAGTTCTCCTGGATGAACTCTCTCACGGCGTCGAGGCGCTCGGCGACCGCGGGCCGCCCGAAGTGCAGATCTGAAACGTGCACGAGGGTGGTCACAAAAAACGATTCTACCCGAACACGCCCGTCCGACAAACGTCGGCTGTAACCTCTCATTGCCCCACGGTTCGAGTGTAGGGGTGGTGTGGGGGCGTTGTGGGTGTGGTTCGCGGACCCGCGCGAAGGCAGAGTAACGGTCAGGCAGGGACGGTGAGTCGGACGAAGTAAGAGCAGCGGCTTGCTCTTTCGTACGATACCCAACCCGATAGCGCATACTACGGACAGGATACGGGGAGGTAGATTACATGTTGTTCGCCCTGGTCTTCCTGGGAGCCGGCATCGCGATTTGGGTTGCCGCGGGGGTGCTTCTGTACTCCATGCGCAAGCAATCGCGTAAGACCGATCCCATGCGCCGCGTCAAAACCTCGCAGGTTTTCGAGGTGGCTGGCCTATCCGTGGGCACGCCCGTCGAGGTGAAACGGACCTTGCGTTGCGAAGAGCCTCTCAAGAGCGAGATGGCCGGGCATGAATGCCCTACTACCTGTCCCAGGTTATCCGCGAGTACAACGTGAGGGACTATGACTCGGACGGGCACCTGCGGACGAGGAGGCGTACGGAGGTGATGGCCTCGAACGAGCGGTTCGCGCCCTTCGCTGTGGAGGACGACTCGGGGGTGGTCGGTATCCGCGGCGAGGATGCCGAGGTCGACGCATTGGAAGTAGTGAACCGCTTCGAGAACAACACCGGCACAGAAGGCAACTTTACCCTGGGAGGCCTCACGGTGCACCTTGGCGGGGGCCTAGCACCATCGGCTATCGTTATGTCGAGGGCATGTTGCCGTTGGACGCGCCCGTGTACGTGCTCGGGGTTGCCAGGGAGAACGGGCACATCGGGGCTCCGGCGGATGAAGGAAGAGAAAAGCGGTTCCTGATCAGCCACCGCTCCGAGGAGCAACTGGAGAAGAAGTACAAGAGCGCGGCCCTCCTGCGCGGCTTGCTCGCTGTAGGGTTGTTCCTGTTCAGCTCGATCTTCGTCATCATCGGCGTGGTCGCCGGCATCTCCGCCGCAAGCGCCACGGCCTCCGTCGAGCCATCCATGGTGCTGGCGCTCGTCGCACAGAACTTCGCGCTCCACCCGTGAACGGTGAGACCGAGACGCGGATGGCGACGACAGTGCGGACGGTCAGGCGTGCGGTGCTCGCAACCATCTTCGCCGCATGCTGCGCGCTCTCGCTGGCGGGGTGCAAGTCCGGCGCCATCACCGATTCGGAACAGGCCTGCTAAGTCTACGGGCGGCCTCTTCGCCGGGAGGAAAGTCACGTGTACCGGCGGCGTCGGTACCGTGCGGGGCGAACCCTTACTCGGCGTGATCGACGCCGACGGAGACCTCTCCGGGAACTACAAACTCGACGCTACCATCACGGTGGAGAAGGGTGAGGCGAAAGCGTACGTCAGCACGGCCGACGGCGGAAGAGAAGAAGGAAAGGTCTCCCCCGGCGAACCGCCACGCATCAACGCCAACGTAGGAATCGATGGGGACGACGAGGAAGTCTCCGTGAACCTGAAGGTCCTGGGCAAAGGGGTCAAAGATCTGCGCTACGAGGCCACGGCGCTTCCTCAAGATTAGAAGCTTCAGGCATCAGGATAGGTCCGCCGCTGCGATACGCGCAGGCGAAAATACAGGCTGTCAGACCAGGGGGTTGGCTGTTCTATTGGACGCTCTTCAGAAAATCGCTCAGGGCGGCGTTGAACTTTTCGGGCGCTTCGAGGTTCGAGAGGTGGGCCGTATTGGGAATGGTCAGGCGGCGGGCGCCTGGTATCTTGGCAGCCATATCGCCCATGATCTCGGGTGAGGAGATGCCGTCCTCTTCCCCGCCGATGACTAGGGTCGGGACGTTTATCTCGCCGAGGAGCGGCCGCGAGTCGGGGCGTTCGCGCATGGCGCCGAGGGCGGCAACGGCGCCGCCGGGGGAGTTCTCGAGGATCATGGCTCGCACGTCTTCGACGAGCTCGTCGTCTCGCAGGCTATCGGGGGTAAGGAGGCGTTCCATCTGGAGCTCGACGAGGACCTCGACACCCTCCTTGGCGACGCTGAGGGCCATCTCGTTGCGGATCTCGCGCATCTCCTCCGGATCCGGCTCCGGACGGGTGTTGGCGAGCACGAGGGCGGACACCCTCTCGGGGAAGAGCCTCATGCACTCGAAGGCGACGTAGCCACCCATGGAGACGCCGCCGAGTATCACGCGCTCGAAATGCAACTTGTCGAGCAGGCTCAGGACCCCTTCGGCGTAGTAGTGGACGTCGGGCTGGGCGGGGGTGCGCGGGGAACGCCCGAACCCTGGATAGTCGGGGGCGACGACGCGGCGGTCGCCCGAGAACGCCTTCATCTGGGGTTCGAACATCCTGCCGTTCAACGGGAAAGCGTGAAGTAGTACCAGGGGGTCACCCGTTCCCTCTCCGAGGTCCCTGTACGACATTGCCACGCCGGAAGTTTTGTGATTCACTATGTTGCTCCTTAGTTAGCCTTTCAGCACTTCAGCACTTCAGCACTTCAGCATTTCAGCTTGTCAGCTGTTGGCCCTGTGATGATCTGCTCCGTGAAACCACTGCCGCTGCTGATGGTAACGTTTTCGGGGGAGGGTTTCCGCGAATCACTTTTCCCTAATGCCTGTGGCCGGATACCTCCCTAGCGTTGTGGCCACCTTCCGCTACCATATCTTTCGACAGATTCCGGCCGGAGGATGATTAGCATGTGGGAAAACCTGACGAGCGTGTTGGAGGGGAAGGTCGTGCGTCTCGAACCGCTGGCGTGGCGTCACGGGGAGGGACTCTTCGAGGCCGCGGGAGACGAGAGGATCTGGCGCTGGATGCCCTACGACGCCAGCGAGTCACCGGAGACGTTTCACGCCTGGCTGGAGGACGCCCTGGCCGCCTCCGGGGCCGGTACGGAGGGCGCTTTCGCCACCGTGGATGCCGAGACGGGGAAGCCTGTTGGCAGCACGCGTTATCTCGCTCTTCGTCCCGAGCACCGGGTGTTGGAGATCGGGTGGACCTGGCTCGCGCCCGCCTACTGGCAGACCGGCGCGAACGTCGAGGCGAAGCTGTTGATGCTCGAGCACGCCTTCCAGGACCTCGGGTGCCTGCGCGTCGAGTTCAAGACCGACGCCCGAAACGACCGTTCGCGCGCCGCCCTTGAGGCCCTGCCGGCGCAGTTCGAGGGCGTCTTCCGCAAGCATATGCTCGTGCGGGGCGGCGAACGCCGCGACTCGGCCTACTACAGCATCATCGACGACGAGTGGCCGGAGGTCAGAGACAACCTCTGGCGGCGACTGGACGTTATTGGAAAGGAGACCGCGTGAGCGAGGGGAGCACTACGGTCGGGCAGCGCAGAACTACCGTCGCGGAGGCCATGGAGCTGTTGCCGAGGCCTAAAGGAGAGCGGTTCGCGAAGGTGCTCGGGCACGGGAGCATGGAGGTCGAGGTCTACGCGCCGCGTGGCACGGACCCCCAGACGCCGCACTCCCGCGACGAGCTGTACGTGGTCGTCAGCGGAAGCGGGCAGTTCGTCAACGGGCCCGAGCACCACGAGTTTCGTCCCGGTGACGTGCTGTTCGTGCCCGCCGGCGTCGAGCACCGCTTCGAGGACTTCACCGACGACCTCGTGGTGTGGGTCGTCTTCTACGGCCCAGAAGGTGGGGAGACCGAATGACTTTGCGCCTGCACGACTACCTGCCGTCGGGGAACGGCTACAAGGTCAGGCTGTTGCTGACGCAGCTGGGTGTTCCGTTCGGGAGGATCGAGTACAACATCACCCGTGGCGAGACGCGCACGCCAGGGTTCCTCAAGAACGTCAACGCCAACGGGCGCGTACCCGTGCTCGAGACGGAAGAAGGTCTGTTCTTGCCGGAATCCAACGCCATTCTGTTCTACCTCGCCCAGGGCACCACCTTTCTCCCCGACGACCGTCTGGGGAGAGCGCGAATCTTGCAGTGGATGTTCTTCGAGCAGTACAGCCACGAGCCCAACATCGCCGTGGCCCGCGCCTGGCTCCACGTCTTCGACACGGAGATGACCGAAGAACGCCGTACCACGCTAGAGGCCAAACAAAGGCTCGGGTACGACGCACTCGCGGTCATGGAAAAGCACCTGAAAAGCAACGACTACTTCGTCGACGGGCGTTACTCCATAGCGGACATAGCGCTATACGCTTACACCCACGTCGCGGACGAAGGGGGCTTCGATCTCGACGGTTACCCGGCCATCCTGGCCTGGCTGGAACGTGTCTCCTCGCAGCCGGGATACATACCGGTAACCCAGAGTCGATAAGAGTACCGCCCGACACCCAGGAAGGACTGGCATGACTTCCGATTCGCGCAACGCACATCCCTACCACATGCACGAGGCGATCCTGGCGCAGCCCGAAGCGTTCGTCCGGGTCGTCGAACGCAACGAGGCCGAGGTCGAGGAGTTCGCGTCCCTGATGGCTTCCTGCAAGAGGATATTCCTGGCAGGCGTAGGTACCTCGCACCACGCGACCCTCGTGGGGGAGCACCTGATGCGGGCCTACGGCGGCGGGCCCGACGTCCGCGCCGTGCACTCCTTCGACCTCGCCCTCTACGGACCGGAACTCCGGCCCGATGACTGCCTCGTGGCCGTGAGCCATCGCGGTGCCAAACGCTACACGGCCCTCGCGCTGGAGAAGGCCAGGGAGAAGGGTTGCCCGACCGCCCTCGTAACGGGTGAGGGAGGAGGTGGCGGAGGCCGGGCCGACGCGGTGTTGCGCACGGTGGCGCAGGAGAAGTCGTCAGCCCACACCGTCAGCTACACGGGCGCCGTGGCCGTGCTCGCGCTGCTCGCGGGGAGGCTCGGCTATCATCGGAGCGGCTCCACGACCCTGCCGGACGAGCTTTTGAAGGAGCGGGTTCCGAAAGTGCTACGGGCGACCCTTGGTACGGAGGAGCAAGCCGAAAAGTCGGCGCGCGAGCATGTGGGGCGGCGTAGGATCTGGCTTCTCGGCGGGGGACCGGGTGCGGTGACGGCGACGGAGACGGCGCTCAAGATCAAAGAGACCTCCTACCTCCAGGCCTAGGGCATGACGACCGAGACGATGCTGCACGGTCCCTTCCAGTGCGTCGAGGCCGACGACCTGTTCATCCTCATAGCTCCGGCCGGCGCCGCAAGGGAGCGTACCCTGGAGGTGGCCGAACTAGTCGAGGAGGTCGGGGCCCCGTACGTAATCGTCGGCGACGAAACGACCGAGCTCCGTCCGGGCGCCGCGGGTGTGGTGAGGGTTCCCGAGGTGCCCGAGCCGTTCAGCGCGTCGAGCTGTCTCGTACCGCTGCAGCTTCTCTCCTACCATCTCGCGCTGATGCGCGGGACCAACCCCGACAGCTTCAGGGTCGACGATCCGCGTTTCGCGAGGGCCGACGTTTCGGGTCGTTTGTAGGTAGACTTCGCGTTCATGCGTTTGATCTACACGCTCTTACTCGTCGCCGTCACGGCCGTATGGGGCTGGACGTTCGTCGTCGTGCAGGATGCGATCTCCATCTACGGCGTCGTCCCTTTCCTGGCGGCCCGCTTCGTCCTGGCTGGGGCCGCGCTCTCCCCGCTCTACGCGACGAGGCTCACACGCCGGTCGCTGCTGGTAGGTGGCGGCATCGGCGTGGTGCTCGCGGCCGGTTACCTCTTCCAGACGCTGGGATTGCTCTTCACCACGCCCACCAACTCCGGCCTCATCACCGGTCTCTTCGTCGTCTTCGCGCCGCTCGCCGACCGGTTACTCTTTAGGGCCAGCCTCTCACGGCAGATCCTTCTGGCCGTCGTCTTGAGCCTGGTGGGGATGGTACTTCTCGCCGGGGGCGGGCCCGAGGGCGCCAACTGGGGCGATCTACTGACGCTACTCTGCGCGTCGGCGCTCGGGCTGCACATCGCGCTCCTCTCACGTTACGCCGCCTCCTACGACGCGGGCGCCCTGACGCTCGCCCAGATCCTCGCCATGGCCCTGCTCTTCGTCCTCGTGTGGCCGTTCTTCGATCCCGTCGCTTTGCCACCGCCCGGGGTATGGGTCGCGCTGCTGGTGACCGGGCTTCTGGCTTCGGCCGGCGCTTTCCTGGTGCAGACCACGGTGCAGCAGCACATCCCTGCCGCGCGGACCGCCATCATCCTGACCATGGAGCCCGTCTTCGCCGCCCTCTTCGGCTACTGGCTCGCGGGGGACAGGCTCGTTGCGGTCCAGATCCTAGGCGCCCTCATGATCCTTTCCGCCCTCGTGATCGGCGAGCTGGTGCCCGTGCTGCGCAGGGGCAAGTAGCTTGTCAGCATGCCGCCATGCGGGCGGCTTGCCACGGTAAACTAGGTACGAGGCACTGCGTATAGAGGAGGCACTTATGGCACGTATCGTGGAGGTACCGAAGTACGAGGTACGGGACGGCATTCGCGTAGACCCGAGCCGGACGGTCTTGTTGATCGGGGACATGCAGAACGATTTCGTGGTGGAGCCGGGCACGCTCGTCGTTCCCAGCGCCGAGGCGACCGTACCGGCGATACGGAGCCTGCTGGATCTGGCCCGGGAATCCGGGATGAGGGTGGTCTTCGTCCAGGATACCCACAACGATGGCGACCCGGAATGGGAGATCTGGGGCGAACATTGCCGGGAGGGGAGCTGGGGCTGGCAGGTGGTCGACGCGCTCGCCCCGCGCGAGGACGAGACGACCATCCGCAAGCCACGCTACGACGCCTTCTACGGCACGGACCTGGAGCACATGCTGCGGCTGTGGGGCGTGGATACGCTGATCCTCTGCGGCACGGTCGCGAATATCTGTGTGCACTACACGGCGTCGAGCGCCGCCATGAGATGGTTCAACGTCATAGTCGCTAAAGACTGCATCTCCAGCTTTAACGACTTCGACATGGAGGCATCGCTGAGCCAGACGGCCACCCTCCTCGGGGAGGTTACGAGCAGCGAAAATATTCAGATAGGGATACCGGAAACCGAGGAGATCTACAGGAGCAAGCTGGAAGAGGCCGCCGCCCGCGAACGAGGCAGGAGTTAGGGAGACCCCGCGGCGAGCCCACCGGAGGCCGCAGCAGGAAATTAAAACGGTAGTCAATGAAATAGGACCACCCCTGCGATGTCTGCTTTTATGCATAGCGCGCCGTAAGCTTCGGAACGCCCGAGATGCCCCCGCCAGGCCTGGGAAGCAGCATCATAGGTCCAATATCACTGCACAACGCTATACTCCTACTTCCCTGCGTAAGCAGGAGTAGATGAGAGTGTCTTGGGGGGTACCGTCGGTGCCGAGTTCGTTGTTGTGGAGCGTGCCTTCGAGAGTAAAGCCGGCGCGTTCGGCGACCCTCGCGCTCTTGAGGTTGCGGGGGTCGCAGCGGATCTCGACTCGTCTAGCACCCAGGGCGTCGAAGGCGAATGATGTTATGGCTCTTACGGCCTCGGTGATGTAGCCGTTTCCCGTTAAGCTGGTACGGCACCAGTAGCCGATCTCGAACTTCGGCACGTCCCAGTCTATGCCCTGCAGGCCGGCGATGCCCATGAGCGTGTCCGTCCCTTTGAGGTAGAGGTGCAGCCTGAGCTCCGAACGGGCCAGGAAGGCTACGCGGGCCCTTCGCACGCTGGCTTCCGAGTCCTCGACGGTCCTGTGCTCCTTCGGCCACACCATCCAGGGTGAGA
The DNA here is from genome assembly GCA_046733115.1 of Actinomycetota bacterium. Taxonomy (GTDB): domain Bacteria; phylum Actinomycetota; class Rubrobacteria; order Rubrobacterales; family Rubrobacteraceae; genus Rubrobacter_D. The sequence continues at coordinate 767 of JBKPOM010000314.1, read as the reverse complement.
GCTCTTCGATGGACTCTCTGACCGCCGCGTACACGTCCGGACCGTCGCCGGGGAGTGGGCTCCGGATCACAAGCCGCTCCGTCTCGAAGCTCTCGGGGAAATCCACGAGTATGGGCGGCTTCATGTTACGCTCCCTGCGGTTCGTCCGGCTCCTCGGGCATTCTAGCCCGCGGTCCGGCACGTCGCCCGGGGAGGAACCTGCTGCCCGAACCATGCCCACACCCGGCCTCAGTTCGAACGCGCGCGTAACTCTCGCCGGGGTGTAGCATTGCGTGAGGGTTAAAGATACGCTTATACTGCGCAGGTATAAGGTTTCAGGAATGCGGAACTTCTGGGGCCATCGGGGTTCCGTATAGTGGTTGGAGACCCTTTAATGGGTGCCAGGGACCCCCGCGCCGTGGACGCCGGGCTGAGAAAGGAGACTTCGTGAGGATTGAGGAGATGGCGAAGAAGGGGGACGGCGTGCGTCTGAGGCCCGGAATGTCCCGCAAGGACTTTCTGAAGATTAGCGGCGCGGGTCTGGCCGGGACCGCGATGCTGGCGGTGCCCGGTTGCGGGGTCTTCAGCGGTAGTGGTGGCGGTGGAAGCAGCAAGGCCATCGCCATAAACCTCGAGCAAACTGTCCGGGACATGGACTCCGCGACCACCACGGACTCGGTTTCCACAGAGATACTCCAGAACGTTATGTCGGGCCTGTACAGGCTGGATCCGAACTCTAGGCCCGTTCCGGATATGGCAAAAAGCGTGGATATCAGCAAGGACGGGCT
>JBKPOM010000313.1:0-28651 GCA_046733115.1 Actinomycetota bacterium | reverse complement strand
CGGGCCGCGGGGGGAGCAGATCCACGGCATCGACGAGCGCGTCTCGCTGCGCTCGGTCGTCGAGTCCGCGCAGGTGCTCGGGCTCTTCATAAGGGATTGGTGCGGGCTCGTCCCGGGCCGGAAGGAGGAGAGCTGATGTCCAACGCCGACTCGACCATCAACCCGCCGGCGGGCGCCACGGAGAGCGCCAAGCTGCACCGCCGCGCCCTCGGGGTGCCAGACCTGGTGTTCTTTATCGTCGCGGCCTCCGCGCCCCTGACGGCGGTGGCCGGCGGCCAGGCCGCTACCTACCTCGTTACGGGCAACAGGGCCGTCGCGTTCATGTTCATACCCTTAGGCATCGTGCTCGCTCTCTTCACCGTCGGGTACGCGGCGATGAGCCGCTACATCGAGAACGCCGGGGCGTTCTACGCCTACGTCTCCAAGGGCCTCGGCAGAGTCTCTGGCATTGGGGCAGCGTTCATCGCGCTCATCGCTTACAACAGCATGCAGATCGGGATCTACGGCCTCTTCGGGGTCGCGATGGGCGGGTTCATGTCCGGCTACCTCGGCCTTGACCTCCCGTGGTGGCTCTGGTGCCTGGTGGCCGGGCTCGTTATCGCGCTCCTCGGGGTGTTGCAGATCGACCTGAACGCCCGCGTGCTGGCCGTGATGCTCTCCCTCGAGGTGCTGATCGTCGTGCTCTTCGACATCGCGATCGTGGGCGACCCAGGTCCGCAGGGGCTCACGATGACCGGGTTCAGTCCGGCGGTGGCTTTCAGTACCGCCGTCGGCGCCACGCTCACCTTCTGCGTCGCCTCGTTCGTCGGCTTCGAGTCGGCGGCGATCTACAGCGAGGAGTGCCGAGATCCGCGGCGCACGGTCGCCCGGGCGACCTACCTGGCCGTCGGCCTCATCGCCATCTTCTACGCCATCTCCAGCTGGCTGCTCGGCGTTGCCGCTGGGCCGGAGACCATGGTCGACCCGAACGCTCTCGTGAAGGCCGGCTTCGCGACGGACGGCGCCCCCGACCCGACGACAGTCCTGTTCATCACAGGCGCGGAGCGACTGGGTGAGATCTGGGGGACGGCGGCGGCGCTTCTGTTTGCCACGAGCCTGTTCGCTGCGCTTCTTTCGTTCCACAACGCGGTCGCCCGCTACGCTTTCGCCCTCGGCCGCGAGGGCGTGCTTCCTTCGGTCTTCGGCCGCGTCAACCGCCGCACCGGCTCGCCGTGGGTCGCCTCGTTGACGCAGTCCGTCCTCGCGCTCACCGTCGTCCTAATCTTCGCCATAGCCGCCGCCAACCCGGTGCTCACGCTCTTCACGTGGTTGACGAACCTTGGCGCTCTTGGCGTGTTGCTCCTCATGGCGGCCACGTCCTTCGCGGTCGTCGGGTACTTCAGGCGCCGGCCGCAGGGCGCGGTCGGCAGCTGGGCTTCGACCTGGGCCCCCGCTATCGCCGGCGTCTTGCTCCTCGTCTTGCTCGTGCTCGGCGTCGCCAACTTCAACGTTCTGATCACCGGCCTCACCGACGCGCCCATCGACACCATGACGATTGTGCTGCCCATCATCCTCTTCGGCGGCGGTATAGTCGGCCTGATCGTCGGCGCCTTCCTGAAGCGCAACCGCCCCGACGTCTACGAACGTATCGGCGGCGGCGCGGGCGCCGAGGAATAGCAAAGGAGTAGACGTGAGCCTTCAGAAGGACGGTGCAGGGGCGGGTGCTGTGCCGCAACACGAGCAGGCGGAACTCCCCGCGCTCGCCGACCGCGAGGGGATTCTGGAAGATCTCGAGCGCATGATCTGCGAGGCCTGGAAGTCGTTCGATACGCCGCGAACCGTGGAACCGCAGTTGGACGAGATGTTGATCGGACGCCTCGAAGCCCCGCTGCCCGAGGAGGCCGGCGACGCCGACGCGATACTGGCCGACGCCGCGCGCGTCCTCGACGCGAGCATCTCGCCCTCCAGGCCACTCTACCTCGGCTACATCGGCTCGACAGGCCTGGAGATAGGCGTCCTCGCCTCCGCTCTTCTCGCTACCTACGACGCGAACCTCGCCGTCACCGCCGGCGGGGCAGACCTCGTCGAGGAGCAGACCCTTCGCTGGGTCTCCGACTTCGTAGGTTTCCCGTACGCGGAAGGCTCCTTCACGAGCGGCGGCATGACCTCGAACCTGACCGCGCTCCTCGCGGCGCGCGAAAGGGCGCTTCCCGCGTGCCGCGTCGACGGCCTCGGGGGACGACGGGCAGCGGTGTACTGCTCGGAGGAGTCGCACCACTCGGTGGTTCGCGCCGTCGAGGTCTGCGGCCTCGGGAGCAACGCCGTTAGGCCCATCCCCATCGACGGCCGGCGTCGGATGCGCCCTGACGCGCTAGAAGAGGTGCTTTCGGAAGACGTCGCCGCGGGCATCGTGCCCGTGGCCGTGGTCGCCACGGCGGGTACGACCCTCACGGGCGCCGTCGACCCGCTCGACGAAATAGCCGAAATCTGCGAGCACTACGACGTCTGGTTGCACGTCGACGGCGCGTACGGGCTTCCCGGGGCGGCGGCGCCCTCCGCGGCGCCGCTCTTCGCCGGCCTCGAACGCGCCGACTCGGCGACCATCGACGCCCACAAGTGGCTCGGCGTACAGAAGAGCTGCAGCGCCGTGTTGCTGCGCGAGACGGGCCGCCTGCAGGCCGCATTCGGCCACGAGGAACGCTACATGCTGCACGAGGGCGCCATCGCCAACCCCGTGGACCGCACCCTCGAATACTCGCGCCCGTTCCGTTCCCTGAGGTTGTGGATGGCCTTCCGCGTCTACGGCGCCGGCCAGTACAGGGCCTGGATCGAGGACACCGTCGCCAACGCCCGCCTCCTCACCGACGCTTTGCGCACCTCACCCGAGTTCGAGCTCCTCCATGACCCCATGCTCTCCACCGTCTGCTTCCGCCACACACCGCCCGGAATAGACGACGTCGACGAACACAACATCAAGCTCGCCCGCGAGATGCAACGCGACGGCCGCGTCTTCCTCGCCCCCGCCTCCGTAGACGGCCACGCGTACCTTCGCGTCTGCTTCGTCAACTTCAGAACCACGGCCGAAGAAGTAGCCTACATGCTCGAAGTCGTCGAGGAGATCGGCCGCTTGCTGAAGGGCTGATCCAGGTCAACCCTTCAGCACGCTTCAGCCTTCGGCTTCCGCTTGTCAGCACGCCTGCTTCGCAGGCTTTCAGCATTTCAGCCTTCGTTGTCAATAGTTAGCCGAGCTAACTGTTTCGATGGGGCTCATTACAGGCCGAGTTCGCAGGTGTGGGCGGGCGGCACTGCGGGTACCCTGACTGAAAAGCCGAAAGCGAGGCCCGACAGGCGAAGCGTGCTGACACGCGGTGTAGACTGGGAGGGCGGGACGCGCTACCGTTTCGGATCAGACTCAGCGAGGAGGAGACAGTGAACGAGCGTTTGGCGAAGATGCGGGAGCTGGGGCAGGCGCCCTGGGTCGACGAGATCTCGCGCGAGGACATAAAGAACGGCGGCCTGCAGCAGATGATAGACGACGGCATTGTCGGCGTTACCTCGAATCCGGCCATTTTCCAGAAGGCCATAGCGGGCTCGGACCTCTACGACGATCAGTTGCACGAGCTGGCCAAAGAAGGTAAAGACCCGAAGGAGATGTTCTGGGAGGTCGCCAGGCAGGACATCCAGGACGCCTGCGACATCTTCATGCCCGTCCACGAGGAGACCGGCAAAAGAGACGGCTTCGTCTCCCTGGAGGTACAGCCGGACATAGCCTACGACACGGAGGCCACGGTTGAGGAGGCCACGCGGCTGCACGAGACCGTGGATAGGCCCAACCTCTTCGTCAAGATACCAGCGACCCTGCCGGGGATCTACGCGGTAGAGGAGATGATCTCCCGCGGCAAATCCATAAACGTCACCCTGATCTTCTCCCTCGAGCGCTACCGCGAGGTGGCCCGCGCCTATACCCGCGGCCTGCAGAGGCTGGTCGAAAACGGCGGAGACCCCTCGGGCGTGCACTCCGTAGCGAGCTTCTTCGTCTCCAGGATAGACTCCGAGGCCGACACGCAATTGGAGGAACTCGGCGCCGACGAATTCAAGGGCGAGCTCGCCATAGCCAACGCCAAGCTGGCTTACCAGATCTACAAGGAAGTCTTCGGCGGCGCGAGATGGAAGAAGCTCGCCGAAAATGGCGCCAACACCCAGCGCCTGCTCTGGGCCTCGACCTCGACCAAGAACCCCGACTACCCGGACACGATCTACGTGGACAACCTCGTAGGACCCGAGACCGTCAACACCATGCCCAAGAAGACCATCGAAGCGGTCATGGACCACGGCCAAATAAGACCAACCCTCGAAGAGGGCGTCGAAGAGGCTAAAAGGCTCCTCAAGCGTCTCAGGGAGGCCGGCCTCGACTACGAGGACGTCACGGACATCCTGGAGAAGGAAGGCATCCAGAAGTTCGCCGATCCGTTCAACGAGATGCTCGAGGAGATACAGAACAAGAGCAGGCAGCTGGTCAGCTAGTCAGCATTTCAGCCGGTCAGCACTTCAGCTAGTCAGCCAGGTTGTGGGACGGTGGAGAGGAAGTTCTCTTCAGAGGCAGTTCATCAAGACGGACGACCAGCAACCGCGCACAAGCGGCGAACCGAAAAGATAAACCTGAAATGCTGAAGTGCTGACAGCTAGCGACGACCGAAGGGAGGAGCGTAATGGACATCGGGATCTACGGCATGGGTCGGATGGGCTTCAACATGGTGCGCAGGCTCGTCGACAAGGGCGACCACCGCGTCATCGCGGGCAACCGTTCGTCAGGCAAGGTGGACGAGGCCGTCGAGCACGGCGCGCTCGGTGCCTACAGCGTCGAGGAGTTCGTGGAGATGCAGGAGTCTCCGCGGGTGCTCTGGACAATGTTGCCCGCCGGGGACGTGACGGACGAGATGGTCCACCAGTTCATGAACCTGGCCGACGAGGGCGACATCATCGTGGACGGTGCCAACTCCTACTTCAGGGACTCCGTCGCCAGGGCCAAGGAGGTCAGGAACGCCGGTTTCAGGTGGCTCGACGCCGGTGTCTCTGGTGGCGTCTGGGGCTATGACGTGGGTTACTGCACTATGATCGGGGGCGACGCCGACGCCTTCGAGCACGTGGAACCCGCCTTCGAGACCCTCGCGCCCGGCAACGGCTACGCATTTCTTGGCGACGCTGGTGCCGGCCACTTCGCCAAGATGGTCCACAACGGCGTCGAGTACGGGATGCTCCAGGCTTACGCCGAAGGGTTCGAGATCCTGCAGAAGTCGCGCTACGACTACGACCTGAGGGCCCTCTCAAGCCTCTGGAACCAGGGCAGCGTCGTGCGAAGCTGGCTCCTCGAGCTCGCCGAGAGCGCTTTCGAGAGGGACGCCAACCTCGACAGCATCAGCGGCTACGTCGAGGACTCGGGCGAGGGACGCTGGACGGTGCTGGAGGCCATAGACGAGTCCGTGCCGGTGAACGCCATCGCGGGCTCCCTCTTCGCCCGCTTCGCCTCCCGCCAGGACGACTCCTTCGCCATGAAGGTCATAGCGGCCTTACGCGGCGAGTTCGGCGGGCACGCGATCAAGGAAGCTGCTACGGAACAAGAAAAGTAGGCAGGGGCCCAGCCATGGCCGATACGCAGGTTCTACAGAACATACTCAGGGATGAGCAAAGGCTCCCGCGTGTGCCAGAGCCTGCGGTGATAGTGATCTTCGGCGCGTCCGGGGACCTGACCGCCCGCAAGCTCGTCCCTGCCCTCTACGATCTCGCCGCCCAGCACAGGCTGCCGCTGGAGTTCGCGGTCGTCGGCATCTCGCGGACCCCGATGAGTCATGAGGCGTTTCGAGACAAGCTCCGCAAAGGACTGGAAGAGCAGCGCTCCGGGGAGATCTCGGACGACGTCTGGGCGTCTTTCTCGAACGGGATCTTCTACATGCCGGGCGACTCGACGAAGACCGAGACCTACGACGAGCTCAAGGGGCTGCTGAAGAAGCTGGATCGCGAGCGCGGGACGCAGGGAAATAGGGCCTTCTACCTCTCGTCTTCGCCTTCCCTGTTCCCCGCCATCGTCGAGCACCTCGGGGAAGCGGGCATGAATGAGGAGGAGAACGGCGCGTGGTCGCGGCTGGTCGTCGAGAAGCCTTTCGGCAGGGATCTGGAGAGTGCGGAGGAGCTCAACGCGGAGCTTCAACGGTACTTCGACGAGAGCCAGATCTACCGCATCGACCACTACCTGGGCAAGGAGACCGTCCAGAACATTCTGGCCCTCAGGTTCGCGAACGGGATCTTCGAGCCGATCTGGAACCAGCACTTCGTGGACCACGTCCAGATCACGGTCGCGGAAGACATCGGGGTCAGCACCCGCGGGGCCTTCTACGAGGAGGCCGGCGCCCTGCGCGACATCGTCCAGAACCACGTGATGCAGGTCCTGTGCCTGACGGCGATGGAGCCGCCCGTCGCCTTCGACGCCGGGTCCGTGCGCGAAGAGAAGGTGAAGGTACTGAAGGCCGTCCGGCCCATCCCCGAGGACGACGTCGAGAGCTACGCGGTGCGCGGCCAGTACGAGAGGGGCTGGGTGTTTGGCGAGGAGGTTCCGGACTACCGCGAGGAGAAGAACGTGGATCCCGAGTCCGTCACCGAGACCTTCGTCGCGCTCAAGCTGTTCGTGGACAACTGGCGGTGGGCCGGGGTGCCCTTCTACATAAGGGCCGGCAAGAGGATGCCCAAGAAGGCGACGGAGGTCGCGATCCAGTTCCACTCCTCGCCCCATACGCCGTTCGCCCGCGATGACACCGAAGGCCTCAAACCGAACGTGTTGGTCGTGCGTGTACAACCGGAAGAGGGTTTGTCTTTGAAGATCGGGGCCAAGGTTCCGGGCTCCGGTTTCGAGGTCAGCTCGGTCAACATGGACCTGCTCTACGGGACGGCCTTCCTGGAGGAGGCTCCGGACGCGTACCAGCGGCTCCTGCTCGACCTGATGCTAGGAGATCCCACGCTCTTCATCCGGGCCGACGAGGCCGAGGGCGCCTGGAAGATACTCGATTCCGTGATGCACCACTGGTCGGAGGAGAGGAACGTGTCTTTCTATCCGGCAGGGACCTGGGGACCTCATGAGGCCGACGCGCTCCTCGAGCGAGACGGAAGGGAATGGAGGAGGCCGTGATCGGGGAGTCTCGCCGGGCCCCAGGCGGCGGACGGATGAGCGTCGCTCAGATAGAGCACGAGCTGGGCAAGCTGCGCACCAACGACGACGGTACGCTTGCCCTCCGCTCCAGTGTGCTCAACATGATCGTAGTCACCGACGAGGAATCGGCAGACGAGATCACGGCCTCAGTCTCCAAGCTTGCCGGCCGCCACCCGGCGCGGGCCGTCGTATTTATCGCCGACCCCGAAGGCGAATCGAACGTGGACGTAGGGCTCTCGGCCTTCTGCCACGCCAGGGGAGGCGGCGCGCAGGTGTGCGCCGAGCAGATCACGATCCACGCCGAAGGTCCCCCGGCGACGCACCTGGAGAGCATGGCGGGTCCGCTCCTGATCCCCGACCTTCCCGTCTTCCTCTGGTACCCGGGCGCGTTCTCGCCCCGCTCGCCGGAGTTCGCCGCGATGGCGGAGCTTGCCGACCACGTGATAGTAGATTCCGCTGCTTCGGATGACCACGAGGTCTGCCTGCGCGAGATCGCCGAGCTGGTCGAAGACCCCGCGACGCCGGCCATCGGGGACCTGCAGTGGGTCGGGCTCTCGCCCTGGCGCTCGCTGCTCGCCGACACCTTCGGCGCCCCCGAACGCGCAGGAGAACTCGAGAAGATAGAACGCGCCGAAGTTCTTTACGCGCCGGGCGGCGAGAACAGGGCCATGCTCCTCATCTGCTGGCTCGCCTCCACCCTGGGATGGGGGCCCGAGCGCGCGAGCCGCAACGGCGGAGGCCAAACGATAGAGTTCTCCGGTCCCTCCAGCGACATCTCCGTCAAGCTCTCGCCCGACTCCCCCGACGCGAGGCTGAGACGCATCAGGCTCTACTCGGAGAAGTACAGCTTCCAGGTCTCGCGCCACCGCGCCCTCTCCGACGTGAGAACCACCGTGATGCGCGGAGAGGACCTCCTCGCCGAAAGGACGGTCCACATAGGCTCCTTCGACCTGAGAGTACTGGTCGGGGAGGAGATGGGCTACCGCGGCCACGACGAGGCCTACGAAGCCGCCCTGCGTACGGCCGTCGAGGTGCTCGACCTGTGAGCGTCCACGTTTACGACAACCCAGAAGAACTCGCGGAGGCAGCCGCCCGCGAGTTCGCCGCCAGGGCCGACGAGGCTATCGGGGAGCGCGGGCGTTTCGCGGTCGTGTTCGCCGGCGGCTCGACCCCGAAGGCGACGTACGAGGCCCTGGCCCGCGACTACGCACACCGGATCGACTGGAGCAACGTCCACGTCTTCTTCGGCGACGAGCGCTCCGTCCCACCCGACCACGAGGACTCGAACTACAGGATGGCCTGCGAGGCGCTCCTCGATCACGTTCCCGTAGGCAGCGTTCACAGGATGCAGGGCGAACTCCCGCCCGACGAGGCAGCAGAGGCTTACGAGCAGAATCTTCGTAATTTCTTCGGGACAGAGGAACTCCCGCGCTTCGATCTGATCCTGCTCGGAATCGGTGGCGACGGCCATACCGCAAGCCTCTTCCCCGAGACCTCTGCTCTCGAGGTCCACGACCGCTGGGTCGTCGCGAACCCCGTGCTCAAGCTGGAAACGACCCGCATCACGCTCACCGTGCCCGCCATAAACGCCGCGCGGGCCGTGTATTTCCTCATCGCCGGCGAAGGCAAGGCCGATGCGCTAGCCGAGATTCTGGAAGGCAACCCCGACCCCCACGAGTACCCGACGAGCCTGATCCAGCCCCAGGGCGGGCCCACGTGGATGCTCGACCGGCCCGCCGCATCCGAAATCTCGTAACGATCCGCGAAACCGAACCCCTGTAGTAGGGGCGGGTTTGAAACCCGCCCAAATACGAACTGCCGTCAGATCTCGGTCGCGAGTAGGTCACCCAGATGCTGGTCGACCTGGTGCATGCGCGGCTATCGCGGCAATGCCTCGCCCGAAACCAGGGTATCAGCGGGCCGGTAGCGTATGATGTAGAGGCGGCTCAAGAGCGGCGAAGTGCATTAGCCATACCGGCCCACATCCTTTTGTACGTCGGCGACTACAGGCCTGGATCACGCGCCACGATATGTAAGGGAGCTTCGCGAACCGCGCTATCTTCGCACCGCCCTCAACCCTTCCGTGGGGCGCCGCGGGACAACGTCACGATCCCGTTCGGGAACGTGGACTTCATCCTCTCCTTGTAGCCCGGACCCCGTGCCCGCTCGCAGCGCCTGATGCTCATCAGCACCTTCATCGTCATCTGGGTGGAGAGGGTTTTCGGTTCCTGTCCGGTTCTCTTCAGCAGTACGACGCCCCGCTTTGAGCTCGATCTCCTGGTGGGTTCGCCGTGGGCCAACTCGAAAGCGTTGCTCCTTTGCAGGATCGGTGACAGTTGCAGGAGGCCGGGAAACGTGTGACTGCCGGAGATCATGAGGTAGTTGGCGTCGCTCTGGCGCATTTGCTCCAACAGGTTGGGCATGGACAGCGAGAGGACGTGGCACCCACCCGTCGTCTCGACCCAGATCGCGTCTGGCGGTATGTTGGAGATCGAGGTTTTCTCGGGGTCGCAGCTGTTCGGGACGTTTGGCGACGAGGAGCATGGCGGCTGGTCCAGTTGCAGTTGCGTGGCTTCGTACCGGTCGCTGTTCAGGAAGATCAGGTAGGTGTTCCGCGCCACGCCGATCGCGGCCCCGTTAATCGGGGGTTCGGCCACGACGAGCATGTGCTCTCCTTCTGGCACGTTCTGTGCCACCCAATCGGCCATCTCGATCTCCGGGTTCGGCTCCTCCTGGTTTCCGGAGGGTCCACCGGCGGGGCCTCCGGGCAACAGGGCTCGAACCTTCTCCACCGAGCCCACCACGAGCAGGATCGCCAGCGGAACGGCGACGACCGCCCAGAGCAGGCGCGCGGAGTAGTCGCGCTCCCGCAACGCCCCGAACGCCGCAATGCAAGCCTCGACCAGGAGCGCGGCCAGGACGCATAGGACGAGCGTCTGGAGGATAAGGAACTGGCGCGGGGCCCAGCGCACCACCGTCACCAGCAAGCAGACGGGCGCCTGGAACAGCATCGCGAGCGCGATCAGCCGCCACGGTCCGGTCTGCCGGAACGCCTTCCACGCCACGTACCCGAAGACCACGAGCAGCGTGGGCACGACGACGACGGCCGGCTCGAGAAGGTTGGCGAGATACGACCTCAGGAGCTCGAAGGATAAACCTGTCAGCGCGCGGGTTGCCTTGGCGAGCAACATGCCTGACAGCAAGACGGTCCAGGCGATGGTTACAAACCATCCGGCCCAACGGCGCCGGCGTCTGTCGGCCAGGAAGCGGTCCACCACACCGATGGCGTACGCCACAGCCGCGAGAACGATGAAGATCGCGGCCGAAATCAGGGCGGGGACCTGGAGCCCATCCGGCAACCGGTCCATTAAGTACACCTCTCCTGTGACGGAGTAAGCCCAAATCCACCACGGCAGGCTCACGAGGGCCAGCCCGAGATAGTGCCAGGGCGCCCCGCGAAGATCCCAGTCGAGCAGCAGCACCGCGACCAGCGCGAGGGGTACGCTGGCGACGCCGGTCTCCTTGGTCAGTATAGAGAGCGCGAGAAAAGCGCCGGAGAGAAAAGCAAAACGAGAGCTGTTCCTCGTGATCGCCGCCAGAAGGCCCAGCAGCGACCCCAAGTAGAACGTGAGCATCAGGGGGTCTATGATGATCGCGATCTCGGAGTCGACGGTGAAACCGAAAAGGCAGACCAGGGCCGCCGCGACCAACCCCGCCGCCGGGTCCGAGATCCTCTTCACTAGAAAATAAGCCAGCACCGGGTTGAGTAGCGCCAGCAGGCGTGCCGCCCATGCCAGGGGCTCGGGATCGTGCCCGAAAAAGAGGATAAGAAGGCCGATCAGGGCCGGCAACCCCGGACCGTGGCCGCCGTTGTACTCCGAGAGGTGCTCCAAACCCACCAGGGTCTGCCCGGAGACGAACTGCGTGCCGGCCAGCAAATAGCGGGAGGAATCGTTGCCGACGACAGACCAGTTGTGTCCGAAAAACATCAGCCCCGGTACGCTTAGGACCGCGACGAGCGGAATGACCATCAGATCCGCCCACCCAAGCGAGGAAGACTCCTTGCCGAGCAACCAGGATCTCAATGAACCTCGCCCCGCCAGACGTACACGAACATCTCCACCGGGCATACCTTCATGCAACCATTATGAATCATCGCCAGGTCGCACGCGGCCCCATCTCCCTACCGGCCTCCGATGTCGCCACAACCCTGTAGGGGCAGTTCGCGAACCGCCCAATCCCCGAACCGCCTAGAAAAACCGTTTCAAAACTCCGATTGCGCCCTGCTTCCACGGCACCCTATGCGAGACGCCCGAGGCGTTCTCGAACTGGCTCAGGTTGTCGAGGTACCAGCGGAAGTTCCGGATCAGGGCCTCCTTGTTGGAGAACTTGGGCGCGTAGTCCAACTCCCTCTGTGCCTTCTCTATGGAAACGAACGAATCCTTGGAGGCCGTCTCGTAGACCCACTTGTACAGGGGCGAGAGCCCGAGCTTGTCCAGGATGCGCAAACCCCAGATGGCCGGCGCCGCCGGGAACCCGAACACCTTCTTGCCGTGGCCGGCGAAGTCGAGGACCGCCTGGTAGTCCTCTTTCATCGTCGTGAACTCAGCAGCGCCGATGTTGAAGGTGTCGTTGACCTGTTCTTCCGGCAGGGTGAGCGTCAGGGCGATGGCGTCGCAGAGGTCCTCGACGTCGAGGAGCTGGTAGCGGTTGTTGCCGGAGCCGATCATGGGGAAGTTGTGCCCCGTGTAGGCCCAATCGTAGAGCAGCGCGAACACGCCGAGCCGCTCCGGCCCTATAAACGACTTCGGACGGATGATCGGAACGGTCAGGCCTTTAGCCCGATACTCCAGGCAGATCATCTCGGCCTGGATCTTGGCCTGCCCGTACGGCCCGACGCCCTCCAATTTGTCCGTCTCGTACAAAGGATGGTGATCCGGTATCCCGTACACGGCGGTCGAGGAGACGTGGACGAAGCGCTTCACGCCGTGCCGCAAAGAAGCATCCAGCATGTTGCGGGTGCCTTCAACGTCGGTCGTGTAGATGTCATCGGGAGAGTAGAGCGGCAGGGCCGCCGCGGTGTGGACCACGAAGTCGGCGCCCTGTACTGCCCGGTCCACAACCGCCTTGTTCCTTATGTCGCCCCTGATGATCTCGACCCGGTCGCGTTCGGGATAGTCGAAGTCCTCCACGTCGAGGGAGGCCACGGCGTAGCCCCTGCTGAGAAGGTGTCTTGCGAGGTTGACCCCCAAAAACCCCGCTCCGCCCGTTATGAGAACTCTCTGCTGGTCCATCCGGATCTCCTTGCTTGTAACCGATCATCTGGTGCACAGAGACCCCGTGCAGACGGCGAATTTTAGCACCCATCTGCCGAGGCATGACGGGGCGCTCTGGTCCAACCGCGCCCCGGCTGCGTATGGTTTATAACTGTCGGAACCACACGAGGCTGGGGGTAGAGAGCTGGTCGGCGCGAGTACGGATGCATTCAAGACAGTGCGGTGGACACTGACGGTACTGATCCTGGCCGCGCTTGCGGCGGCGATTTCACTGGGTTGCGCGGCCGGGAGCGGAGACTCCTCGCAACTATCCGCAGAGCGGCAGGCTCCGGAAACCGCGAATTCTTCGGAGTCCGAACCCCCGGAGCAGGCGGCCGAAGGTCCGGGTTCTTCCGGTCAGGCTTCGCGAGAGCGACTTGGCCATCCCGCTCTAGGGTCGGCGGACGCGCCCGTGGTCCTGACCGAGTACGGGGACTATCAGTGACTGTTCTGCGGCAAGTTCGCCCGTGAGGTGGAACCGAAACTCTACGAAAAGTACGTCGAGGACGGGACGTTGAGGATCGAATGGCGAGACTTCCCCTACAGGGGACAGGAGTCGGTGAACGCCGCTGTCGCCGCCAGGGCCGCCCAGGCTCAGGGCCGGTTCTGGGCGTACCACGACCTGCTCTACGACAGCCAGTTCTCGGGCTTCAGCGACGAGAATCTCCGTGCGCTTGCCGGGAAAGCGAACCTGGACATGCAACGCTTCGAGAGAGATTACGGGAGCGCCCGCTACGCCGAATTGGTGCAGACGGATTTCCAACAAGGACAGCGCATCGGCGTCAATGGAACGCCCACCTTTTTTATCAACGACCAGGTGCTGGTGGGCTTGCAGCCCGTCGGGGTCTTCGAGAATGCCATAGAGGATGCCAGGCGGGAGGCGGAGGGTGGTTGAGATCTCTTTCGTGGCCTCGTTCCTCGGAGGCCTGCTCTCTCTGCTAAGCCCCTGCAGTGCGCTGCTGTTGCCGGCCTTCTTCGCCTACGCTTTCCAGTCGCGCGGCGAGCTCGTCGGGAGGACGGCCATCTTTTACCTCGGGCTCTGCGCGACGCTCGTGCCGCTAGGCATGGGCATCTCAGCGGTTAGCTCGCTCGTCTACGGGCACAGGAACACGCTCATCACCGTCTCGGGCCTCGTCATCATCGTTTTCGGCATCGTCCAGCTTGTGGGGGGCGGATTCGCGTTCGGGCCGGTCGAACGGCTGCGGGGGAGGATCAAAGGGGACTCCATCGTCACGACCTTCTGCCTCGGCGCCGTCTACGGTTTCGCCGGTTTCTGCTCGGGGCCCATATTAGGCGCCGTCCTGACCGTCGCCGCATCATCGGGCTCCGCCTTGCGGGGCGCCGGTCTCCTCGCGACCTACACCGCGGGTATGGCCGCCCCCCTGTTCCTGATGGCCTTGCTCTGGGACCGCCTCGACCTCGGACGCCGACGCTGGCTCAGGGGCCGCGAGTTCTCCCTCGCCAGGCTCCGTTTTCACACCACAAACCTCCTCTCCGGATTGATGTTCGTTGCCATAGGCATCCTGTTCATCGCCTTCGAGGGCACCTCCGGCCTCGAAAGCCTGTATGCTTCCGGCGGCGCGACGGATCTCGCCTTCTCCGTCGAGTGGTGGGTCGAAGCCGTCTCCGAGAGGGTGCCGATCACCGTAACGCTCGCGGTCCTCGGCATGCTGTTCGCCGGGTACCTGATCTACAGACTTTCGCAAAGCCGCAAGAAGCCTGCGGGACGCAAGGGTTAGACTGTCCTTATGGAGCTACTCTTGCCCGACCGGTTCGAGGATGCCAGGACCGGTTACGGCTACGTGAGGACCATCTTCGACCAGGTCGCGGTGGGCACACGACCCGCCACCGTTTCGATCACACCGTCCACCCGCCACGTCGGCGTCACGCGCCGCGACACGTTTCGCCCCGGCTTTCCGGAGGCCGTCGAGGCCGCCGGCGAGCTGGGCTACCCGGTGCTCGTCCGCTCTGCGGGCGGCGGAGCGACCGCCGCCGATTTCGGCACGTTCGGGTTCTCGATCATCCGTCCCGCGGACGAAAGGGAGTCGGGACGTAGCATCAGGGACCGCTACGACGAGGCAGCAAATCTCGTCCTCGCCGTTTTCTCGCGGCTAGGGATGTCGACCGAGGTGGGGGAGGTGCGCGACGAGTTCTGCCCCGGGGACCACAGCATAAGAATCGGGGACAGGGAAAGCGGCATGAAGGTAGTCGGGATCGCGCAGAGGATCACACGCCGCGCCACGAGCGTCGGGGGTATCGTGCTGGTGGAAGGAGAACGGGAGCTGGCCCGCGTCCTGGGTCGGGTCTACGGCGCCATGCAACTGCCATTCAGACAAGAAAGCGTCGGCAGCCTCCGGCGCGCCGGCTACGAGGCGGGGACGCAACACGCCATCGAGGCCTTCGCCGCCGAAGCCGAGCACACCTACGGCGCCGTCCGCGTGCCTGTCGACGAGAACACCCTAGAGCTGGCCGCCAGGGAAGGCGGACAGTACCTGGTCGCTTGACCTATCTCACGTCCGCGTGGGGCCGCTCCCCCGAGTAGCGCTCCCGCTCACTCCGTTCTCCCCGCGAGCCCGCGCCCGGACTCGTCGCACGCGTCGGGCGTCTGCATCTTCTCCCCTCGCAAGAACGCGGCGCGCGCGATCACGAGGGCCGAGATGGGGGTGGTGACGAGCAGGAACGCGGCTATGAGGATCGCCCGATAGATGATGGCGGGGTCGCCCGTAACAATCGAGGATACACACAAAGAGACCACGCCGAGGAAGACGGCCTTACTCATGGAGTGCAGTTTGGTGTAGGTGTCGGGCATCCGGATGGCGCCGTAGACTCCGACGGTCATCACGAGGACGCCAACCATGACCAGCGCGTCGGCCAGGTAGGGCGCGAGACCCACTAGAAGATCCTCCTCTCCCCGTGGTAGCGGGACAGGACGAGCGTCGCGACGAAAGCCAGGAGCGAGAGGACGAGGGCCGCGTCGAGGTAGTACGGGGTGCGGTTGGCGTCAGCATAAAGCACAAGCAGGGCGACCAGTATCAACGTCAGCATGTCGAGGGCCAGTATCCGGCTCGCGGTCGAGCGCAGCCGGATAACCGCCGCCGCGGTAACCACGAGCAACACGGTCATCCACACGAAGGCCGCGTAGAAGACTACCTGGTGCATCCGAACCTCCTCGATCTCACGGGAATACCTTGCTCTGGTAGCGGCGGTACAAGTCCTCCTGCTCTTCGCGGAAGGCCTCGGGGTCGCTGGCGTCGAGGATGTGGATCAGGGCTACGCCCCGCTCCTCGTCCACATCCACAAAGAACGAGCCCGGCGGGAGACCCGTGACCACCGCCCAGGCCGACACCCCGGAAGGCGTCCGGTCAGCGATGGAGACGGCCACGATGCCCGGCTGCGCCAGGGGCCGCAGATGTAGCGTCACCAGCGAGATCTCCCAAGTGCCCCTGAGTATCTCCCGGAAGACCTCAAGCGCGAACGGCACGAAGGCCACCGCCCGCCCGAGAACCGACGGCCCTCGGCCCGAATCTTCGCCGAAGACGAACCCGCGAGAGAAGAAGACGAGCGCCGCGGAGAGGAGGGCGCCGAAGAGGAGGTCGAAAGGACTGAAGCTCGCCAGGGCGAGCGCGTACACGAGCGTCAGGAGCGCGACCGCAGCGACGTAGCGCGTCACCCGGGGCCTCCGGAGGTGAGGGCGGCGGCTGCCGCCTCGCTCAGCAGCGCGAGCGGCTCAGGCCAGAGCCCCACCAGCAGCACGAGGGCCGCCAGGGCGCCGACGAGTAGGCGCGCCGCCCGCGGGCTCGGCTCGCCTTCGCTCCCCGGCCTCATGAGCCGCCGCTGGTAGACCTGGAACGAGTACAGGAAGGAGAGCGTGCTGCCCAGGAAGACGAGGGCAACGAGGGTCACGGCCGTGGGGACGCTTCCCACGGTGAGGCACGGTTCGATCACCGTCAGCTTGCCCAGGAAGCCGGCGGCCGGGGGTACGCCAGCGACGGAGAACGCCCCCACGGCGAACGCCGCGCCCACCAGAGGCCCGCGCAGGCCCGCGGCGAGGAAGACCACCCCCTTGTTCAGGGAGTTCACGACCGCGTAGACGACGGCCGCCGCGTACCCGACCGGCTCGCCCACGCCGAGGGCCAGTAGGATGTACCCGGCCTGCCCGATCGCTGAGTAGGCCATCACCTCCGAGGTGTCGCCCCGGGAGACCGCCTGCAGCGACCCGTAGGCTATGCTGGCGGCGCCGATCGCCATCACCGCGGGGGCCCCGAGCTCGAGCTCGCGCGGTAGAACGCCCGCGCCGAAGCGCAAGAGCCCGTAGGCCCCGATGTTGGCCAAGGCTCCCGAGAGGATGGCGGCGACTGGGGCGTGGCTACCGACGTAGACCGCCGGCAACCAGAAGTGGAATGGGAAGAGCCCCAGCTTCAGGCAAAATGCGGCGAAGATCAGGGCGGCTATCGCGATCACCGAGGAGGGCGCCAGGAGGCCTGCACTCTCGGAGATCACATCCATATCCAGGCTGCCGGTGACCGAGTAGAGGGGCGCTATCCCGATCAGGAAGACGACCGACCCGAGCAGGTTGACGACCGCGAAGACGAAGGCGGCCCTGATCTGGTAGTCCTCTTCCCTGTAGCCGGCGAGGATGAGGGAGGCGATCATGGAGATCTCGAAGAACACGTAGAAGTTGAAGGCATCACCGGTCAAGAAGAGCCCGACGAGACCGGCGGCCACGAGCAAGACGAGCGCCGGAAAGGTGCGCCAGCGTACCCTCAGGAAGATCTCGTAGAGCATAGAAGCCAGGATCACGCCCACGGAGACCAGCGCGAACGTCACCCCAGAGCGTCGGCCTTGAGCGTGATGCCGATGTTCTCCGGCCAACCGCCCGCGGTCCTCTCGACCGTACCCTCCCGCAGCACCACGGAGGCCAGCCATACGAGCGAGAGGATGCCCGCCCCGAGGCTCGCCACCGCGAGAATACCGACCCACCGCTTGCGGCCGTCCATGAGGGCCAACGCGGCCGCCAGAACCCAGGGGATTCCGGCTGGTAAAGCGAGTAGAACGTCGTGGTACGTCACCGCGTGCTCTCCCGCAGCTCCACTCCTTCCGGCTCCTCCGCCGGCACCTCTTCCGCCTCAGGGTCGTCCGCGCGCTCCAGAGATTCGGCCTGGCGAACCTCGATCACTGCTATCTCCTCCAGGTCCACGGAGTGATGCGAGGCGTAGAGGCGGTAGACCATCGCAAGGAGCAGGGCGACGACGCCGAAGCCTATGACGAGGGCCGTCAGGGCCATCGCCTGGACGAGCGAGTCGCTCACGCCCCCGTCCTCGGGGAGTGGGTAGATGGGCGGCTCTCCGCGCGTGAGCCCCGAGGCGACGATGAACAGGGTGGCCGAGTAGGAGACCAGGACTATGCCAACCACCACCCCAGCAGGTCGCGCTGCAGGAGGAGGAACGTCCCCGAGGCGAAGAGGACCGAGACCACGAGCGCCGCGAAGAGGATCACCCCTCCTCCCCTCGCGGCGTCCCCGCGTACCCGTCCCCGGCGTATTCGCCCGTGCGGGCGAAGAGGGAGACCACCCCGACCACGGAGCCGAAGACCAGCAGGAAGACCCCGAAGTCGAAGAGGACCGCGGTCATCAGCTCGAGGGTCCCGAGGTGGACGGGCTCGGTACCGGGCGCGGGGTAGTGGGTGAGGACCGCATCCCCGAGTAGCAGGGATGCGGCGGCCACGCCCAGAGCCACGAGCAGCCCCGAGAGCGCGATCGCCGTCGCGTGGCGCACGGGCGGAAACCTCTCGATCTCCTCGTGCCCGAAGGCGAGGTAGCGGAGCAGCACCCCTAGGGCGGCGACCACCCCGGCGGAGAAGCCGTCTCCGGTCTCGACGAAGCCCTCGACCAGAAGGGCCGCTCCTACCAGGAGCGTCGGGAGGTAGAGCAGCCTCGCTACACCTTGCGTCACGACCCTCGCCGCCGGGACCCGCCGCACCGTCCGCGCTACCGGACGGGCGGCCCGTGGCCGTGGCCCCGAGCAGGGTCGTTACCCCAATGAGGACGAGGGCTGTGACCGTGATCCGCCCAGAGTGTCCAGCCCTCGAAAGTCCGCCAGCGTAGCCGTGACCACGTTCTTGGCGTGCGCCTGCGCGGCGAGCCGCGCATGCTCGGCGGCGACCGTTTACCCGGCCGGGGGCTGCGAGAGCGCTCTCCAGGCCACCACGAAGGCGAAGGCCCCGGCCATCACCGACACGAGGACCTTGCGGTTGCGCCTCGCGGGCGACAGTTCCGCCTCGCGGCGCAGGACGCGGTAGGGGATCAACCTCAGGGTGGCGACGAGCAACAGGGTGAGCGAGGTCTCGATCAGGACCGCCACCAGCGCCACGTTGGGCGCCGCGTAGAACGCGTAGGCGACCGCCAGCGCGAAGCCCGAGGTCGACAAAACCAGCGCGAGCGTGACGTGCCGCCGCGTGAACGCGGCCGTGAGCGCGGCCGCCGCCACCGCCAAAAGCGTCAGCACCAACGGCGCCTAGTCGGCCCGAAGAGCACCCACCCGGTACGCAACGGTGCCGGGGGTTGGCAAGACCCCCGCCCCGACCAGCACGGCCGTCGGCACGAGTACGGCCGCGACGCGGCCCCTGAGGTTCCGGATCTCCGCCCGGTGGACCTCGTCCGAGAGGCGGTTGAGACCCCGCACCGTCAGCCCGTACAATCGCTCGGGTCCCGCGAGCTTGCCGAGCCGGGAGACGCCGAGGGCGACGGGCGACCAAACCGGGCGGGAGAGGATCAAGGCCACACCCAGGGTGTAGGCCGCCAGCGCCATTACGTACTCGGGGAGGAGCTCGAGGTGGTACGAGGCGTCCAGGGGCGTCGACGCCCCGAAGGAGTCCTCCCCGGCGGCCTCGGCGAGCTTCTCGAAGGGGCCCACGACGATGCCGCCGACGAGACACACGGCCCCTAGCGCCACGACCGGCGCCACGAGGAGGCGAGGCAGGGGGCGAACTGCGACGGAAGGGGCGCGGGTCTCCCCCAAAAATATGCCTCCCCAGAAGCGTCAGGTGTAGGCCAGCGTCATCGCCGCCGCCACGACCGCGACGCCGGAGAAGAGGGGACCGCGTTCGAGGGCGGCGGCGAAGAACTCGTCCGCGAAGAAACCCAGGGTCAGGGGTAGCGAGGTGAGCGTGGTCCCGGCGAAGGCGCTCGCCACGGCGAGCAGGTGCATGGGCTTCCCTAGGCCACCGAGACGGCTCAGGCGATCCTCGCCGGTCGCCTCGGTTACGGCGTCGGCGGTGAGGAACAGCGCGCTCTTGGCCACGGCGTGGGCGATTACGTAGTAGGCCGCGCCACCGGCCCCGTACTCCCCGCCGAGGCCGTACATCGTCATGACGAACCCGTACTGGGCGATGGTGGAGTACGCGAGGAGCTGCTTGAGCACGTCGCGCGTGAGCGCCAGGACGCTGCCAACCGCCATGGTGACCACCCCGATCACCAGTAACGTGCCGAGGACGAGTTCGCTCTTCTGCAGGATGGGGTACACGCGACCTATCAGCAGGACCCCCGCGGCGACCATCGCCGCCGAGTGAAGGTAGGCCGAGACGGGCGTGGGCGCCGCCATCGCCCGCGGCAGCCAGAAGTGCAAGGAGACCTGAGCGCTCTTGGCGAGGCCAGCGACCACGATCAGGAGTCCGGCGACGCTCGTGAGGGGACCGGGCTCGACCACACGGGCGAGCTGGGGAACGGAGAACGTGCCGTACTCGTTGTACAGGACGACCGCCCCGATCAGTAGAAAGACCGCCGTGCCCCCGGTGACGAGCAGGGCCATGAGCGCGGAAGACCGCGAGTCGGCGCTGTGGCGGTCGTAGCCGATGAGGTAGTAGGAGGCAATGGCCGTCAGATCCCAGAACACAAAGAGGAGGATTAAATCTTGCGCCATCGCCAAATCCACCATAGATCCCATAAACTACAGGATGAAGAAGTAGAACCTCACGGCGTCGGCCTGAGAACGCCCCTCGTGCTCCAGGTGCAGCGGGATGTAGCACCACGAGTAGACAAGAACCAGGAACCCTACGCCGGTCGCGAGCAGAGCGTACAGGGCGGCCAACCCATCGAGCGAGAGGGCGAAGCGCAGCCCCCACGTCGGCGCCCAGACCAAATCCACGACGTCGCCACCGGCGAACCGCCCCCACAGCACCGAGACGGCGGCAAGCGCGGCGAAGACCACCCCCACTGGCGCCGCATACGCCGACCTCAAGGCGCCGGCGACCCCCGCGGCGGGTGCCGCAAAAAGGGCGAGCGCCAACGGCAATATAACGACGAGGTTCGTCAACGCCGTCCCACCGTTATTCCCGGCGGAAGCACCTCACGCGCTATCTTCACACGACGGATTAAGGATCAACCCTCCATGCTCAGACGAGTCGCCCTCCAAAAGACGCCCGACGGGGTGAAGTCGATTATCCCCCTCAGGTATGCCGACAAACTCGCCAACCCCGACTCCGCCCACAGTCGCTCGCACGAAGCCCGGGCGGACGACTAAGATCTACCAGGTTCCCTTACCTAGCAAAGTCTCGCTTCCCGAACGCGGGAAAGGCCCTCAGAAGCAAAACCGAAAGCGAGGCCGCAGGCCGAAGCGTACTGAAAGCCGCCCACAGGGCGGCGTGCCGAAAGTGGAGGCCGAAGTCCGGAACGTGCTGACGAGCGAAAGCCGCAGGCCGGAGCGTGCTAACTATCGCCGGCCACGGTCCTTCTGGTCCTCTCGCACGAAGGCGCGTCGCGTCAGCGCTTTCATCCTGGCGACGTACAGGCTCACTGGCCAGCCGCGCTCGAGCGTGAGGTTCTCCCAGTTGCCGATGGAGAGCATCGTCCAGAGCATCTCGCCGGCCTCGTCCAATGACCACCCCGCGGCAAGCCTCCCCTCGCGCCGTAGCCGCCCCACGATATCGTGGCAGGCCTCTTGCACCACCCGCATCCGGTCGTCCCAGGCCGCGGCGACGGCCTTGTCGGTCTCGCGGGCGGTGAGCAAGGCCCTCGCTATGCCGTAGATCTCCGGTATGTAATTCCCCCAGAACTCTACGAACGCCTCCAGGCGCTCCACCCCGCCGGTCGCCGCCCTGTAGCCGGCCAACCGCTCCTCTAAACCCCTCACCTCGTCCCCGTAACGGGCCGTCGCCACCATGAGCTCCGCCCTGGAACCAAAGTGGTCGTAGACCGCCTGCCTCGATACTCCCGCAGCCTCCGCAACGTCGCACATGCGGACGCCCTGACCGTCGCGCTCGACCATCAACCGCCACGTCGCCTCGAGGATCCGCGTCCGAGTTTTCGGACCTCCACTTGACATACCGTAAAGTATACGGTAACTTACACCGAGTCAGTTTACATCGTGTAAAGTACGAAGAAAGGAGAGGCATGGAGGCGCATAATGGAAGAGGGGTAGGGACGACGCTTGCCCTGGGCGGCACGGGCGTGTGGGGCCGCCGGGAACTGGCGCGCCTTCGCGGCTGATGGGCGGTTTTCTTACGATGCTGACGCTCTTCGCGGCTCTCGGCTGCGGGGTGGCGGCGGGGATCTTCTTCGCGTTCTCGGCCTTCGTCATGAGGGCCCTCGACTGCCTGCCGGCTCCGCAGGCCATCGCCGCCATGCAGGCGATCAACGCGGCGGCGCCCACCCCGGCCTTTATGGCGGTGCTCTTCGGAACGGCCCTGGCATGCGGCGCGCTGATCGTCTCGTCACTCTTCGCGTGGGGTGAGCCGGCCGCCTTGTACCTGCTCGCCGGCGGTGCTCTGTACCTGATCTGCGTGATCGGACCGACCGTCGTCTACCACGTGCCGCGAAACGAAGCGCTGGCGAAGACCGAGCCGCACGGCGCGGACGCCGCAAGCTACTGGTCACGCTACCTCGCGGGCTGGACCGCGTGGAACCACCTGCGGTTCGCCGGAGCCCTCGCCGCGTCCGCCGCACTCACCATCGCGCTCGTTTCCTACGCCCAATGATCGACCACGACTACCCAAGGAGGCATATCGTGTCAAGCACATCCACCCAGAAGGTGAGCCCCAAGACTTCGCGACCTAATTCCCTTCTCTCGACTGTCCGTGCCCTCATGCTCGGCGGTGCCACCCTCACCACCGGCCTTGTCGCCGGGGTCTTCTACGCCTACTCGGTCTCGGTCAACTTAGGTCTCGCGGCGCAGCCCGACGTGAGCTACGTGGCCACGATGCAGGAGATCAACGAGCGGATACAGAATCCCCTGTTCTTCGCCAGCTTCTTTGGTGCAGCGTTGTTCCCGCTCGCGGCGCTCGTGGTTCACCTCCCGAGGCTTAGATCCGGTCGCTTCCAACTGATCTTGCTCGCCTGCCTGCTCTACATCGGCGGAGGCTTCCTGCTAACGGCCTTCGTCAACGTACCCATGAACGACCAGCTGGCCGCCGTGGACCCAGATGCCCCGGCACGAGTCTTCTCCGAAGCCCGCGACGCCTACGAAGGCCCGTGGGACTTCTGGAACGGGGTCCGCGCGGTGTTCTCGACGCTGTCATTCGTAGCCCTCATCTGGGCCTGTCTGCTTCGCGAGGACCCCGGCAAGTCGTGATCGTTCTGAGGCGCCCTCCGGTCAGCCTGATCGATCAGTAGACGGCGAGCTGAAGGCTGACCGGCGCGGGTTTGCGCGTAAAATGAAGCTTTCGGGCACGTACCTACACAGAACCGGGGAAGATGAGGGCGAACAGGAGGGTTCGGAGGTCGGGGAGCAAGGGACGGGGGGTGAAGTCTGCTTCTGGCGGTTATCTGACCCCGATCTTCGTCTCTTCGCGGGTCTGGATCGGCATTTTGGTGGTGGGGGTTGCCCTGCTCGCGCTTCTTTTGTACGCGGCGCCGACCGTGCCCGCTGTGGCGTTCGGTGGGGTGGCGCTGGCTATCGTGCTTTCGTTTCCGGTCCGGGCGCTCTCGCACTTAATGCCGAGGGGGCTAGCTATCTTATTGACCGTTCTCGGTTTGCTTGGTTTGATCTCCCTTGGGTTCTTCTTTTTGGTGCCGCTCCTGATCGAGCAGCTCACCACGCTCGTGAGGAACACGCCCCTCATCGCCAACAGGGCCAACCAGTTCCTGATCGACGTGATAAACGCGCTCGACGAGCGCCAGTTGATCCCGGGCTCAGACCCCGAGGTGTTCGGCAAAGAATTGGTCACCGACCTTTTTAACCGCGCCCAGAACCTTACCGAGAACCTGCTCAGGAGCATCCTCGGGTTCATCCCGAGGATCTTCAACTTCGGGGTGACGCTCTTCGGCGTACTCTTCGTCGCGATCTACCTTCTGGTGGACGTGCGGAAGGTGAAGGCGACCTTCCTTAAGACCGTGCCGACCCACTACCGTCACGACGCCCGCGACCTGTGGGAGGCCTTCGGCAACTCGCTCTCACGCTACCTCGGTGGGCTTGTTTTCGTCGTAATGATCCAGGGCGTTCTGGCCGCGATCGCGCTGTATTTTCTCGGCGTGCGCTACGCCATTTTGCTTGGCGCTTGGGTGTCGGTCACGGCGATCATCCCTTATCTCGGTGCGTTTCTCGGGGGAGTACCCGCCGTTCTCGTGGCGCTCGTCTTCGGGTCTCCCGTCTTCGAATCGAACACGACCACGGCCATCCTGACGGTCGTGGCCTACGTCCTGATCCAGCAGTTCGAAGGCAACTTCTTGACGCCCCGTATCCAGGGCCAGGCGCTCAATGTGCACCCCATAGTCGTGCTCCTGGCCGTGATAGCCGGCGGCGAACTCGCCGGCCTCGCCGGAATAATCTTCGCCGTTCCCACCCTCGCCGTCTTCCGCGTCCTCTTCGACTTCTTCAGGGTCCGCCTCCGCACGAACCCCGACCCCGAACCGTAGGCACCGCGCTGGCGAACTGCTCCCCTTCGTGCGTGTCGCGCATCGTCGCACGGAACGGCCAAACCCGACGTTTCGCGGAGTTCGCCTATACTGCCCCGCGTACAATCGGAGACAGGAGATATTCGGGACGCCCTACGCTGAGCCCCTGAGCCCGTCACTTCGTTCGCCGACATGGAGGACGAGTTTCTGGAGCGCGTGCACGGCATCGTGCGGCGCACCGCGGCCACAGTGGATACCAAAGGCAGGCCGAGATCCAGGATCTGGCATCCGATCTGGGAGGGCAAGACAGGGCGCATCGCCACCAACCGCAACACCCTCAAGACCAGGCACCTCGCCCGCAACCCCTACCCCTCGCTCTGTTATCTCGACCAGGGAGATCCATGGAGACCCATGGAGACCCGTCTACGTCGACCGCCGCGTCGAGTGGGACGATACGGTCGAGGGCAAACGCAGGACGTGGGAGATGTACGTGCGCGCACCGCAACCTCTCGGCTACGACCCGGCCAGGACATGGGGCGGGGTCGAAAATCCCGAGTTCGGGGTGCTGGTACTGCGGCCGTGGCGCGTCGAGCTGGTAGACGGACCGGGAGAGTCGCGCGTCTGGAGGGCGTGATCGATGGCAGTCCGGGACGCGCGTCTCGCGATCGGTGCGCCGGGGCGAAGGGTGTGCTATATCCCTCTGTCATCGTCCCGCTGTCCATAGGAGGAGCCTTGCCGCAAGCCATATCCCCCGGGTTTCGGAAGTTGCTGGAAGAGCCCGCCTTCTGCCAGCTCGCCACGCTCATGCCAGACGGCTCGCCCCATATCACCCAGGTGTGGGTCGAGACGGACGGAGAGCACATCCTGATCAATACAAACGAGGGTAGCCAGAAAGAGAAGAACGTGCGCCGTGATCCACGCGTGGCCGTCAACGTGGTCGACCCGACGAACGCCTGGCGCATAGCCATGGTCAGGGGCCGGGTCGTGGAAGTCACCACTGAGGGCGCCGTCGAGCAGATAGATCGACTGGCCAAGAAGTACCTCGGCCAGGAGACCTACCCGTTCCACCGGCCGGATCGTGTACGCACCGCCATCAAGATATCACCGGAGAAGATCAACGAAATTGGCCTCGAAGAGTAATCCTCCGTCCCGGAGGGGTGTAAATTGTTATCAGCGAGCGACTGGCTGTTCGGCAGGAGGACCCTATGGCCGCATCCAACGCACCTGACACCATCGTCCTGGTCCACGGCTTCTGGATTACCCCCTCAGCTGGGAGAAGTGGGTCGAGCGCTACGAGGGCAAGGGCTACCGCGTGCTCGCCCCCGCCTATCCCAGCCTCGAGGTCGAGGTCGAGGCGCTGCGCGAGGACCCCTCACCCATAGAGGCGTTGACGGTCCCCGCCATCATCGAGCACTACGAGGGCATCATCGACGGGTTGGATGGATCGCCGATCATCATCGGCCACTCGGCCGGCGGCCTGTTCACCCAGATCCTGCTCGACCGCGGTTACGGGGCGGCCGGCGTGGCCATAGATTCCGTGCTCGCCGAGGGCGTCAAGGTGGTCCCCGTATCGCAGATCAGGGCGCTCTTCCCGATCCTGAGGAACCCCGCCAACCGCCACAGAGCCGTGGGCTTCACAAAAGAGCAGTTCCACTACGCCTTCGCGAACACCCTCTCCAAGGAGGACTCGGACGAGGTCTACGAGCGCTACTACGTCCCCGGCTCGGGCAATCTCGTGTGGGCGGGTCCTCTGGCCAACTTCACGCCCGGTCACCAGGACACCTACGTGAACTTCCGCAACGAGGACCGGGCGCCCTTGCTGTTCATTGCGGGTGGCGACGATAACCTTATACCGCCCGCGGTCAACGAGTCGAACGTCAAGCACTACCGTCACACCAAGTCGGTGACAGACTACAAGGAGTTCCCTGGGCGCTCGCACTACATCGTCGGGCATGACGGCTGGGAGGAGGTCGTCGACTACGCCCTCGAGTGGGCCACCGAGCACGCCACGGCCCGGCCCGAGGGCTGAGTCAGCACTTCAACATTTCAACCATTGAATCGCTGACATGCTGAAGTGCTGATGGCTTACAGCGTGCTTTGCAAAGGGTCGATCCTTTTGCGAACGCTTAAGGAAATCCCTTCCGATTTCGGAGGCCTCATCTTCACTTCGCAACTGCTCGACACGTGGTCGGCCCTATGGTGGTCCCGGCCTTCACCGCAATAGAGCTCGTCCCGCTGCCCGTCACCCTCCGCGTATACGCTATCGCGGCCGTCCCCGCCGTAGAGTACGTCCTCGCCTTTGTCTCCCACTAACCCGACGTCGTCCGGTCCGCCGTGGATCGCCTTGCGCAGCACGAGAGGAGCATGATACTTAAGTAACTATCATGGTGAGGCGATGCAGACGCCCCATCGGAAGGGAAGGATATTATGTCTGTGCCTCCCACGAGCGCCGACGATTCACTGCGGGTCCGACTAAGCGGGCGCCGGCTGCTACTGGCCAGGGCGGCGTGGATCCTGGTCGCCGCGTTGGCCGTAAGCCTTTTCGTCATCGGCATTCCGGCCGAGTTCACGCTGTTGCATATCCCTTGCCCCACCGTAAGTTGCCCTACCGGGCAGCTCTCCCCCTCCGGTCTGCGAGCGCCGGGGGCCTCGGCCTCTCCTTCGACCCTTTCGGGGTTTACGCCGGCGCGATGGACGTCATCTTTGCCGCGGTTTGTACTGCGGTCGCGCTACTCATCTTCTCGCGCAGATCCGGCGACCGCATGGGCCTGCTCGTCTCCCTGGCCTTGCTAACCTTCGGGACGGCGACCTCCGTGTTCACCATGGAGGCGCACGCCGCCCGGCATCCGGCATTGGAGGTGCCGACCTCCTTCCTACACTTTCTCGGTGCGGCCTCCTTCGGCCTCTTCCTTTACCTCTTCCCGGACGGGCGGTTTGTGCCCCGCTGGACACGCTGGGTGGTGCTGGTTTGGATAGCCTGGCAGGTGCCCAAGTATTTCTTCCCCGACTGGTACCTCAACCCTGGCCCACACACCTTGCATGCCCCGATCGACACGGTGGTGTGGATGGACGCGCTGAGCACCGCGATCTACTCCCAAGGCTACTGATACCGGCGCACCGCGAATCCGGCTCAGCGGCAGCAGATCAAATGGGTCGTGTTTGGCATCTCGGCAGCACTCGCAGTATTTCTCGGTATTTCCGTGACGCTTGGACTCTTCGCCCCAGAAGTTTCGTCGACGGTGACCCTCCTCGTCCACCTGGTTGGCGACACGCTCTTCGGCTACCTAACCATACTCCTCATCCCGTTTCGATCGGCGTCGCCGTGCTGCGCTACCACCTCTTCGACATAGATCTCATCATCAACCGCACCCTCGTCTACGTCACCCTTACGGTAATTCTGGCGGTGTCCTTCGAGGGCGTCATCGTCGTGCTCCAATACCTCTTTCGTGTCCTGATCCACCAGGAGTCCGAGATCGCCGTGGTGGCGTCCACCCTGGCGATAGCCGCCATGTTCGAGCCCCTGAGGCGCCGCATCCAGGGCTTTGTGGACCGCAGCTTCTACAGGCGTAAGTACGACGCTAGAAAGCCGCTCGAAAATTTCTCGGCCAGACTGCGCAACGAGACGGACCTCGGCGCGCTAAACCAGGAACTGGTGGGGGTGATACCAGAGGCGATGCAACCGGCCCACGTTTCCTTGTGGTTGCGCCCCGACACGGCTTCGGAGGGTAGAGGCTAGGAGCCACTCGAGGCTTCGCCTACCAACCCCACGATCGGGCCAGGTAACTGTGGATCAGCGGTATGGCGATGGATCCTTCTCCCACGGCCGATGCCACCCTCTTTACCGACCCGAACCTTACGTCTCCGGCAGCCAGGACGCCGGGTACGCTCGTTTCCAGGAGCATCGGCGGACGCTCCAGCGACCACACCCCGGACCTCCCCCGGTCGCGCAGAAGATCCTGCCCCGTGACGACGTAACCTTTTTGGTCGCGCGCGATATCCTCGGGGAGCCACCCCGTGCGGGGCTCGGCCCCGATGAGCACGAACAGGGCGGAAGAGGGGACGATCTGCGTGGAACCGGAGGCAGAATCCTCGAGCATGAGGTGCTCCAAACGTCCCTCTCCTGCGCCACCCACCACACGGGTGTTCAGATGGACCTCTATGTTCCCCGCCGCTTCTGTCTCCGCTACCAGGTACTCGGACATGCTCGCCGCGAGCGAGCTGCCACGCACTAGGAGCGTCACTTTCGAGGCGTATTTGGAGAGGTGCATGGCGGCCTGCCCGGCGGAGTTGCCGCCTCCCACGACGTGGACCTCCTGGCCGTCGGTGGCCTGGGCT
>JBKPOM010000312.1:0-5911 GCA_046733115.1 Actinomycetota bacterium | reverse complement strand
AAGCGGTAGTCAATGAAGTTGGACCACCCCCGCGGTGTTTGCTTTCAAGCATAGCGCGGGAGGCTTCAGAATGCCCGACACGTCCACCCCAGACTTGGCAAGTAGCAGAGGTCCAATATCACTGCACACCGCTATAGAGCGGTAGTCGGTGCAGTTGACCCACTCCTCCGACCATCGGCCTCGCGCGTGGATGGGCTACGTAGTGGTCTACGATTACGCGGTACCGTCCGACCCTCGAGATAAAGATGGCTCAATACCATTGCACACCGCTAGTAGACCTGCAGATAAACGACGTTGGGCCCGGCGAGCACGGGGAGATCGTGCACCGCTCCCCCCAGCTCATGGTCGGCTACTGGGACAAGCCCGAGGAGACCGAGGAAGTCTTCCGGGGCGGCTGGTTCCACTCCGGCGACCTGGGCTATGTGGACGAGGGAGGCTACCTCTACGTCGTCGACAGGGTCAAGGACGTCATAAACACCGGCGGCATCCTGGTCTCGGGGCGCGAGGTCGAGGCCGTCCCGTACGACCACGAGGCCGTCTCGGAGGTCGCGGTGGTAGCGTTGCCTGACGAGAAGTGGATTGAGGCCGTCAGCGCCGTGGTGACGCTCAAGAGCGGGACGGAGCCGGACGAAGCCCTCGCCGAGGAGCTGCGCGCCCGCGCCCGCGAGCGCCTCGCCCCGTTCGAGGTCCCCAAGCACGTCTTCTTCGTGAACGACCTGCCGCGCAACGCGTCCGGCAAGATCTTCAAACGCGAGCTGCGCGCCCGCTTCGCCAACGAGGTCCTCGAACGGTCGACTCACTCAGGCCACTACCCGTGATGCGCTCCAGGGAGCGGCGCCTCTCGGAAACGGTGGCTGTCGGGCGTTCCTCGACGGCTAATTCGAGGAGCCTCTTTCCGTTCTTGTCCAGCTTCGCGGGTCGGACGGAGCCTTTCTTCGGCGCGAGGGGGCTTCTCGTCGCGCCATCCTAGCGTAGCGCTTTACCGAGGAGAGGCTCACGCCGAACAGGCGGGCAGCCCGGGTATTGAAGGTTCCACGTTCTGTAGATTCGACTATCTTTCGGCGCAGACTTCGGAGTAGGCTTTCATCCGCCCATGATTGCATCTGGGTCAAGCGTTTTGACTAGTGCTGTAGGCGCGACGACGAGCGCGGCTCAAGGCGGCCCGTCCGCTGCGCGGTACTTTCTCACGGCAATCGCAGGAAAGGGCGAGGCCGCTTCGCCCGCAAGAGTTCTGTCGCGACGGTTCCTCGGCGGCGGCACGAAGAACGCCAGGACGCCCGGCGTCGCATTAGGCGCTCTAGCCGGTTGGTCGCATGGGTGCGAAGGTCGCTATGTAGCGGCCCAGGTTATCACGGCGAGCTGCCGCGTTCGAAGCGTAGACCAGAAGACGCTGGTTTGCGGTATACGACGCGGACCCGGTGCTTAGGTCGTTAGCCTAGCGGACCGCCGTTTCCTCGCTGGAGAGGCCCAAGCTCTTGCCCACGGCGAGCACTGCAGACTCGTGCCCCGGTCGGGCGGCGACTTGCACGGGTCCGTCTCCCGTTGGGACGGCGAGAGCCGGCCATCCGAGCTCATTATAGAGCGGCGTATGCCTGAGCAACCTGAACCCGGTCAGGAACTCATCCTGCTCGTAGTCAGCGAGTGCCGCTTCGAGGAGCGGCGGCGCCCCGTCGAGCAAAGGACCGACCAGCACATCAATTCCTTCCACTGCCTCGAGGAACCTCCTCCGCCATGCCTCTACCCGTTCTTTGGCACCCTCGACGTCGTCGAAGGGTAGTTCGAGCTTCCAACGTAGGTCCTTACCATAACGCTCAGGTTCCTCGCGGTAGCGCGCTCCGTGTACTTCCCATACCTGCTCTCTAAACAGCGTCCAGTGATCCTCCGGAAGGTCTGGAACCTCGACGTCCACTCCGACACGCTTCACATTGAAGCTCGCCGGGTCGGGCAGCTCCTCGATACCCATAACTTGCTGCAAGTCTTCGACACCCGCACCAAAATAACCGAGGGAGTCGTACCGCTCGGCGAGTGGGAAGATGCCCTCAAGCGATGCGGCCCCGTGGGCCAGCTTCATCCCATAGACGCCGCAACACGCGGCCGGTATCCGGACTGAGCCGCTCGTGTCGGTGCCGACGGCCAGGCGGCAGACGCCGGCGGCCACCGCGGCGGCAGAGCCACTGCTGGACCCACCGGCGGTTCTGGAACGGTCTGCAGGGGTGAGTATTGCCCCGTAGTGTGGATTGTAGCCGCTGACACCGTAGGCGAATTCGTTCAGGTTCGTCTTACCGAGGACGATCCCACCTTCGGCCTCCAGGGCATCGACTACCGGGGCGTTACGCTCGGGAACGTGGTCCTCGAAGAATCTCGATCCGTAAGTGGTCCTTAAGTTGGCGGTATCTACCAGGTCCTTCACCGCGATCAGGACACCAGAGAGCCGCCCGGCGCGTGGGGCCTCGGCCGCGGCAAGGACTTGGTCCCTGTCTACTTCGATGAAAGCCCCCAAATCGGGGTCGATGCGATCCAGCGCGCTCAGAGCTGCATCCCGCGACATCACGGCCCTCCTTGCCTAGAGCTTCCCTAGAGACCATTGCGGTCTCGCGGACCCGAACTTGGTACGTTGCTTGAGCCCTCACCCTTAGATATATTACAACATAGGCAGTTTTGTGGCTATCTGCAAAGAGCCGGATTGGTGGGGAGGCAACCGAATGGGGATCGTGGATGTACGGTCGCACGCTTCGACCAAAGGGTTCGGAACGCGAGCATACGAGAGTAGGGCTGTGGCATGCCCTCATGGGTACTATGCAGGGGGTGTCTTGTGAGAACGCGGCTGCGGTTGCTACCTGAGTTCTTAGGGGTCGTGGCTTTCGCCTTTGTCTTGTACGGGGTCATGCTGGTTCTGGAAGGGAGCATAGAGTCCAACACTGTGCTCTTCTCGTTCGAGACCTGGCTCAAGGAGGCTCCGGGCAATCCTCTCTACCGCTTTCTCTGGTTTTTCGGGGACGTTAACGAGGCCGAGTTCTACGCAAGCTTGCTAGGCGGGATCGGCATCTTGGCATTTGCTTATGTTGCCTATCGACTGGACGAGGCCGGTTCTAGATGGAGGGGGTTCCCCATCTCTTATGGGACCGGGCTTTGGCCCTGGATACTGGCCGCTACGTCGATCGGGTTGGCAATCTCCGTGGTCCTGTTTGGCGGTCTGCTCTCGGGAGGGTGGGTTCCCACGTTCGTTCCTTTCGTCAGCGTGCCCGCGGGCGTGGTGTTCATCTACGGGGGAAACTGGAGGAATGCGCTGACAGGAGGAATACTGGGTGCCCTGGTCACGTTCCCCATCGCTTACCTCCTTATCATGTACGTCTTGACGCCGCTGAGTTTGCCGCCGGTCGTTGGCAACGTGACCGGCATGTGGCTCGGTGGCGCGATAGTTTTCACGCTTTGCCGGTACCTGCCGTGGATGAGGCGCGAGGAAGAAGCCCCGCCGGAGGGAGAGGACATACCCGAAACCGAGGTAGCTGCCGAAGAGCGCGAGCCGCCCCCGTCTACCGATCCGACGGCCAGGGGATGGTTCGGCCGCCGGGTGCTTGCCGATTTCAGCGAGGCCCAATTCTACGGAACCGAACTCGCCTCCGCGGGCCTGATCTTGGGTACTCTGCTGAGCTGGGTGCTAAATCCGTTGCACCCGTTACTGGGAACCGGCCTCTTGCCGGCCGTCTTGCTCAGCCAGACTCTCACCTCGGCCTTGGGTGTCTTCCTTTATTACGAGCGGTGGCGCGAGCTGGAGTGGTACCCGACCTTCGTTCCGTTGGTGAGCGTGGCGCCGGCCGCGGTTCTGGCCTTCGGCGGGACCATGCAGAGCATCCTGGCGGGGGCGGTGCTGGGGGCGATCGCCGGCCCGCCGGTCGCCCAGTTCGTCATAGACAGGTTGCCCGACGACTGGCACCTCTACGTGGGCAACACGTTCTCTATGGCACTGTGCACCGTCGTCATAGTACCGGCACTCACGCTTCTGCCCGGCTTCCAGCTGGTGTAGTCCAGTGGCGCCCGACGGAGATCCACTGAGGGTGTTGTTCGCCCTAACGGGCGGTGTGACGCCGATCGACCCCTGAACCATAGTCAGCTTCCTTCGTAGCTAAAAGCGGCGAAGTCTCCCACGCCCGTACGTTCAAGGATTCCGAACTTCGTCACCCATCCGCCCGCTCCGTTCGCCTCCCGCACCGGTCGGTTCTCCATCGCCGCCATGGTGCCGTTTACGAACGTAAACGTAGGAAGTTTGTCTAGCGGATCGACCACCGTGACGTTGGCCCTAGCCCCTGTTCCTAGGTGGCCGAGTTCGCGGGTCCACCACTCTTCACGGGTCAGTCTGCCAATCAAGAGCGCCACGTTGCTCGTCATCGTGGCCACGGCTCGGGGGAGTGTTAGCACCCCTTGGTCGGACAGCTCTAAGATGGCCGGCACGTTGTCTCGGGTGTCACCGAAGCCCTTCATCGTGGCATCGCATTGACCGTCGGAGATGAGCACGTCGACAGTACCGTCTGCAAGGGCCTCGTAGGCGTTCTGCTGGGCGCTCCTGTCTATGAGGATGCCGTCCCGATTTCCCAGTCCGGGACGCAGATGTCCCGTCATGAGGTCCCCTGAGATATGAGGTTGCTTGAGCAATTCGACAATCCGTTCCATGCTCTCTCTCGCGTCGCCGTGTGATCCCGACCCTGCCGCCGTGCAGTGGGTTAGGTGGAGCGGTCGTCCCTTGGACGACTCGGCTAGCCGCTCGCTGTGGGAAGGATCTTGTGCATGGCTCATAAAGATCAGGCCGGCACGAGAGGAGACCTCGAACAACCCGTCGAGCACGTCGTCGCTGGCGATGAAGTGCCCCATATGATCCTTCAACCCCACGGTGAGTGGCGCAGTCGCGTAGGTGATTGGATTACGCGTCATCCTCTCGTAGGCGACGTCTTCCTGCAACTCGCCCGCGAAAAGGGCAACAAGCTCATCGCGCGAGAGCTGAGAGCCCATGACGTTCAAGCCGCCGAGGTAGACCCCGATGTTGACAGGTATGCCGCGGTCCACCTCCGCCCCTAGCAGTGATGGCGCCATGAAGGTGTTGCTGGCCCCAGGAGAGAGCGCCACGGTTACGCCGTCGGCGACGGACTCGAATATTGGAGCCGAACTCGTCTCGAAGAGGTCACCGAGGTGCAGGTGCATGTCGATCAATCCCGGCCAGACCTGGAGCCCCCTAACGTCGTAAAGACGGTCGCCACGCTCCGGCCCGATCTCGTCCGCGACCTCCGCAACGTAGGCACCCTCAAGGGCAATGTCCTTCTCGGCATCGATACTATTGGCAGTGTCGATGACCCTGCCACCCTTAAGGATCGTTCGCCCAGAAAACCGCGCAGCACCCGAAGACTCATGGACGCGCCCCTGTCGCACCCTGGCGACGATGTCGGGAGGAGATCCTACGCTCGTATCGTAAGCCATGTTTGAACCCTCTTCTCAGGCTGTGCTAGTGGAGTGAACGGCGTCCAAATTGCTTGTTGTTCTGCACCCTCGTAAAACCATAGTTTATGATGCCGATTCCGCAGATCACAGTCAAGGCTTTAAACATTACATGTCTGCATCGCCTTGCACATGCGATGCTCGGGACCTGCCTTGGCCCCGGACCGATGGGTGCGTTCAGCCAGGCTTGCGCGCCTTGGGTGGCTCTCCGCTCACCCCTCGATCACCACCGTTGATCGGCCACTTCGCCACGGCGAAAGTGTCAAGGGGCGCTACGGTGAGGCGCGCCCCTCTCCCCCGCTCCCCTTTCTCGCGAATCGGCTTGCTGCATCGAGCGCTATTTCGGGAGGGACCGTATGGCCGCCGTCGAACTCCCTGTAAGTCACGTCGTAGCCGGCGCGCCGGAGCCGGGGGACGATCCTGCGGC
>JBKPOM010000311.1:0-4426 GCA_046733115.1 Actinomycetota bacterium | reverse complement strand
GCTGGTAGCAAACCTTCGCCCAAAGGTGGTGCTGCCGCATGGATCTCGACTCCTTCTTGGTCTCATTGTACGTGCTCGTGGACGACTGGTGGACGGAGAACAGATCCTCGGTGCCATCGAAACCAGGCCGCCCGGCCCTGCTCTCTCAGAGCGAGGTCCTCACTCTGGCCATCCTCGCCCAGTGGCCCCGCTTTCGCAGCGAGCGGGACTTCTGGAGATTCGCCCACTCCCACCTGCGGCCCTACTTCCCCTACTTGGTGAGCCAGAGCCAGCTCAACCGCCGTATCCGCGCCCTGGAGCCCGAGCTGCGAGCGCTGCAGGGCGAGCTTGCCGCCACGCTCTCCGAGCCCTCGGAAGCCTATCGGGTGATGGACACCACCCTGATCCCGGCTATCGTGAGAGCGAGAGCTCGCCGGGGGGGATTGTTCGTCGGTCAGGCGAGCTTCGGGAGATGCCGTTCGAAGAGCGAATAATGGGTCTACGGCTTCAAGGTGGCGCTCGTAGTGAGCGCCGAAGGGGTGGTCACCGCCTTCTTCCTGGCCCCCGCCAACTCCGACGAGAGGCCCATCGGCGAGGCCCTCATAGTGCGAGACCG
Organism: Actinomycetota bacterium; assembly: GCA_046733115.1. GTDB lineage: Bacteria > Actinomycetota > Rubrobacteria > Rubrobacterales > Rubrobacteraceae > Rubrobacter_D. The sequence continues at coordinate 3,831 of JBKPOM010000311.1, read as the reverse complement.
CCACGACGCTTACCTGGCCGACAAGGGGTTCTCCTCGTTGGCATGGGAGCGGCGATGCTTGCAAGAGCACGACGCACTGGTGGTGGCGACGCCCAAAGAGAACTCTCGCCGGGCGTGGCCGCAAGAGGCGTGTCGGTGGGCGGCGGGCAAACGGCAGATCATAGAAAGCGTGATCGGCCAGCTCAAGGACCTCTTCTCTCTGGAGCGGCACCGAGCGAAGACCCTTGGCGGGCTGTTGGCCCGTCTGAGCGCGAAGGTAGCGGCCTACACTTGCGGACAGCGCCTCAACGCCCTGCTCGGGAGACCGTTGCGCTGGCTGGCCGATCTGCTGGTCTGAACGATTACGCATCAGTGGTCTAAGGGGTTCGGTGCAAAGCCCTCTATCCACCCAACGTCGGGGAAGGTTAATTCTGCAAACTTCGCTTTGACGGCGTTCTGAGAAGTTCGCATAGCCCCGGTCCGACACCCATTACCCGTCGGATGTGTTCTACAGTACGGTGGTCCTCTGGGTAACGTGCGCAACACTTTGTCAGGACGTTAGGGAAGCGGCGGCGAAGCCTAGTCGGTGAGGAAAACACCCATCAGTATCGCTACGGCAGCGACCAACAACGCGATTGCTAGGTAAGCCAGACCTCTAGAGCGTTCCGTCGTACCGCTCGCGGTAAGGGCCCCGGCCGCGGCGAAGCCAAACCAAGCTATAGCGTTGAGCGTATCGCGATCGATGACTGCGGCGAGGGCCGCCACGAGCCACAATGCCGTGGCGATCCACATAAAAAGCGCGTACTGTTGCAAGCCGGTCCCTCTGGTTGTGCCGATCTTTTTGCGTCCGGTACACCTCGCCGAGACGAAGTGAGTATCCCATCTTCTCAATATCCCGTCTTGGTGTCTACTTCGGGCCTTCTCTTGCCCTATTCACCGGAGTGCGTGGCAGATGAATTCTCGGAAGTTGGGCGTAGCAAGCTCTCCCCCACTCCGGTACCTACCCCCTAGCGGAGTGGGGCCGAGCCCAGGGCGAGCGTAGCTTAAGGTAGTATGGGAATGCTATGCGCATGAAGGTGTTGCGAGTAGGAGTGGTGGCTAGTCTCCTCCTCGCCGCGGTGGTTGCGGCGGAAAGCTACGCCTTGCTACCGCTGAAGTACGAGGCCACCGCCAAGGTGTTTGTGGAACAGAGGCTGCTGGCAAACGACGGGAAGATACACCCCATCCCCCTTGCCCTCCCGCCCGAAAGACTCGAAAAGGCATCCCAAGCGACGGCTACTGTCATCGACAGCCCCCGGGTGGCCGAGGAGACCGTCAGGCGCCTAGGACTCCCGCGGGGTTCGGCGAACAAACTCCTGGATAACCTAACCGCCGAGCCGGAACCGGGTACGACAATTATCCGACTGACCTACACGGACACCGACCCGAAGAGGGCCCAGCAAATCGTGGGCACGGTTGGTCGAGTCGCCCACGACTACTTCCACACCCGGGATATCACGGTCACCCTGTGGGAGCCGGCGAAATTGCCCTCAACCCCGGCAAGCCCCAAGCCCTTGAGGAACGCAGCTAAAGCGCTGGTGGCGTGTCTGGGGCTAGTCGCGGCCTGGAACATCGCGGCCACGAGGCGACGGCCACCACCGGCGGATTTGGACCGGGGCCCCGCATAGCCCCGGTCCTATGCATAGAACATTCGCACGCCCATCGGGGGCGCAGGAGCGTCTCGGGTGGCTCTGGGGTGGTGCTATGCTTCTTGCTAGCGAAGCTTCGCTAAGCTCACCCCTCTCGCGGGCCTTGGGAGACGGCGGGCGGGGGTACCCTTCGTTCTATGTCCCGGCCCCTTTCGTGGGCAGCTACTGCCCCTTACCCGTCTGCTTTTCCGCTTGCTTTTTCGCCTTCTGGAGTTCTTGTCCTATCCCCTTCTTGGCCTTCTGTCCTTCCTCCCGAAGGCGTTGCTTGCCCTGTTGCACCTCTTTGTCGGCCCACCGTTTGCCCTGCCGTACCTTGTCTTCCACTTTCTGTTTGCCCTGCTGCACCTCGTGCTCTACCCGCTGGCGCACCTGGTATTCGACCGCCTGTCCGCAGGCCGCGAGGCCGGAGAGGGCGACGAGGGCGGCCGCGAGCAAAACCAGGATCTTCCTCCTCACACTCCTCTCCTCCTCGCGTGGCCGACGCACCACCACGAGCCTGCCCCGCCCGCAGGCCGTCTAAACGCCCGTCGGCCGCCGAGAAAGGCAGTAAGTGCGGCGCCCTAACCCTTCGCTCTGCCCCAATCCGGAGGGGCTTCGCGCAGGAGGTCTTCGGTGAGATTCGACGTAATATCATTGTTAGCATCGCGTCGAATTTGCATCTCCGCCTAGTGCGTAGTAACTATGTTTAGTTACTACAAACGTTCGTTTGCCGATGGAGATGACGATCTACACCCAGACCCTCCGGACCGGCCGAATGCGGCCCCTGGGTGCCAACAGCGGAGTAAAGAAATTCTCGGAAGTTCGCTTGCACGATCTTGCATAGTCCCGGTCCGGTACCCTCCGATCCGGGCCTGTTGGAGCGGGACCGTGCCGAGCTTCGCTTTTACGGGGTTCTCGGAAATTCGCCTCCAAGGGCCGCTCGTAGGTCCGAGAGTATGCACTCCTCCTAAAGTGACCTCCGCATGCCTCGTGGGTATATACGCCGGTGAGGGCAAGCGCCGGGAGAAAGGAGACAAGCAGTTGGCGCTCATCCTTTTCGTCGAGTACCACAGCGCCTTCCGCCAGGCCGCCTCCTACGTGATGGATCAGGAGCCCGACCTCGAGGTGGTGTCCCAAGCCGGCTCCGTGGTCGAGGGACGCCAGAGGATGGCCGAGGGGGGCATAGACGCCGCCATAGTGTACATACCCCTCCCCGACGAGGGCGCTCCGGAGATGGTCAAGGATCTCCATAGGGCCAACCCATCCATCTCGGTTTTGGTGATGACCGCACTGGAGGACCCCGCGGTCCACGAGGAGATGGTACGGGCGGGAGCCGCCGAGGTGCTCCCCAAGGACGTCCCCCTCAGGGAGGTCCTCGCCGCCGTAAGGAGACTCGGGCGCTAGGGGTAACGGGGGGTAGGGTGCACGCGACATGCGGATTCTGATCTCCTACGAAAACAACTATCGCGTCTACGCCGACGCCCTGGAGAGGGCCATACGCGGGCTCCGTCCGGGCGCAGAGGTGGCAACCTGCCGTCTTGGCGTGATCGGCGAGCGGCTGGCGAGCTTCGAGCCCCACCTCGTGGTCTCGAGCCGCCCGAACACCGTGGATCCAGGAGGGAGGGCGGCGTGGTACAGGCTCTCCCCCGAGCCCGACGAACCGTCCGAAGCCTGCCTCGGCGAGAGGTACTGGTGGAGGCCCAACCCGCTCCTGGAAGAACTGCTGTCGTTCATCGACGAAGTGGAGGAGTTCGTCGCAAGGGAACGCGAGTCGGGAGGCTGCTAGCCCGCAGCGGTTCCTGCTCCTATTCACCGGAGTGCGCAGAAGGGAGATGCTCGGAATTTCGCCTTGATAGCACGTTTCAGTGTGATCGACCCACATCGCACGATGCAGACATGCGCTCTTACCGACGGATTTGTCCGAACGGGCATAATAGCATCGACCTACGGGCAGGTCGGTGTCAACGCAACCCGCTGTACGTCACCTCGGCCGATATACAAAACAGGGTCTCGGGGCACGGTGTCTTTTGGCCGGGCTAAAGCCGTTCGTGCCTCGTTTGAAGAAGATCTGGGCAGATGGAGCCTACACGGGAGAGAAGTTGGCTGGGTGGTGCAAAGAGCGAGGTGAGTGGCAACCGGAGATCGTCGAGCGGATTAGTGTGGATACCGAAGGGTTTGCCGTTCT
>JBKPOM010000310.1:0-11765 GCA_046733115.1 Actinomycetota bacterium | reverse complement strand
GTGAGATACTCTGCGAACACGAAGGGTTTCGGCAGTCGCGTGCTGGCGTGCCTCCTCTCTTCTTCAAAGCCCTGGTCAAACTTTCGCAGGAACTCCTCGACGTCATCGGAGACCAGGCACGCGGCCAGGCTGCGGGCCACGCCGCCGAACGGCACGTCCGCAATGCGCAACAGCCCCAACGTTTCGAGGGGGCTGTCCGAACCCTGAAACAGGTAAGACCTGCCTCCGAGCGAACGCGCAGGGGCGGTGACGAAGTGTGTGGAGAGGTCCGACGCGGTGTCCGCGATCGTAGTCTCGTATATCTGCGCGACGTTGCGTGCCGTCTCGAAACCGTGCCAGTACTCCATACCCGCCGATTATCTCGTATCCGCGCGCCACGCGCCGATGGTATATCACTGGCGTATATCCGAGACATTCAATTGATATTGGACATATATCGGGGAAGCGACCAGAATGTGACGGAGGGGATAAGAAGGAGCAACACAGGGGGGCACCCAGCATTAACAAGCGGTCGGATCGTGCGGAGAGGCGAAGTCGAGAGACGCTTCGCTTTCCCGCCTGCAGGTTGGCGGAAGGAGGGCGCGGCGAGGATGCGGGTAAAGGCTCGACATGGCTGAGTTAGTAGGATTGCGGGAAGCGGTCGCCGGGTTGGTGAGTGACGGCGACTCTGTCGCCCTGGAAGGTTTTACGCATCTGATCCCGTTCGCCGCCGCGCACGAGATCATCCGCCAGGAGAAGAGGAATCTTACCCTCGTCAGGATGACACCGGACCTCGTCTGCGACCAGATGATCGGGATGGGCACGGCGAGCAAGCTGATCTTCTCGTGGGGCGGCAATCCCGGCGTCGGCTCCCTCCACCGCTTCCGCGACGCCGTCGAGCACGGCTGGCCGGCCCCTTTGGAGATAGAGGAGCACTCCCACGCCGGGATGGCCAACCGCTACGTCGCCGGAGCCTCGAACCTGCCCTTCGCCGTCTTGCGCGGCTACGTCGGCACCGACCTGCCGGAGGTGACACCGACGATAAAGCCCGTAGAGTGCCCGTCCACCGGGGAGCGGTTGGCTGCGGTGCCGGCCCTTAATCCCGACGTTGCGGTGATCCACGCCCAGCAGGCCGACAGGCGGGGAAACGTGGCGATCTGGGGCATCACAGGCATCCAGAAGGAGGCCGCGCTCTCTGCCCGGCGCGTGATCGTCACCGTCGAGGAAGTGGTGGAGGCGTTCGAGCCCAGGCCGTTCCAGATCGTCCTACCGTCGGTGGCGGTGGATGCCGTAGCCGTCGTACCTCACGGCGCGCACCCCTCCTACGCCGACGGCTACTACGACCGCGACAACGCCTTCTACGAGGCGTGGGACCCGATCGGACGCGACCGGGAGCGCTTCCGGGAGTGGATGGAACGGCACGTCCTCGGCCTCGAAGACTTCTCCGAGCACCTCAGGAGCATAGAGGGGGTGATGGGATGACGCAGATCGGAAGGGACAACTACGCGACCGACGAGATTGATGACGGTCGCGGCTTCGCGCGTGCTTAGGGACGGCGTGGTCTGCTTCGTGGGCATCGGCCTCCCGAGCGAGGCCGCCAACCTCGCGCGCGCGACGCACGCGCCGAACTGCTTCCTGATCTACGAGTCGGGCACCCTGGGCGCCAAGCCAGAAGTCTTGCCCCTCAGCATCGGTGACGGGGTCCTGGCAGAGCACGCCGACTCGGTGGTCTCGGTACCCGAGGTGTTCAACTACTGGCTGCAGGCCGGGCGCGTGGACGTGGGCTTCCTCGGCGCCGCCCAGGTAGACCGCTTCGGGAACATGAACACCACCGTCGTTGGGTCCTACGACTCGCCGAAGGTGCGCCTCCCCGGGGCGGGCGGGGCGCCGGAGATCGCCGCCTCCGCGAAGGAGGTTGTGGTGGTCCTCAGGCAGAAGCCCCGCGCCTTCGTCGAGAGGCTTGCCTTCGTCACCTCCGTGGGGCACCGTTACAGCGGCGACTCCCGCAAGGAGCTCGGCTACTACGGCGCGGGTCCCACCGTGATCATCACCGACCTCGGCGTCCTGAGGCCCGACCCCGAGACGAGGGAATTCACGCTGGTCTCGCTGCACCCCGGGGCCACCGTCGAGCAGGCAAAAGAGGCGACGGGCTGGGATCTTGAGGTGGCACACGAGCTCGACACCACCGGGCCACCCACCGAGGAGGAACTCGAGATCCTGCGCGATCTGCGGGCGAGAACCGAGGCCTCGCGAAGAAGGCCGGGGTCTTGAGGCCGCCCGCGCCGCCATGTTCGGCACGATGCGCACCCGGGTTGGCCAGGGTATCGCGATAGTCGTCGAGAAGGTAGCCTGGGGGCGAAAGGAGCGAGAGAGTGGGACAGCAAAGCTCGGAACGAGTCTCAGATACCAACCGGGAGGTTCAGCCGCCATACCTGTATCCGGACTACGTGGCGACGCGCCTAAGGGCGCCGAAGAAGCCCCTGATCACACTTCCCAGAACCCTCTCCGATACCACGGGTCCCGCCTACGGACGCGGCCCGATTGGGGAACTGGATGACGACCTTACCCGCCAGCACGAGGGCGAGCCTCTAGGCGAGCGCATCATCGTCGCGGGGCGCGTGCTAGACGGCGACGGACGCCCGGTCCGGAACAGCCTGATCGAGATCTGGCAGGCCAACGCCGCCGGACGCTACACCCACAAGCTCGACAGGCACCCTGCCCCGCTCGACCCGAACTTCTCCGGCGCCGGCCGTTGCCTTACCGACGACGAGGGGCGCTACCGCTTCGTTACGATCAAGCCGGGAGCCTACCCGTGGAAGAACCACGACAACGCCTGGCGCCCGGCCCACATACACCTCTCCCTGTTCGGGGAGGCGTTCAGGAGCCGCCTCATAACCCAGATGTACTTCCCCGGAGATCCGCTCTTCGGGCACGACCCGATCTTCCAGTCGGTTCGCGACCCGAAGGCGCAGCAACGCATGATCTCCACCTTCGACCTGGAAACGACGCAGCCGGAGTGGGCTCTGGGCTACCGCTTCGACATCGTGCTAGAAGGAAGGGACGCGACCCCCATGGAGAACCACAAGTGAAACCCACGCCCTCCCAAACGATAGGCCCCTTCTTCCACGACGCGCTCATCGACGAGAACCGCTCCGAGCTGATCCCACCGGATCACCCGGAGGCCGTGAGGATCAAGGGCACCGTCTACGACGGAGCGGGCGAGCCCGTGTCCGACGCCATGGTCGAGATCTGGCAGGCCAACCGGACGGGCCGCTACGACGACCCTATCGACGACCGGGAGTACCTGCCGCTCGACCCGGAAACCTTCTCCGGCTTCGGACGCTCGGGAACCGACGCCGGCGGCAAATTCTCCTTCGTAACGATCAAACCCGGCTCCATACCCGGTTCCGACGGGAACCTTCAAGCCCCGAACGTCATGGTCTCCGTCTTCGCCCGGGGCCTGTTGAAGCGCCTCGTCACCCGCATCTATTTCCCCGACGAACAGGAGGCCAACGCCGCCGACCCCGTGCTTTCGTCCGTCGAAGACGCGCAATTTAGGAGCACGCTCGTGGCCCACGACGAAGAAGGCGCGCTGCGCTTCGATATACTCCTCCAGGGCGAGAACCAGACCGCCTTCTTCGAAATCTAGGGATGGACGGGGAAATCCTCAGGCTCATCTTCGCCCCGGAGGAGTTCCGGGAGGCCGTCTCTGGAGGGTCCTGGCTTCAGGCGATGCTCGATGCGGAAGCCGCGCTCGCGGCCGCAGAGGCGCGCGCAGGCCTGATCCCCCACAAAGCGGCCGTGACCATCGCCTCGTGCTGCGAGGCGACCCGTTTCGATCCCGAAGAACTCGGACGCGAGGGGCGTGCGGCGGGCAATCCCGTGCCACCGCTGGTCAAGGCGCTGACCGAAGCGGTTTTCGAAGTCTCCGAAGAAGCCGCCCGCTACGTCCACAAGGGCGCGACGAGCCAGGACATCGTGGACAGCGCCGCGATGCTAGTCGCCCAGCGCGCGCTTGACCTCATCCTCGCGCAACTGGAGGGCATCTCCCACGCCTGCGCCCGGCTCGCCGAAGAGCACCGCGAGAATATTATGGCCGGACGCACGCTACTCCAGCAGGCACTTCCTACCACCTTCGGCCTGAAGGCGGCCGGGTGGCTCGTGTCGGTACTGGAGGGAAGACGAAAACTCCTGGTCGAGCGCGAGCGCGGGCTTGCGGCCCAGCTCGGTGGGGCCGCTGGGACGCTCGCTTCTCTCGGCGAATCCGGCGTCTCCGTGCTCGGGCAGTTCGCGCGGGAACTCGACCTCGCGGAGCCTGCGGTGCCGTGGCACACCGATCGGACCAGGATCGCGGAGATCGGGGGCGCACTCTCGCTCCTCGCCGGCGTGCTAGGGAAGATCGCCCTCGACGTGATCCTGATGGCCCAGACGGAGGTGGGCGAGGTTGCCGAGCCCGCGGGCGAGGGGCGCGGTGGCTCTTCGACGCTTCCCCACAAACGCAACCCCATCCTCTCGGTGACCGCCGCGGCTAACACCCGCCGTGTTCAGGCGCTCGCGCAGACGCTCTACCAGGCCATGATAGGTGAGCACGAGCGCGCCGCCGGCGCCTGGCACGCGGAGTGGGAGGCACTCTCCGAAGCCCTGGCCCTGACGGGCGGCGCTGCGGCCGCCGTGCGCGAGGTAACGGAGGGGTTAGAGGTCTATCCCGAAAAGATGCGGCAGAACCTGGACGAGACAGGAGGGATGCTAATGGCCGAGAACGTCACGACGTTTGTCTCAGATCGCCTCGGGCGAATGGAAGCCCATGAGCTTGTAAAGAAGGCCGCCCTGCGGGCCGCCGATGGCGGCAAGTCGTTCCGCGAAGAGCTCCTGGCAGAGCCGGTCCTGCGCGAACGGCTCTCGGCCGAGGAGATCGACGCCGTGCTCGATCCGGCTGGCTACCTCGGTTCGGCGGGAACGTTCATCGACCGGGCACTGGCCCTCTACCGGGAGGAGGTGCCGTCATGATGGCGAGTAAAGCTGTCGGGTTGCACCACCAGATCGATGGCCCGGAGGGCGCGCCTGTCCTGGTGCTCTCGAACTCGCTCGGCACGACGCTTGAGATGTGGCGGGATCAGGCGCCTGCTCTGGGCGAGCGCTTCCGCCTCGTGCGCTACGACCACCGCGGCCACGGACAGTCTCCGGTCCCGCCCGGGCCCTACACTCTTGATGACCTCGGCCGGGACGTGCTGGCGCTACTGGATAGCCTCGGAACGGAGCGCTTCTCCTTCTGCGGTCTCTCCATCGGAGGGATGATCGGCATGTGGCTCGCGAGCGAAGCTCCGGAGCGCGTCGAGCGCCTGGTGCTGTGCTGCACCTCCGCGAGCTTCGATCCCGACGCCTACAGATCTCGCGCCCGGACGGTCCGGGAGCACGGCGTCGCGGAGGTGGCCGATGCCGTCCTGGAGCGCTGGTTCACCCCGGCTTTCCGCGAGAGCCGTCCCGACGTTCTCGAATGGGCCGGGCGGATGCTGCGCGAGACCCCGCCGGAGGGCTACGCGGGGTGTTGCGAGGCGATCTCCGGCGCCGACCTGGCCGTGAGGTTGGGCGGCATCCGCGCGCCCACGCTGGTCGTCGCCGGGGCCGAGGATCCCGCCGCCCCGCCGGATCGGTCGGAGTCGATCCGCGACTCCGTGCGCGGCCGTGCACCTCACGGTGCTCTCGCCGGCGGCGCACATGGCCAACGTCGAGAGCCCCGAAGCGGTGACGGGGGCGATCCTCGACCACCTGCAGGCCGTCGCGAGGGAGGAGATATGACCGCAGGCGACCCTACCCGTGAGCGCGGCATGGAAGTCCGCCGGGAGGTCCTGGGCGACGAGCACGTCGACGCCGCCGCGGAGCGCACTACGCCCTTCACCGCCGACTTCCAGGACTTCATAACGCGCTACGCGTGGGGTGAGATCTGGACGCGGCCCGGGCTCGACCGCAAGACCCGCAGTTGCATCACCCTGACCGCGCTCCTTGCGCGGGGGCAACTAGAAGAGCTGGCGCTGCACGTCAGGGCCGCCATCCGCAACGGTCTCACCGAGGATGAGATCAAGGAAGTGCTCCTGCATGGAGCGATCTACTGCGGGGTGCCGGCCGCCAACGCGGCCTTCGCCGTCGCCCAGCGCGTGTTCACCGAGCGCCCCGGAAGCCAAGATGCGCAGGGGACGAACGCGAATGAGGGGCCAGTCTAACTCGTGCTTACGTCCACCGCGGGACCCAATAAGGGACTGCCGAAACGCGTGCGTACGTTGTTTCCAAGGAGTGCTGGCTGTATTCGAAGACAGGGAAAAGGAGACCCAGGATGGTTCGTACGAGTAGCAATGATCCCGGAGGCAACGGTTCGGAAGAAGCCGCCGTACCCGCCTTGGATAAGGACTCGTACTCGACGGAGTACCTGATCGACCCGTACACGTTCCACGAGGAGTTGCGCGAGGCGGGGCCCGTGGCCTGGCTGGAGGCGTACGACGTCTGGAGCACGGGGCGCCACGAGCACGTTCGCGGCGTGCTGACCGACTGGCGGACCTTCATGAGCGGGGCGGGCGTGGGGCTCATAGACCTCCGCGTCGACGCCTGGCGGCCCCCAGCCTGCTGGAGGCGGACCCCCCGACCAGACCTTGGTGCGCCGGATCATCGAGCGCATCCTCTCGCCCCAGGCGGTCAAGATACTGCGCGAGAGGTTCCGGGCGAGGGCGGAGACGCTGGTGGCCAAGCTCGTCGGAGTAGGCAGCTTCGCCGCCATGGAGGAACTCGCCCGGGTGTTCCCCGTCGAGGCGTTCGCCGACGAGGTCGGGGTTTCCGAGGAGGGCCGCGAGAACCTGTTGCCCTACGGCGACATGGTCTTCAACGGTCAGGGACCGCGCAACGAGTACTTCCGTACGGCAATGCAGAACGCGGCCGAAGTGCAGGAGTGGCTCATGGCGAGCTGCCGCCGGGAGAGCCTCCCCCCGGCGGCTTCGGCGACCAGATCTACGAAGCCGCCGACGCCGGCGAGATCACCGAAGCGCAGGCCGGGATGCTCGTCCGGTCGTTCCTCTCTGCAGGCCTCGACACCACCGTGAGCTCCCTGGGCGACGCGGTGCACCTGTTCGCGACCAACCCCGAGCAGTGGGATCTGCTGCGCGCCGACCCCTCTCGGGCCCGCCCCGCCTTTGAGGAGACCATACGCCTCGAAACCCCCGTTCAGGTCTTCTCGCGGACCGCGACCCGCGACACCGAGATCGGGGCACCGCGATCGCGAAGGACGATCGGGTGATGATCTTCTTCGGGGCGGCCAATCGCGACCCGCGCCGCTGGGAGGACCCGGACCAGTTCGACGTGACGCGCAGGGCGTCGGGCACCTGGCCTTCGGGCTTGGGATCCACGAGTGCGTGGGCAAGCCCGTGGCCCGCATAGAGGGCGAGGCGGTGCTCGGGGCGCTCGCGCGCAAGGTGGGGCGCGTCGAGCTTGATGGCGAGCCGGAGCGGCACCTGAACAACACCGTGCGCAGCTTCGACCGCCTCCCCGTCACCTTCCACCCCCGTAGGTGCTACCCGTGGCGCGTGGAGCGCGTCGCCGGAGCCCCAAGGTCACCCAACCGAAGTCGTACAGATAACGGAAGGAACAGGATAACGATGCGCACACAGGTAGGGATCGTGGGAGGCGGGCCAGCGGGGACGCTGCTCTCGCACCTCCTGCACCTGCAGGGCATAGAATCGGTGGTGCTCGAGCTTAGAAGCCGCGAGGAGGTCGAGACCACCGTCAGGGCCGGGGTGCTGGAGGACGCCACCGCGGAGCTCCTGCGCGAGACGGGCGTGGGGGAGAGGATGGACCGGGAGGGGACGGTCCACGACGGGATCGAGCTGCGCTTCGGCGGGATCGGCCACCGCATCGACTTCGCCGACCTCACCGGCGGGCGCAAGATCATGATCTACGGCCAGCAGGAGGTGGTCAAGGACCTCTACGCTGCCCGCCTGGAGGCGGGCGGCACCGTAATCTTCGAGGCCGCGGCGGTGGGTGTGGACGACCTGGATACCACGCGCCCGAAGACCCGCTTTCGCCGCGGCGCGAAGCTCGACCTCGCAGCCGGGGGGATCCGCTTCGACGGAACCACGCAGGAGGAAGAGCTGGTCTGCGACTACGTAGTCGGGGCGGACGGCTTCTTCGGTCCCTCCCGCAACGCCATTTCCGGGCGCAAGGAGCACACCCGCACGTACCCGTTCGGGTGGTTCGGCATCCTGGTCGAAGGACCGCCCTCGACGGAGGAGCTCATCTACGCACTCAACGAGCGTGGTTTCGCGCTGGTGAGCACCCGCTCGCCGGAGATACAGCGCCTCTATTTCCAGTGCGATCCCGAGGACAGCGTCGACAACTGGCCAGACGAGAGGATCTGGGACGAGCTCCAGGCCCGCCTCGCCACCAGCGAAGGGGTCTGGACGCTAATGAAGGGCAACATCTTCCAGAAGAACATCGTGCAGATGCGCTCCTTTATCTGCGAGCCCATGCAACGCGGCAGGCTCTTTCTCGCCGGGGACGCGGCCCACATCGTCCCCCCGACCGGGGCCAAGGGGATGAACCTAGCCGTCGCTGACATCCGCGTGCTCGCCCGCGGGCTCACCGAGTTCTACTCCTCGGGCTACACCGGGATATTGGACGCCTACTCGGAGACGTGCCTCAGGCGCGTGTGGAAAGCGAGCCTGTTCTCGTGGTGGATGACCTCGATGCTCCACCGCTTTCACGACGAAGACGAATTCCGCTACCGCTTGCAGCTAGCCGAGCTCGACTACGTGACGTCCTCCCGGGCCGCCTCCATGTCCCTGGCAGAGAACTACGTAGGACTGCCGATGGAGCCATTGCCCGAGGCACCGGACCTCGAGCGGAAACAAGCATAAACACCACACCGCCGTCCCGCGAAACAAGTGCGACGCAAGGATAAGCGATCTCGGCTTGACCATGTAGCCCACTGAAGACCCGGACAAAGTACGAGCAGCATGACCGTTGGCAGGCTCTCGGTTTGTAGCGGTCAGCATTCAGCGATCAACAAGAACCAAAAGCCGATAGCTAACCGCGCGCGGTTGGCAAAGGCTTGACCTTTGCCAACCGCTTTGCGGTAGCGCAGGCTCCGTCCGCGTGTGTGTAACACTTCTGTCCGGAGCAGGCACAGGGGGTAGGGGATGCGAAGCAGATTTCTAGTGTCGCAAACGGCAGAAAGACGTTCGGGGACGATTCCCCGCCGGACAAGAGGGACAACTCGACGAGGATAATCGTACCGAAACCTGTGGATCCCGAGAACGATCAGGTTTCGAGCGAGCCCCACAACAGGTTACCTATAATCCGTTCGACGAGCACCGATGGAAAAGGGTGTCACGTCGTCGACGCTGGAGATGCCGGTAACGCCGACGATAATGGGAGCATGGATAATAACAATACGGGCTCGAGCAACGACGTCATCCGCGACACGACCTCCGACCAGCCGCTGTCCAACACGGGCGGCGTGCCGCTGTACGGTGTGATCGTTTCTGGTCTCGTCTTCGCGGGCGCCGGCGTACTGCTTTTAGCACTTCAGCCTCTCAGCATTTCAGCCCGACGTCGCCCGACTCTACATCGTCGGCCGCCGTCGGGCTGAAAGCGCATCTTGCGTTGGGCCGGGACCGCGTGAGCGGCGGAGCCCAAGAGCAATCAGATCGTCAGCGGAAGACAAGCGGCTGACAAGCTGAAGTGCTGAAAGGCTGTCAACTCGGCACCACGTCGAACGTGTCGGGGTGCGGGCCGGTGCGGCCGTCTTCGTCCTTGTCGAGAGCGGAGATCTCGCCCATGTCCGACTGGTCCAGCTCGAAGTCGAAGAGGTCGAAGTTCTCTTGTATGCGCGACGGCGTCACGGACTTCGGGAACACGATGTCGCCACGCTGGATGTGCCAGCGCAACACGACCTGGGCGGGCGTCTTGCCGACCTTCTCGGCTATTTCGGTGATGGTGGAATCGTCGAGCACCGCGCTCTGCGCAATAGGCGACCAGGCCTCGGTGGCGATCCCGTGCTCCTGCCCGTACTCGCGAACGGCGTCGTTGGTGAAATATGGGTGGACCTCGATCTGGTTCACCGCTGGCACCATGTCTGTCTCCGCTGCCAGCCGCTCGAGGTGTTCGATCTGGAAGTTCGAGACGCCGATGGAGCGGGCGCGGCCGTCGTTGTTGAACTCCTCCATCGTCTTCCAGGTGGAGACGAAGTCGCCATCGTAGAGCGTCGGCAGGGGCCAGTGGATCAGGAACAGGTCCACGTAGTCGAAGCCGAGCTCGGAGAGCGATTCGTCGAAGGCCCTGCGAGCATCGTCAGGCTCGTGAAACGAGTTGTTGAGCTTGCTGGTGACGAAGATGTCGCCGCGATCCAGGCCAGAGGCGCGGATGCCCTCGCCGACCTCCCGCTCGTTGCCGTACATCTCCGCCGTGTCGATGTGCCTGTAGCCGACCCTGAGGGCCTCGCCAACCGCCTCCGCGGTGTCCTCTGGTTCAACCTGGAAGACCCCGAAGCCAAGCTGCGGGATGGTGTTTCCGTCGTTTAGGATGATTTTCGGTACCGTGTTCAAAGCCTTACAACTCCTTCGTGCGTAGTGAGCTACCTCCCGAACCGGGAGTCACACGAGAATACCCCGCTCTTCCCTCCGCCAAACAGCGACCCTCGCGTTAGAAAAGGCCAGCGCCTTTTGATAAACTCCACCGTGCCCTGCGCGGGGGCGTAGTTCAGTTGGTTAGAACGCCGGCCTGTCACGCCGGAGGCCGCGGGTTCGAGTCCCGTCGCTCCCGCCCACACAAGATCAAGCAGATCCAACCCTCCCGCCAACAGGTTTAGAGATCTCCATCATACGGTCTGACGCCTTGACAATAAAATATACTAAAGAACAGATAAGAATAAGAGGAGGCAGAGAATGTCGGAGCCCATTGCGATTACGGGGGACACTTTCGAAGAAGAGGTTTTGAAGTCAGAGGTACCTGTGTTGGTGGATTTCTGGGCGGCGTGGTGTGGGCCTTGCAGGCAGGTTGCGCCCGTGATGGACCAGATCGCCGCCGAGTACGAAGACACGGTCAAGGTTGCCAAGGTCGACGTTGACGCCGAGCAGGCGCTCGCTGGCGCCTTCGGGGTGTCCAGCATCCCGACCATCGCGTTCTTCGAGCCCGGCGAGCAGCCCAAGGCGGTCGTCGGCGCGCTCCCCAAAGAGATGCTCGAATCCGCCTTCGAACTCGACCGCTTCGCCGAGGCCGGATAGGCCCCGAAGTAAAGCGTCCGGCCGGGGACTATAGCCGGCTGGACGCTTGATTGCGGCTACCCTGTGCCGTAGAATCTTTCCCGGTCGCCTTCCGGCGGGATAGCTCAGTTGGTAGAGCACATGACTGAAAATCATGGTGTCCCCGGTTCGAATCCGGGTCCCGCCACTCACTAATTACCTGCAAAACCCAAAAAAGGGAGAGACCCCGGCGACGCTTCCAAGGCTTCGTGGCAACAGTAGGGCAACAGTAGACGCTAGTTAAAGGCGCTCTCTAACGCCTCGGTGGCGGCGTCTTGCATCTCGTCCGTGGCGTGGGTGTAGATCGCGAGTGTCATCCTGATGTCGGAATGCCCCAACATCTTCTGGGCTGTCGACGGGTGGACGCTTTTGGCGGCGAGCGTGGTGGCGAAAGTGTGTCGTAGGCTGTGGAAGGTGAACCCTTCGTCTGCGAGGCCCGCTCGCTCCAAGAGCGGCTGAAACTCGCGACGGTAGAAGTTCCCCGCGTTCATGGGTTTGCCGATGGTG
>JBKPOM010000309.1:0-19034 GCA_046733115.1 Actinomycetota bacterium | reverse complement strand
CTCGACGTAGATCAGGAACAGCTCGAGAGGGTTGACGCTACCGACGACGAGGTCGTCGTCGGCGTACTTCCTGTTGTTGAAGTGGAAGCCCCCCAGACGTCCCTCTTCGAGCAACAGCGCCACGACGTACTCTATGTTCGCCTCCTTGGCGTGATGCCCGAGGTCGACGAGAACCTGCGCCCGCTCGCCCAGCCTCTGGGCCACGGTCAGGGCTGCCCCCCAGTCGGCGAGATCGGTGTGGTAGAAGGCGGGCTCGTAGGGCTTGTACTCCAGGAGCATCCGCGTGTTCTCCGGCATGGCCGCGTAGACCTCCTCCAGGCACTCGACCATCCTGTGGCGGCGCTCCGTGAACGAGTCCTGGCCCGCGTAGTTAGTGCCGTCCGCGAACCACAAGGAGAGGACGTCCGAGCCGGTCTCTTTGGCGACCCCGACGCACTCGAGGAGGTGGTCCGTGGCCTTCCGGCGCACGGCCGGATCCGGGTTGCAAACGCTCCCTAGCTTGTATTCGGGCTCCTGGAAGAGGTTAGGGTTAACGGCCCCGATGCGCAAACCGAGGGATTCGGCATGCCTTTTCAACTCGCCGTAGTCGTCGACCCTATCCCATGGGATGTGGACGGCCACCGAGGGACACACGCGGGTGAGGTCGTGCACCTGAGCCGCGTCAGCCATCTTCTCATATGCGTCGCGGGGCACCCCCTTCTGCGGGAAGACCGCGAAGCGGGTGCCCGTGTCACCGTAGCCCCACGAAGGGGTTTCCACCCTCTGGACGCTCAGACGCTCCTCGACAGAGGCGAGGTCGACACCCCCGTCCTCGAGCCTCCGCGCGAGATCCCCGTAGGCCTGCCCGGTTATCATACCCAAAACCGTCCTCCTCCCCCAGTGGCACCGGCGCCCGGAGGAGCGCCGGTGCCAAAGTCAGCTGACAGGCTGATCTGCTAGAAATCGTAGTCGTTGATGTTCTCCTTCGAGAACACGAGCGGTGGTCCGAGAAGGACCTCGTCGGGGGCGAGCATCTTAACCTTGCCGAGGCGGCCCGCCTTGAAGGTGCCCGACTTCGGGAGGTCGCCCTTGATCTGGGCGTCGGCCACGTAGACAGCGAGGTAGCCGAGGTCGACGGGGTTCCAGAGGACGAACTTCTCGACGGCGCCGGACTTGAGGTAGGGCTTCATCTCGTTGGGGGTCGAGAGCCCGGTCACGGGCACCTCGCCCTCGCGGCCCAGTTGCTCGACGGCCTCGGCGGCACCCGGCAGGGCCACGGAGGTTATCCCGAAGACGCCCGCCGTGTCGGGGTTGGCCCTCAGGTAGTTTTTGGTCAGGTCGATGCCCTTCTGAAGGTCCTCCTCGCCGGGCTCGACGGCGGCGATCGACATGTCCGGGTACTTCTCCTTCATGCGCGCGCGCATCTGCTTCAGCCAGGCAACCTGGTTCGGGGCCGTGAGCGAACCGGTGACGACCAGGAACTTGCCCTTGCCGTCAGTCTGCTCGGCCATAACGTCGACCAGCGTGTAGCCGATGGCCTTGAAGGTGGCCTGGTTAACGAACACGTCTCTCGCATCGGGGGCCACGTCGGCGTCCCAGGCGCCCGTGGCGATGCCCGCGTTACCGGCCTTCTTCATGGCCGGAGCCAGGGCGTTCGGGTCGTTGGCGGCCACCGTGATAGCGCCGCACTGCTGCTGGACGAACTGCTCTATCATCTGCGACTGGAGCGCGGCCTTGGCCTCCGTCGGGCCGTCGTAGACCAACTCCACGTCCAGCTCCTTCGCGGCCTCCTTGGCCCCCTTCTCGGAGGCGTTGAAGTACGGGATCCCGACCAGCTTGGGCATCATGCAGATCTTGGCCGGTCCACCACCCCCCCCCTGCTGCGATGGCTGCTGGCCCACCCCGCACGAGACGGCCGCGGCGACCAGCGCCGCGAGCAGGACCACCCAGAGTACCTTCCTCGTCGAACCGAACACGCTACTCCTCCTTCCCCAAGCTTTCCTTCCAGAGACCCAAACTGACGCTAACCGAGCATGCTCTACTCCTCGCCCTTGCGGAAAAACTCGTTCAGGAACACTGCGACTAGGAGCAGGACGCCGAGGATAAAGAGTTGCCAGGTGCTCGGTACACCGGCCAGGAGCAGTCCGTTGCGCAGGATCGCGATGATGACCACGCCGAGCACGGTACCGGCTATGGTCCCCGAACCCCCGTAGATGCTCGCCCCGCCGAGGACGACGGCGGAGATTACGTCCAGCTCCAGCCCCAGCCCGACGTCGCCCCTGGCCGTCGAGACCCTGGAGGTGTAGATCACGGCCGCGACCGCCACGAGCAGACCGATGCCCGAGTAGATGGCCACCTTGACTCTGCGGATAGGCACCCCCGAGAAACGTGCGGCCTCCTCGTTGTTTCCGATAGCGTAGACGTAGCGCCCGAAGCTCGTGCGCGAGAGTATGAGCCACACGATCACGACGGCCACGACGAAGATGATCAGCTGGCCCGGCACGGCTCCGAGCAGGTAAGCTTGCCCGAAGTAGGCGAACCAGGGCGGGAAGTTCGAGACTGCCTGCGCGCCCGTGAGGCCGTAGGCAAGCCCCTGGAAGAGGGCGAAGGTTCCCAGGGTGACCACGAGCGGGTGCAGTTCCAAGAAAGTTATGAAGACGCTGTTGAAAAAGCCGGCGGCCATCCCGACCACGAGGCCGAACAAGATGGCGAGCGGCAGCGGAAGGCCTGCGGCGAAGGTAAAGCCGACGGCCACGGAGACCAGCGCCAGGTTCGAGCCGACCGAGAGATCTATGCCGCCGGTTATGATGATCAGGGTCATCCCGAGCGCCATGAGGCCGACCTCGACAAAGTAGCGCGAGGTGTTGAGCAGGTTACCCAGCGTGAAGAAGAGGGGCGAAAGCAGGCTCATCACGATGACAAGCGCGATCAGGACGCCGAGCAAGACCAGCTCGCGGGAGAACCTGAGCCGCTTGAGCGTCGCCGCGCTCATGCCGCGTCTCCCAAAAGCCGCCTGCGCACGACGTCCGTGGTCACGGCCAATAGGATCAAGGCGCCCAGCACGGCCTGCTGCCAGATGCCGGGCACCCCGACCAGCACGAGCCCGTTCAGGATGACCCCTATGAGGATCGCGCCGGTCAGGGAGGCGAGCGGCGAGCCGCGCCCCCCGGAGATGCTCGTCCCCCCTATCACGACGGCCGCGACAACCTGCAACTCCAGGCCCGTACCGGTGTTGGTCTGCACCGAGCCAGCGCGTCCCATGTAGATCATGGAGGCTACGCCGACAAAGACGCCGACGAGCACGAAGGCCAGAAAACGCACCCGGTCCGTAGGCAGCCCGGCGAAACGGGCCGCCCGCCGGTTGCCGCCGACGGCGTAGACGTTCCTGCCCCAGGTCGAGTGGCGTCCGACGACCTCCATCACCAGGAACAGGCCGAAGAGGATTATCACGGGGACGCTCAGGCCGAGCACGTTCCCCATACCCAGCACCCTGGAGTCGTTAGGTACGCCGGTGATCCAGGTCCCACCGGTGACGAGCAGTATCACGCCGCGCAACGCGTACAGCATGCCGAGCGTGACGATGATGGAAGGGATGCGTCCCAGTGTGACGAGGGTACCGTTGATCGCCCCGCACAGGGCGCCGGTGGCGACGGCGGCCACGAGCGGGAGCACGAACCCGCCGGCGCTTGTCGCCACCGCGCCACCGGCCACCGCGCACAGCCCCAGCATCGAGCCCGTCGAGATGTCGATCTCCCCGCAAAGGACCACCTGGTTGACCGCGAGGGCTATGACCCCGAGCACGGCCACCGAGGTCAGGATGGATTCGAGGTTCGACACGCTCAAAAACTTGTCGCTCAATACCGAGAAGGCCACCACCAGCAGGACCAGGAAGACCAGCGCCGGGGCCTCGGGACGTCCGAGTATGCGACGGAACCTGGTCCCACCCTCCGCGTGGGCCGCCGCTTCACTCGTCATCGGACACCTCCTTCTCGGGACCGCCGGTGGCCGCGGTCATCACCTTCTCCTGGGTAGCCTCATCCCGCGAGAACTCGCCGGAGATGCGACCCTCGCGCATCACCAGGACGCGGTCCGCCATCGAGAGCACCTCCTCGAGCTCGGAGGAGATCAAAAGGATTGCCTTGCCCTCCTCCGCCAGATCGTCCATGAGGCGGTAGATCTCCGACTTCGCCCCGACGTCGACGCCGCGCGTGGGCTCGTCCAATAGCAACACGTTGGGTTCGCGGGCGAGCGACTTTGCTACGACGACCTTCTGCTGGTTGCCCCCCGAGAGCCGGCTCACGGGGTCCGAGGCCCCCGCGCCCCTTATGGAGAGTTCTTTCATGTACCTGTCCGCGATACCGCGTTCGGAGCGGGGCACGAACCCGAGCCGGGCGATGCGGTCGAGGATGCTCAGGGTGATGTTGTTCTTGATAGAGAAAGGCAGGATCAGCCCCTGCGAGCGTCGCTCCTCGGGCACGTAGAAGATCCCGCGCTCCATCGCGGTCTGGGGGGAGTGTATCTTGACCTCCTCACCCTCGACGAAGATCTCCCCGGAATCGGGGTGGCGTATGCCGAAGATGGCCTGGGCCAGCTCCGTTCGCCCCGCTCCGACGAGGCCGGCGAGGCCCAGGATCTCGCCGCGGCGCAGAACGAGGTCCACGTCTTCGAACTCCCTGTCGCGGGTGAGGCACCTGACCTCCAGGGCGGTCTCGCCCGGGCTGCTCTGGCTGCGGGTAAAGAGCTCGTTCAGGGGACGCCCGACCATCAGGCGGACGAGCTCTTCGGCGTCGAGTTCGGAGGCCGGGGCGGTCTCGATGTGGTGGCCGTCCCTGAGCACGGTGATGCGGTCGGAGATCTCGAATATCTCCTCCAGCCGGTGCGAGATGTAGACCACGCCCACGTCCGCGGCGGTGAGGTCCTTGATAATGCCGAAGAGCTGCCTGGCCTCCCGCTCCGTCAACGCCGAGGTCGGTTCGTCCATGATCACCGCCCGCGCCTCGCCCACCAGGGCCCGCGCGATGGCCACGATCTGCTGCTCCGCCGCGGAGAGCCGCTTTACGGCCGCGGTGGCATCGAGGCGGACGCCGAGGGACTCCAGCCTCTTGTGCGCCTCGGCTCGCATGGCCTCCCAGTCGAGGCCGCCCCAGCGGGTCCGCGGCCTCTTACGGCCCACGAACAGGTTCTCGGCCACCGAGAGCTCGGGGAACAGGTCGAGCTCCTGCGGGATCATGGCTATGCCCGCCGCCTCCGCGTCGCGCGGCGAGGAGAAAGAGGCCGCCTCGCCACCCACCTCCACGGTTCCTTCATCCGGATCGTAGAGGCCGTCCACGATCTTCATGAGTGTGCTCTTTCCGGCGCCGTTCTCCCCGACGAGGGCGTGTACTTCGCCGGAACGCAGGTCGAAGGCGACGTCTTCTACCGCGACCACGCCCCCAAAACGCTTGGTGACCCGGTCGAGCCTGAAGAGGGGGACCGCCTCCGGCGCCCCTGCTACCCCGCCGCGAGTCTCGTCGTGCGCACTCAATTGCCTGCTCCTTCCCTCTCCAGCTGTGGGGAGGTCTCCATGATACTCTGCAGCTTCTCCGACGCTTCCTGCCACCTGTCCTCTTCGCCCCGCGGCTCGTAGTCGCGTACCTCTACGGAGCGCCGCACGGACTCCCTGATCTCCCCCAGAGAAGACAACCGCCCTCCAGCGTAAGCCTGGACCATGAGGTTTCCCAGGGCCGTGGCCTCGACCGGGCCGGTCCTCACGCGACGGCGCGTCGCGTCGGCGGTGAGCTGGCACAGGAGCTCGTTGCGCACCCCGCCGCCCACGACGTGGACGATCTCGGCCCGCCCCCCGCTTATCTCTTCGGCTCGCTCCAACACCCACCTGTACTTGAGCGCCAGGCTCTCGAGCACGCACCGCGTCATGGCGCCGGGCTCGTCGGGCCCTTCCTGCCCGGTCGCCCCGCAGAACCGGCGGATGCGCGAGGGCATGTCCCCCGGAGAGAGGAACAGGGGGTGGTCCGGGTCGACGAGCGAACCGGCCGCGGGGGCCTCCTCCGCGAGGTGGGCCAGTTCTTCGTAGGAGTACTCGTGGCCTCCCCTCGCCCAGGTTCTCCTGCATTCCTGCAGGAGCCAGAGACCCATGACGTTCTTCAGGAATCGGGTCGTGCCACCGAAGCCTCCCTCGTTGGTAAAGTTGGCGCGCATGCCCTCCGGCGCTATGGCGGGTTTCGGCAGTTCCACGCCTACGAGCGACCAGGTGCCGCTGGAGATGTACGCGAAATTTTTGTTCTCGGCGGGAACGGCGACCACGGCGGAGGCGGTATCGTGAGAGGCCACGGCCGTAACTGGCAATCCTTCCCTCGCTCCCGTTTCCTCAACGACCTTCGGCAGTAGGCGACCGAGTTGGGTACCCGGCGGAACGATCTCACCGAAGATCCGACCGGGCAGGCGCATACCCTCCAGGAGCACCCGGTCCCAACCGCCGGAGCGCGCGTCGCAGAGCTGGGTGGTGCTGGCGGCGGTGAACTCGCAGGCTTTCTCGCCGGTGAGCCAGTAGCCGATGAGGTCGGGGATCAGGAGCAGCGTTTGCGCCGCCTGGAGGAGGGGCGAATCCTCCATCGCCAGGAGCTGGTAGAGGGTGTTTATCGGCAAGAACTGGATGCCCGTCGTCTCGTATATCTCCTCTTTGGGCATCCTACCGAAGGCCCTCTCTTGCATGCCTTCGGTGCGGGGATCTCGGTAGTGGTAGGGGTTGGAGATCAGGCAACCATCGCGGTCCAGGAGGCCGAAGTCCACGCCCCAGGCGTCGATCCCGAGGCTCTCGATCCGCCCGCCGTCGTTCGCCGCCGTGACGATCCCGTCCTTGATCTCCCCCAGGATCCGCAACACATCCCAATGCAGACCATCCGGTAACCGGACGGGCGTGTTCGGAAACCGGTGCACCTCCTCAAGGGTCATTCGTTCGCCTTCGAAGCGTCCCAGAACGACGCGTCCGCTCTCCGCTCCGAGGTCCGCTGCCAAGAATGCGGTTTCCCCGGCCATCGCTATCCGACCGATCCGGAGCCGTCCACGAGGTCGTGCTCGGCGGCCTTATCGCGTAGGAACGTCAGCCCGTCACGGATCAAGGCCTGCGGATCGCCGACCACATCGCGCCAGAGAGCGGTGGCGCCTATGATGTCCTCGTTGACCGCCGCGAAGGACTCCATCACCAACCGCCCATCGTACCCTACGGCTTTCAGTCCCCGGAAAACGTCATCCCAGTGTACGTTACCCGTGCCTGGCGTACCACGGTCGGATTCCGAGAGATGGATGTAGCGCATCCTTGGCCCGGTGGCGACTATCGGGTCGTAGAAGCCTTTCTCTTCGATGTTCATGTGGTATGTATCCAGATGAACGAACACGTTCGCTTCGTCGATTCGGTTCAGCATCTCGTCGGCTTGCGAGGCGAGGTTGATGAGGTAGGTCTCGTAGCGGTTGACGGCCTCTATGCCAAGCGAAATGTCTTGCTGCGCCGCGTAGCGCGCCACGTTCTTGAGGACTCGTGCCACGTTCGCGAGCTCGTCTTCGGTTGGCGGCTTGCGGGTCAGGGTGCCCAGATGGGTGTAGATCGCTCCCGAAAGCACGTCCGATCCGAGCGCGGCCGTGACTTCGACCGCCGCCCGAAGGAATCTCTCTGCCGCCTGGGGAGCAAAGGGAAGGTGCGCCGCCTCGGGCAAGCCAAGCGAGCAGGTGCACCCGATCCCGTATCGATCGAGCAATTCCCTAGTCCCCGAGACGTCCATGCTCTCGGGGTGCAAAAGCGGAATCTCCACGAAATCCAGCCCGGCCTCAGACGCGCCGCGGATCACCTTCTCGGCCCCTTCAGGCGTCCACTCGCCCGCCCAGATAAACGCGTGCGCACCGAACTGTGCCATACCTTTACCCCCCTCTGTAACCCAGGGATGTCGTCGCCCTCGATCCGAACATCCTACTCGCTTTCCTACTGGATGGACCCTGGCCGTCATGAGCGAGAGGGCCGGTTGAATGGTGTCCATTCCGCTTCCTGCCATCGACGAGCAAAACGGGCCTCTCGGACTGATGGATCATGGCCCTCTTGACCTCCGCTTCGAGCGGGTTGATGTCGGTGAGCTGCCCGTCTGGTGTGAGCCCCTTGACGCTCATGAATGCCCTGTCCGCCACGAAGGACTCTATGGCCTGTATCGTGCACGGCCCGACGAATGAGAGGGTGAGCGCCCTGAAGCTCCCACCGAGTCCCACCATGCTGGCCCCCGAAGGATCCGCCGTCGAGAAGAGGTCCATAAGCGGCATCAGGTTGGTCAGAAACGTCGCACCCGGGTGGCCCGCCAAAATGCGTCGGGCCGCGTAGTACGCCGTAGTAGACGAATCGATGAACACGCTCTGGTCGGCCCCAAGCAGCCCCGCAGCCGCCCGCGCATACTGTAACGGAGGCTGCATTTCGACGCAAGCCCCTTCCGCCGGCCGAGGAAGGCGTGGTCGGGCTATGGAAGCCGTTTCGACGGCGCTGATGCGACGCGAAGGGAGCGGCCTCTTGCGTGGCTCGAGGTGCCCGCTTGCATGTATGCAACGTTGCAAGGACCGGGCTCCCCGCCTCGCCCTGGCGGGCGCTGAGATCGGCCCGATTCGCAAGAAGATTTCCTCACCGTTGCGGAACGCAACGTGTTTTTCTGTTCGCGCTGTGACCGCTCCTTTATCATGGTACCGGAGACGACCATGGGCGGGGTGAAGGACGATGGTGCGCGAAGGGTTGGCGCGGAGGCGGGGCGGCGAGGAGGACTTCCGCTGGCGTGGGGAGGACATCTCGCGCATGGAGGGCTTCTCGGACGCCGTCTTCGCCTTCGCGGTAACGTTGCTGGTGGTCTCCCTGGAAGTCCCCAAAACCTTCGACGAGTTGCTCGCGACCATGCGGGGTTTCTTCGCGTTCGCGATCTGCTTCGCCCTGCTCCTCTTCGTCTGGTACGACCACTACAAGTTCTACAGGCGCTTCGGCCTGAGCGACATAACGACCCTGGGCTTGAACGGGGCGCTGCTCTTCCTCACGCTCCTGTACGTCTACCCCCTGAAGTTCCTCTTTACCATGCTGATAGACCAGTGGTTGGGCTTCGACCAGAACGAGATGATAGAGACGTCCCAGATCCCGCTCTTGCTCGTCGTCTACGGCGCGGGCTTCGTCGCCATCCAGCTCGTGTTGGCGCTGATGTACCTGCGGGCCTACTCACTGCGCGCTTCCCTGGAGCTCGACGGGCGCGAGCTCCTGGTGACGCGCGAGGAGATCCAGGGTTTCCTCCTGAACATCGCGGTCGGGCTGCTCTCGATGGCCATCGCCGTCCTCGGGGGTATCGATGCGGTCGCCTGGGCGGGGTACGCCTACCTCTTGCTCTTCCCGCTGCAGACGATCAACGGTCGCGTTATGGCCTCTCGCAGGAGGAAACTGCGTGGCCCCGCCGGCGAAGGACCATAAGGCGCCCAACGGTGTCGCGTTTGACAGCTCTCTCGATTGGTATGACAATGCTTGGGCGTGGTGGAGCAAACACGACGAACCAAACTAAGGTACCGGGCGGCGGATCAGTTGCTGGAGATGGTGATCTCCGGCGGGCTGGAGCCGGGGGAGCGACTTCCGCCCGAGCGTGAGTTGTGCTCGCGCCTCGGGGTGAGCAGGACCGTCGTTAGGGAGGCCCTGAACCTACTGGAAGCACGCGGCCTCATCAGCATAGAACACGGCCGTGGCGCGGTGGTCAGCGATGGCAGTCCACGGGCCGTGCGCGACACGCTCGGTCTGCTCCTGCGCGTACAGCCGAAGACCTTGTGGGAGCTTCTTGAGATTCGCGAGATCCTCGAGATCGAGGTCGCCGGCCTCGCCGCCGAGCGTGCCGGGCCCGATGAAGTGTCGGCAATGCGGCTCCGGCTCGACAGGATGCGGGGATCCATCGAGAGGCCCGAGGGCTACGTGGACGCCGACGTCGAGTTTCACGCGCTCCTGGCGCAAGGAGCGCGCAACGAGGTCTTGCTCACCATGCTCGAGCCCGTGGTCGACCTGCTGCGGGCGAGCCGTCGGGTGAGCGCGGACAGGCCGGGCAACGCGCTGCGGGCTCTCGAGGAGCACGAAGAGATACTCCGCCGAGTAGAAGCGAAGGACGCCGCGGGGGCGCGGGAGGAGATGCGGACGCACCTCGCAAAGACGGCGGAGGACATCGAGGCCGCCCTCCGCGAAGGGATGCTCGATGCCGGTGAGCCACGCGATAAGGAGGGGGCATGAAAGCCCACCAGCTATTGTCCGGGCTGGGGTTGCCGGGGCGTGATCTCTACGACCTTCCCGACTCGAGAAAGCGTTTCCCCGACGGGGCGCAGTACCGCGTCGAGATCCCGAGCGTCGAGGGACCGCGGGTCCTCGAGGCGGTCATCGAGGAGGCCGAGAGGCGAGGGGTCCAGATCCACCGGGTCTCGCAGGGGTCCGGGATCATGCTCCTCACGGACGCCGAGATACTGGAGATGTGCCATATGGCGCGGGAGGCCGCGCTCGAGCTCTCGCTCTTCGTCGGGCCGCGCGCCTCTTGGGAGACCGGCGCGGCGGCCCTCTCCGGTGCCGGCAAGGTCTTGGGCGCACAGCACCGCGGTCAGGACCAGCTCGCCTACGCCGTAGAAGACGTGCTCCGCGGCGTCTCTATGGGCCTGCGTGGGGTACTCGTCGCAGACGCGGGATTGCTCTGGGTCCTGCGCGACCTGAAGGCGAATAAGGAACTGCCTGAGGATCTCGTCCTCAAGGTCTCCGTGCAGCTCGCCGCGGCCAACGCGGCAGCGGTAAAGGCGATGGAGGACCTCGGGGCCGACACGTACAACGTGCCTACTGACCTGTCGCTGGCTCAGTTGGCGGCGATACGCGCCGCTTGCGACCTTCCGCTCGACGTCTACGTCGAGGTGCCCGACGACTTCGGCGGCTTCGTGAGGCACTACGAGATCCCCGACCTCGTGAGGGTAGCCTCGCCCGTCTTCGTCAAGTTCGGCCTCAGGAACGCGCCCAACATCTACCCCAGCGGCACGCACCTGGAGGCGACGGCGGTCGCGCTCGGCAGGGAGAGGGTCAGGCGGGCCAGGATCGGGCGGGAGATGCTCGGGCGCTACTACCCCGACGCCGAGACCACCCCGCCAGGCGCGAGCTTCCCGGGCTTGCCGGTCGACGCCGGAGTGAAGGAGAGGGCATGAAGATCACACACGTAGACACGTTCGTCGTCGGCACCGAGTGGCGCAACCTTACCATCGTCCGCGCCCACACGGACGAGGGACTTACCGGTCTCGGGGAGGCGCGGATGGTCAACCACACGGACGCGCTCGTCGGGTACCTGGCCGAGGCGGCCCCGAGGCACCTCATCGGGCACGACCCTTTCAGGATAGAGGATCTCGTCAAGAAGATGGGCCGCGACGACTTCTCGCGCGCCGGCGAGGTGATGAGCAGCGGCATAGCGGCTTTCGAGACCGCCTGCTGGGACATCGTCGGCAAAGCTTTAGACCAGCCCGTCTACAACCTACTCGGCGGTCCGGTAAGGGATAGGGTCAAGGCCTACGCCAACGGCTGGTACAGGGTCGAGCGCACGCCCGAGGAGTTTCACGAGGCGGCCAAGAAGGTCGTGGAGTGCGGGTACGGGGCGTTGAAGTTGGATCCCTTCGGCCCGGGACACTACGAGCTGGAGTACGAGGAGAAGATGCGGGCCGTCTCGCTCGTCGAGGCCGTCAGGGACGCCATAGGACCCGAAGTCGAGATCCTGCTCGAGATGCACGGCCGCTTCTCCCCCGCCACGGCCATAGAAATGGCGCGGCTGCTCCAGCCCTTCGGCCTGGGCTGGGTCGAGGAGCCGGTGCCGCCGGTCAACCTCAAGGCCTTGAAGAAGGCTTCCGACGGCATAGAGGCTACCGTTGCCACGGGCGAGCGCATCCACCAGCGCCTGGAATACAGGGAGCTCTTCGAGCTACAGGCTGCCGACGTGATACAGCCGGACATAAGCCACATCGGTGGGCTACTGGAGACGAAGAAGCTCGCGGCATGGGCCGACGCTTATTACGTGACCATCGCCCCGCACAACGTGGGCGGTCAGATCAACACCGCAACAGCCCTACACCTGGCCGCCGCGACGACGAACTTCCGCATCCAGGAGTACTTCAACGATTTCGCCGATCCCTGGGTCAGGGAGACGGCCCCAGGCCTACCCGAAGTGGTTGACGGCTATTTCGAGCTCCCCAAGGGACCGGGCCTCGGCATCGAACTGGACGAAGAGGTAATAGAGGCCCATCCGAAACAAGACGTCCACTTCAACCTCTTCTCCGAGGGTTGGGAGAGGCGCGAGGGCGCCAGGACGGGGGCGGGCCAGTGAACGGCCTCGCGGGGAAGAAGGCGCTGGTAACCGGCGCAGGTATGGGCATAGGTCAGGGCATCGCCGTCGAACTCGCCCGACAGGGTGCCGAAGTGGCCGTCCACTACGCCCACACCAAGCCGGAGGAGACCGTCTCCCGTATAGAAGATCTCGGCGGCAAGGCCACCACGGTACAGGGCGACCTGAGCAACGTTGCAGAGTGCGAGAGAATAGCAGAAGCGGCCGCCGACGCCCTCGGCGGGCTCGACGCCCTCGTCAACAACGCCGGCGTCACAAAGGCGCTCGACTTCCTCGACACGGACGAGGAGACCTACGACTCCGTCTTCGACCTCAACATGAAGGGCTACTTCTTCCTCGCCAGGAGGGCCGTGCCCTTGATGGTGGAGAAGGGCGGAGGAAGCATCGTCAACGTAACCTCCGTCCACGGGTTCGCGGGCTTTCCCAACCACACGGCCTACGCCGCGACCAAGGGTGCGATCAACGCCTTCACCCGCCAGCTCGCCATAGAGCTTACGGACCACAAGGTCCGCGTCAACGCAGTAGGCCCGGGCATCATAGAGGTCCCCCGCTATTTTGAGGACAACCCTGGCTACACCACCGAGTTCGGCAACACTCTGGTCCCCTGGGGCCGCGTGGGCCGCTCCGAAGACGTGGCACCCGCCGTCGCCTTCCTCGTCTCCGACGCTGCAGATTTCGTAACCGGGCAAGTTCTCTACGTCGACGGCGGTACCACGGCCAGGATGGGCCTCTGGTGGGACCAGGGCGGCAACACCGGGTAAGCCCTGCACGCGCACGCTTGACACGAATACAAATTGGTATGACAATGTTCGGCAGGGGAAGGACGGTGGTGAAAGCTACAGACGGGGGTGGCTGATGAATGAGCGTGGATCCGGGGCAAAGGGGCTCGGGGACTACAGGCTAGGCCGCAGGCAGTTTCTGGCGGGAAGTGCGCTGGCGTCGGCGGCATTGTTGCTCGATGGATGCCGGCGCGAGGCGGCGCAGCAGGCGAGCGGGGGCGGCGGTTCGGGCGGCAACTTTCCCAACACGCCGGAATGGAACTTCGTCTTCATCTGCCACGTGACCACGAACTCGTTCTTCGTGCCGACCCGGTACGGCATCGAGGACGCGCAGGCTCTGCTCGGGACTACGTCGCAGTGGACGGGCTCGGAGAAATCGGTCGTCTCGGAGATGATCGACGCGATGAATACCGCCATCTCCGGCAACGCTAACGGCATCGCCGTCTGTGTCGTCGATCCCGTGGCTTTCAACAAGCCGATCCAGAAGGCCCTGGACAATGGTATCCCGGTGATCGCTTACAACGCCAACGGAAAGGGTCCGGGAACCAACCCCGCGCTTGCATACGTAGGCCAGGACCTGTTCCAGTCAGGCGTCGAAATGGGCAAACGGATCGTCAGCCTAGTCGACGAGGGACTCGTGGCGCTCTTTATAGCGACGCCGGGACAGCTCAACATCCAGCCGAGGATCGACGGCGCGAAGCAGGCCATAGAGGACTCTGGAGCGAACATAGAGATCCAGCAGGTCACAACGGGCGCGCAGATAACGGATGAGAGGTCCAGGATAGAGGCCTGGTACAACGGCCACAAGGACGTGGCTGGGATGTTCGCGGTCGATGCGGGGAGCACCCAGGGCGTCGCCCAGGTAATGGAGCAATTCGGCCTGCACGAGAACGGAGTCAGGGCCGGCGGCTACGACCTTCTGCCGGAGACCCTCAAGCTCATGAAGAGCAAACACATAGACTTCACCATCGACCAGCAGCCCTATCTACAGGGTTTCCTCCCCGTCATGCAGCTCTACCTGTACAACATCTCCGGAGGAATCACTGGGCCCGCCGAGACGAACACGGGCCTCGTCTTCGTCACGCCGGATACCGTGGACCGCTATCTCCAGAACACGTCGCGCTTCGAGGGGGACTCCGAGCAGCAGAAGGTCATAAAGGCACCCTCGCAAGCGTAGGCCCTGGCCGAAGGCGAGAGGAGGAACGTGAGCGAGAGCACCGCGCGGGAAGCAGTGGATACAGGCACCAAGGAACGCGGTTTCGGCGGCAGGTTGTTGAGCGGGCTCGTTCGGGTGCGGGAGGCAAGCATCCTCATCGTTCTCGTGGCGCTCGCGCTCTACTTCCAGTCGGTGAACGGCGCGTTCCTCTCCCCGCAGAACATCCTCTCGCTCGCCCAGTTCGCCGTGCCTTACGTCGTCATCGCGTCGGCGTTGTGCCTGCTGCTCATCTGCGGTGAGATCGACCTCTCCGTCGGTCAGTCCTTCGCGTTCGCGCCGATCGTTATGTACCTGGCCTACGACAAGCTATTCCTCGTCTTGCCGCTCGCCGTCGTCGTGGGACTCCTGGCCGTTGCGGTGGTCGGCCTGATCAACGGCCTCATTACCGTCTACTTCGGCGTGTCTTCGCTGATCACGACGCTCGGGATGTTCTTCCTTCTAGCGGGTCTGAACGTCACGCTCACGGGCGGCTTTCCCGCGACAACGCCGGAGACAAACTCTATCACCCAGGTGCTTGGAGAGTACGCCTGGGCGGGGACCATTTGGGCCCTGATCATCATCGCCGTCCTCCAGCTCGTCCTCTCGCGTACCCGGTGGGGCCTCCACACCTACGCAACCGGCGGCAACCCGCTCGGCGCGAGGGAGGCGGGCGTCAGCATCGCCCGCATCAAGATCGGCAACTTCATACTCTGCGGCGTGCTCGGCGGTTTCGTGGGCATCATCGAGGCCTTCCGCATCAACTCCATAGACCCGCTCGCGGGTGGACCCGACATCGTGCTGCTCTGCATCGCCTCCGCGGTCATCGGAGGGACGGCCCTCCTCGGCGGGGTCGGGACCGTTGCCGGCGCGTTCCTAGGGGCGCTGGTGCTCACGATCCTGCGCAACGGCTTCACCCTGCAGGGCATCAGCGCCTACACGTACAACATCATCCTTGGCGTCGCCATCCTCATAGCCATGATCCTCAACGTCTACGTCGCGAGGTTGCGCGGCGCGGAGAGGGCATGATGGAGAACGGCTCGACCAACGGCTCGGACTTCCTGCGCGTAGAGGGCGTCGTCAAGCGCTTCGGCGCAGTCTCCGTCCTCAAGGGCGTCGATCTGCACGTCAGCGAAGGCGAGGTGCTCGGTCTCATCGGCGACAACGGCGCCGGCAAGAGCACGCTGCTCAAGACCATAACGGGCTTCCACCGTCCCGACGGAGGAAGAATCCTGATCGAGGGCGACGAAGTCAACCTCCGCTCCGTCTCGCAAGCACGCTCGCTCGGGATCCAGACCGTCTATCAGGACCTCGCGCTCATCAACGAGCTCTCGGTCTTCCACAACATGTTCCTGAACGGCGAGATGACCGTCGGGCCTTTCCTGAACAACCGCAAGATGAAGGCGAAGACGGCTCAATACCTCGAAGACATGGGCGTCAACATCCCTTCCATAGACACCGAGGTGGCCAGGCTTTCGGGCGGGCAGCGCCAGGCCATAGCCGTCGCCCGCGCGGTCTACTCGGACGCCAAAATGCTCCTCCTCGACGAGCCCCTGGCCGCGATGGGGGCCAAGGAGGGGGCCCTGATCCTTGACCTCATCCAACGCCTCAAAGACGAGCGGGGCATACCGATGATCCTGATCGTCCACAACTACGCTCAGGTCTTCGACGTCTGCGACAGGGTCAACCTGCTCAGGAACGGCCGCATAGAGTACGACAAACCGGTCGCCGAGAGCTCCGTAGAGGAACTGACCGAGCTCGTCGTCTCCGAGTACCGCAAGGCCAGGGAGACCGGCAACCGGTAGATTGTGTGTGGTAGGGTGGCGTTGCTGCTCTACCAGACCGGTCCGTAGTTTCTCGTCCACTCCGGTAGCCACACTACCGGGTTTTGGGTATGCTGGCCCGAGCAAGTAGACCCCTACACAGGGAACGCCGAAGGAGTAGCGGTGGGGAGCCCCCGAGCATCGGGAAGTACGGCGTACACGGTCATCGGGCTGGTCTTCGCACTGCTCATCGGTGGGTATTTCGTCTACCGGATCAGCGGCGTTGTGCTGGCGTTCTTGCTGACGATACTCCTCTCCATTATCCTAAGCGCCCCGGTCAACTACCTGGCCAGAAGGGGGATACCAAGGACGTGGGGCGTTCTGGCCGTTGTTGCGGTGCTCGTAGGAATGCTCTGGCTCTTCGGGCTCGCGATCGTCCCCGCCGTCGAGACGCAGTCCCGCGAGTTCGCCAAGGCCTTCCCGACGCTCCTGGACGAGGCCCTCGCCCTGGCCAACCAGGCCCAGAGGTTCTTCGGGCTCGGCACCCAGATCGGCC
The DNA here is from genome assembly GCA_046733115.1 of Actinomycetota bacterium. Taxonomy (GTDB): domain Bacteria; phylum Actinomycetota; class Rubrobacteria; order Rubrobacterales; family Rubrobacteraceae; genus Rubrobacter_D. The sequence continues at coordinate 2,376 of JBKPOM010000309.1, read as the reverse complement.
TGAACCCCGAAAGCCTCTCGAACGTCGGGCGGGAGGTCCTGACGGGGAGCACGGTATCTACGGCGGCCGGAGTAGGGCTGACGGTGGCGACCGCGCTCTCGCTCGGGGTTGTCGTGTTCATCTCCACCATCTACCTGGTCATCCGGCCTGCGCCCTGGGTCGGCGGGTTCGTCTCGCTCTTCCCCGCCGGATGGCGGCCGAGGACGCGCGAGGTGCTGGAGGCGATGTACCATACGGTGCAGCGCTGGTTCCTCGGCCAGCTCACCGCCATGACCTTCATAGCCGTGTTCTGGGCCATCTCGCTCTCGATAATCGGGGTGCCCTTCGCGTTGCTCATCGGCATCTTTAGCGGTCTGATCTCGTTCATCCCCTACCTGGGCGCGACGATCTCGGTCGTCATCCCCATACTCCTGGCCCTGATCTCCGACCCCTTCACGGTGGTCTGGGTGATACTGGCCTTCATAATCATCCAACAGATAGAGGGCAACCTACTCCAACCGATAGTGATGAGCCGGGCCGTGGACCTACACCCCGCCCTGGTGGTCTTCGCAATCCTCATAATGGGCACGCTCTTCGGCCTCGTCGGAGTATTCCTCGCCGTCCCGCTCGTGGCCGCCCTGCAGGTCCTGGTCCGCGAACTCTGGGTTCAAAGGATGGACCAGATAGGCACCGACCCGAACCCACCAACCAGGGAACCCCCAAGTCGCAACCTCCCCCGCCCAATGGCCAGAATCATGAGGACTCTCCGGAAAAAACGCTAATGTAGGCCCGGTTCACGAACCGCATTTTCAACATGCAAAGCCCTTCGGGATCCGCCCGTCGGCCACAACTTGCGCATGCGAAAGCTGAAATGCTGATTGGCTGAACTGCTGCCTACCGTCCGAGGCGTATCAGGGCGGCGTTGGCGACGACGATGAATGCGAAGACGAGGGCGAGGGTTTGGTGGTCCGTGGCGTAGAGGGCCAAGGTCGCCGGGCCGAAGACGAGGACCTTCGTCCCGAACCTCACCAGAGGCACGGACACCGGCGCGCGGGGCGCCGCGAACAGGCCCCACAGCACCGCCGCGCAGAGCGGCGCGCCGATACCCAGCGCTGTCTTGGTAACGGGTCCGCCGCGGACCGAAAACCCCCAGAGACCGAGCGCTGCCAGGGCACACAACTCCAGGACGAAAGCTAGCGTGAGGTTGGTCCAGCGAAACACCTGGCTCATTACCGCTCCTCTCCGAGGCTTGCATCATGTCCAGGGTCCTGGGTACGCTCGGCGAGGGCGGAGATCTCGGCGGCGAGACGTCGCAGCGCCCTGCGCAGCTCGGACGGTCCGCGCACGACGAAGGGGAACGAGAGCCCTGCGAGAACGCGGGACATCCACGCGAGGTCGGAGGTCGAGGAGCGCATGACGACGCCTTCGGGCGTCTCTTCGAGCGAGACGCCCATCTTGGGGAGTTGCCCGCGCGCCTCCCCGATAGTGGTCTCCAGCAAAACCTCCACAGACCAGCTGTCCTCGCGCATGTCCGCGAGGGCCTCGAGCACGCCTTCTGGGGTGTCGAAGCCGGGGGGTAGCTCGAAGGCATCATCGAGCAGCGCCACCGAAAGGACCCGGTCCAACCTGAACAAGCGCCTTGCCTGCCGCAGGTGGCAGTAGCCGAAGGTGTACCAGAAGGCGTCACCCCGAACGACGGCGTAGGGGTCGATGGCCCGCTCCGTCTCCTCGGAGGAATCGGAGCGGTAGCGCATCCATACTTGCTTCCTTTCCCGCACGGCGCCGCTCAAGGTCACGACGACCTGCCCCGCGGGGAGACGTTCCGGGGCGGCAGCGGGGACGACGACCTCCTCGAAGGTGCGTACCCGCTCGCGCAGCTCCTCGGGCATTACGCGCTCGAGCTTGGCCTGGGCGCCCTCGACGGCGGGAGCCGCGCCGGAGAGACCGAGCCTGCGAGCCGAGAGCAACCCCAGTGCCAGCGCGATCGCCTCCTCGTCCGTGAACATCATCGGCGGCAGCCTGAAGCCTGGCCGCAGAGCATACGCACCGTACCTGCCCCTCTCGGCCTCCACCGGCACGCCCATCTCCTGCAGCATCGCCACGTAGCGGCGCACGGTCCTCTCGCCCACCTCGAGCCTCCTGGCAAGCTCGGGACCGCCCATCCTCCCCCGCGCCTGCAGCAACTCCAGCATCGAGAGCAGCCTCGTCGTCGGACGATACCCGTACACGTCGCTCCCTTCGGTCGCGTGTTAGCATTACAGCCCGTCAGCATTTCAGCCAATGTGCGGCCTCGGATCGCCCGCTTCTATAGACTGCGTCTCAAGAAACACGTTCCTCCGCTGCACGCAAGCTGCCTAGTTAGCTAACAAGCTGAATTGCTGAATCCATCAGGACGGA
>JBKPOM010000308.1:0-2834 GCA_046733115.1 Actinomycetota bacterium | reverse complement strand
ACGATGGTCGAGTTCTGCTCCGTGGCGATCTCTCCCATCGTCTGAAACAGCCTCAGCTGCAACGCCGTCGGGCTCTCCAATCTGTCGGCGGCCTGCCTGAGGCGCTCCGAGGCCTGGTATTCGCCCTCCGCCGCGATGATCTTGGCCCTACGCTCCCGCTCGCTCTCGGCCTGACGGGCCATCGCCCGCTGCATGTTCTGCGGAATCTCTACGTCCTTGACCTCCACCACGCTCACCTTTATACCCCAGGGCTCTGTCTGATCGTCTATGATCGCCTGCAGCTCCTCGTTTATGGCTTCCCTGTTGGTCAAGAGGTCGTCGAGGTTCTTCTGCCCGAGGACGCTCCTCAAGGTGGTCTGGGAGATCTGGCTTGTGGCGAGGACGTGGTTTTCTACCTCGAGGACGCTCCTGTTCGGGTCGACCACCCGGAAGTAGATCACCGCGGTCACGCGGGCGGGGACGTTGTCGCGGGTGATGAGGTCCTGGGGAGGAACGTCCAGGGTGACGGTCCTCAATTCCACCTTAACCATCCTGTCGACCAGCGGGATCAGGATGAAGAGGCCTGGGCCCTTGGCTCGCCCCTGCACCCTACCGAGCCTGAAGATGACGCCCCGCTCGTACTCCTTTACTATCTTGAGGGCGCTCGTCAGGATGAACAAGATAACCGCAACCACCGCTACCAGCACGATGGCCACAAACCCTATTGCAACCGACTGCAACAAGCCCAGGCTCGTGTTCATAAGAGACACCCCCTTAGCCTTGATCCTTAGTGTTGAGGACGGAGCGACGGCTGGGCCACTCCGCGGGCACCACCACCGCTGCGTCGCGGAAACCCACCACCGCCACTTTGCATCCTAGCTCTACAACCGGCTCCTACTCTCCTGACTCAGTCTCCCAGGGTACAAACGCCAGTACCGTCCGCCACCGCCGCCGTGCACGATCGACCAGATCGAGTGAATGGCCTCTGCCACTGGATCAGCCGAACGTGAAGCAATAAGCTTCCACACCCGATTCGAGAAACTCGATCTCGAAGAGTCGATCATCGATAGGCTTGCGCTGTCGGATCAACTGGTAGAGCCGCTGTTCGCCAACGGTGCCGTTGCCCTGCTCGTCTACGTCTGTACCGTGAGCAGCGCCCGGCGCCTCTCCATCTACGAGCACGCGAAACGGCACCGACAGACCCCGCTCTGCCGGTCCCATCACGAGGTTCGCGTCGCGCGCGTGGAAGCGGATCGCGATCCGTCCTGGAGCCTCCTCGAGCACCGCCGCGTGCTCGGCAAGCGTCCAGACGCCCGAGGGCGCCCACTCGTTCAAGCCCAACCGCGATGGCTCGGGATAGTCGTGAGGCTCCTCAAAGCGCTCACCGTCTACAGAGGCGAAGCCGTAAGAGCGTCCGTAGCTAAGGTACGTCTCGGGCGTTCTCAGATCGCTCCAATCCGCCGCAACCTCGGTGCCTTGGGGATCGACCGACACGAGCGCCGGATCGAAGCCTTCCTTGCCCGCTTCGCCGAGTAGCTGCTGAACGACCATCTCCGACATGGCGTACTCGCCCTCGCCGAAGTGGTGGTAGCGGATCCGTCCCTGCTCATCGGCGATGTACAGCGCCGGCCAGAAGTGGTTGGCGAAGGCGCCCCAGACGGCGTAGTTGCTATCGAGCGCGATCGGGTAGTCCACCCCCATCTCCCGGGCGGCCCAGATCACGTTCTCGACGTTCCGCTCGAACCCGAACTCGGGCGTATGAACCCCGATCACGGTCAGGCCCTGGTCCCGGTATTTGGCGGCCCACTCGCGCACGTAAGGCAGCGTCCTAAGCCAGTTGACGCACGTGTAGGTCCAGAACTGCACGGCGACGACGCCTCCGCGGAGCCCCTCTGGGGTCAGGGGCTCGGAGTTGAGCCATTCGGTTGCGCCCTCGAAAGGCGGCAGGTGGCCCTCGCTCGGCAAGATCTCCGTTCCGGCCTCCCGATGCGCGGGGAAGAGGTCTCGGAAAAAGCTCATCGCTAGCCACCTCCGCTTTCGCGGTACGGGGCCAGGAAGTCCGTCAGTGCCGCCAGCATCTCCTCGGGGGCCTGCTCGGCGACCCAGTGGCCGGCGCCGGGGATGACCACGCTCTGCACGTCGTCCGCGGCGGGCTTCATCCCGTTCCCGACCTCTTCACCCCAGCTTTCCGCTCCCCCGATCGCCAGGACGGGCATCGTAATCGGGGTGGTCTTGCGCTCCGCGTTCTGTGCGAGGGTCGTATCCAACGCCCGGTAGAACCCGAAACTGCCGCGCAGGACGTCGGGGTCGGAGTAGAGATCGAAGTAGTACCTCAGGACATCGTCGGGCAGCTTCTCCCCGCCCTGGATGGCGAACTCGTAGCCGAAGAAGACGTCCTCGCGTCCCCTGACGAGCCGTTCGGTCAGCTCGTCGTTGACCCGGTTGAAGGCGAGGTGCCAGAGCTTGTTATTGATCGGCTCGGGGAGTCCGAACAGGGGCGGTGAGGGAGCCACCCCCAGGGGCCCGGGGACCTCGGCGACGGCCAGCCGGGCGACTCGGTCCGGGTGATCGGCGGCCAGCGCGTAGCTGATGATAAGTCCGGTGTCGTGGCCGACCACAGCGAACCGCTCGTGGCCGAGCGCATCCATCAGCGCGACCAGGTCGCCGGCGAGGGTGCCGGTGTCGTACCCGTCCCGGGGTTTGTCGGTCAGCCCGATGCCGCGCTGGTCGACTGCGATGACCTCGAAGTCCCGGGCCAGCTGAGGCATCATCAGGCGCCAGGCGTACCAGCTCTCCGGCCAGCCGTGCACCAGCAGCAGCGGCGGCCCCTCGCCTCCGATGACCGCGTGCTGGCG
>JBKPOM010000307.1:0-10597 GCA_046733115.1 Actinomycetota bacterium | reverse complement strand
ACGTACCTCATAGGTTACACCATGACCCTGCGCGAGTGCGCCGAGTTCCTGATCAAGAAGAGCGACAACACGGCCTGGAAGATGCTCGACCGGTACCTGGGAAGGGACTACATCAGGGCCGAGCTCTACCGCGCCGGCGCGCGCTCCTCACAGTACTGGCTCCCCAACACCACGACCCCGAACGACGTCCTGCTCATGTTGGAGAAGATGTCCAACCGCTCCTACACACCCCCAACCCCTTCCCGAAAGGACGCGGGTCTCGCACAAGGTCGGCTACTACGGCAGCACCTTCGCCCACGCCGGAGCGATCTTTCCCGAAGGCGCGACACAAAGGACGCCTACTTTATAGAGCATGCCTACTTTATAGTCGTGATGGCGAGCGAGACGGGCTGGGGGACATCGCGTGCCGCCACGCAAGAGATGTCCCTCGCCACCTACCGCATCCTGTCCGAGCCCACACCCGAAGGCGAGTCAAACGGCTAGTTGTAGATCCCACCTCCGGCCCCAGCCTACGAGAGATACCAACCCAAATCGTCGCGCATACACGGTTTTACCAGCAGGCGCAAACGGGTAAGCTCTCGCCCAACGCCCCAAAGATGCAGGCCAGCACACCCATTTCCCGACGATGCTCTCGTATTATTAAGAAATTTTAAGAAAATGGTAAAAAGTAGTGGCAACGGTGTTGACATTGTGGGGTAGAGATGAAAAAATGCGCCTTGTAGAGGCAGAATTCAAATGAGGAGGTAGAGTTGAAGAAGGTAATGTTGTTAGCAGCTATGCTGGCCATGGTGCTGGCCGCTGCGGTCCCGGCTCTGGCGCAGAACACGAGCAACGTGGCCTGCGTCCAGACCGCCATAAACCAGGCACCACTGGCACAGGGCGCCGCAAGCCAGTACGGTGTCGCGACGAACATCAACATCCAGGCGATATCCCAGCAGTGTAACGTTACCGTCGCGCAGGTCAACGCGGTCGTCGGGAACATGCCCAGCGCCACCGCCAACGCTCCGAGCGCAGCCCAGTATCAGTATGCCGCGCCTGCTGCTGCGCAGTACCAGTACTCCAGCCCCAGCCCCAGCGCCAGCGCCAGCGCCAGCCCCAGCTCCGCTTCGGCTCCCGCGCTTCCCCCCACGGGTGGTTCGTCGCTGATCGCGCTCGGTGCCGGTGTCCTGCTCGTGGCCGGTGGCCTTCTGGCCCGCAGGATCGTCCGCTAAGCGACCGGACAAAGCCTAACGAGGCTTAACCGGGGCGGGTCCCTTCGGGGGCCCGCTTTTTTCGTGCCGGTCGTGCCCGTCGGAGGTGGTGGGCGGCTTGTATTCGTGGGGTGTTGTGGATATCCTCATGGGCGGTGATCTTGCTTGAGCCGTGCGATCTTCAGACTCTCTGCGGGCTTTCTGGTGGGGGTTTTGGCCCTGCTGGCTGTAGCGCTTTACCTGTCGGATTACTTTACTGGTGAGCAGCAGCGCCTGGCCGCCGCCGGGGATGAGGCGGGGGCCATGGAGGCGTCGCGGATGGCGGTGCGCCTCGACCCCTTCGATACCGACGCGCTTCAGGCGCAGTCCCTTCTGTGGCGGCAGCAGAGGAACTACAAAAGAGCGGCCCTGGCGTTGAGGGAGGCGATAGAGCGGGATCCCAACAACTATTTGCCTTATCTGACGCTGGCGAACCTCAGGCTCACGATGGGAAACCCGGACGCCGCGGTGGAGGGCTACCGTGATGTGCTCGAGCTCAACCCCAACGCCGTTGTGGCCCGCAGTTCCCTCGCCCGCACGCTCGCGAGGCAGGGAAAGCTGCAGGAGGCAAAGGCGGAGTACGAGGCGCTAAAGGAAGAGAAAAGCGCGACCTACCAGGACCTCTACGACCTCGGCAGGATCCAGGCACGAAGCGGCGAGGCGCCGGAAGGCGTGAAGAACATAAAGCGGGCCAGGCGCATGGCGGCGGCCCAGTTTGACAGGGCGCGTGGACCGCAGACGGAGCGCCAGAAGCAGCTTCTGGTGTCCATGGACCTTGCCGCCGCCGACGCGCTCGTCGTTCAGGGCCGCATCGGGCAGGCGCAACGCATCCTCGCCGAGAGCCCCTCAGAGCAGGCGCCCGGCCTTTTAGAGTTGCTCGGCTCGGACCCGGAGGCCTACCGCGAGCAGGTGATCAACAGTGACGTCCTCTAGCGGTCGGGGCTGGCGGGACGAGGCGAGGGACGACATCTCGCTCTCCGAGATCCTCTACGTGCTGGGGAGCCGGCGTCTGCTGGTCGTGGGGGTCGTGCTGATCCTCGCCGGCATCGCCCTGCTCTTCGGGCTCTTCCGCGAGCCGGTTTACGTCGCCGAGGCGAGGGTGAGCGTGGTACCCCAGGGCAAGCTCGAAGGAGAGGAGGCCAGGCTCGCCTTCCTGGACGAGGTGCGCGGAAACGTCGTCACGCACGAGATGCTCGACGAGGTGAGGCGTCGGGCCCGGTGGGAGGGTAGGCCTAAGGCGTTCTCGGAGCGGCTGGATCCCGAGACTTTCGCGGGCAGGAACGGCAGTTCGGGGCTACGGGTACGGTTCGCCGGCGACGAGCCGGGGCAGGCGGCCAGGGCGGCCAACGCTTACGCGGAGGCGTTCGTCGCGGGGGTCGAGGATCTCGGCGACAGGCCGCTCGCCGAGGGCGTAGCGATCGCACGGGCCAGTGTGGAGCAACGGGCCGTGCCGGGAGGCTACAGCCCGCGGCCCTTGATCTACGCAGTCGTCGCCGCCGGGGCGGGGTTGCTGCTCGGGGGCGCCGCGGCCCTAATACTCGAAGGAAGGGCCAGCGGCTGGCGGGACGTGCGCGACGCCGAACTGACGCTCAAGGTGCCCGTGCTCGGCACCATACCGGATTATTCTCCCGAGAGAACCGAAGGTTGAAGTGAGCCTCGGGGCTTTGAGTGACGCGGGTGCCCGGGAGTTGCTCGACCCTACCTCGCCAGTGAGGCGCCACTACGAGAAGCTGGCCGGCAACCTGCTGGGGATAGAGGGGACGGGCATCCTCGTCGTCACGAGCCCGGATTCCGGTGCCGGGCGCACCAGCGTCTGCCTCGGACTCGGGGCCGCCGTGGCCAGCATGGGGCGGCGGGCCGCCGTCGTGGATTGCAACCTCGAGAACTCGCAGTTGCACAGGATGCTCGGCGAGCCGAACTTCGTCGGGCTTACCAGCGGTCTCGACGATAGCAAGGCCCTGGAGCAGCACGGGTACGAGGTCGTTCCCGGGCTGCTCGTCGTCCCGACCGGTCCGATCCTATCGGCCCCCGCCTCCATCCTGGAGAACAAGGGGGTCATAAAGGCGGTGCGATACCTGCGGAAGAGCCGGGACCTGGTGCTCCTCGACGCGCCGGTGGCGGGAAGGGTACTCCGGTCCCCCAACCTTCTGGGCGGTTTCGACGGGGTCTTGCTCGTCGTTCACGCCTCCCGGACCCCCAAGGACGCCGCCCGCGAGGTGGCGGACGACCTGCTGGCGGCGGGTGTCAACCTGCTCGGGGTGGTGTTGAATGGATGCTCCTGATGCCCGCCCGGCAAGGGGCGAAGAAGTGAAGGAAACCCGCCCCCCCGACACCAGGGAGTTCCTCACGGAGAACAGGGACAAGCACCGCCGGCCCGGCAGGCTGCTCGCCGTTTTCAAGGGTCTCGTCATGCTGGCGCTCCTGGCCCTCACCGCCTACGGGATGCTAAGAGACGGTCTCTACATGGACGAGCTCTGGCTGCCCGTCGCCGCGGGCGTTCTGGCGCTGCTGTTCGCGACGCTGTTCGCGCGCGGCTTCTACGCGGATCTGCCCCCGGCGGGGACGCTGGCGCTGGCGTTCCTCGCCGCGCTCGTCGCCGTCAAGGGCCTCTCGATGGTGTGGACCCTGAGCGAGACCGAGACTATCAAAGAGACCCTGCGCTCCTCAATGTACCTGGCGATCTTCGTAATGGCGCTGGGCGCGCTCACCTCGGGACGGCAGGTCGGCCCGCTAATGGACATCTCGGTCCTCGTCGTCGCCTCGGTGGCCGGCTACGGGCTGCTGCAAAAGATAAACCCTGCCGACTACCCCGTGCAATCTATCGACGGTGTGAGGGTGGACTCGACTCTCGGTTACGCGAACACCACCGCCGTGGTCATCGGGATGGGGGTGGTGCTCGCGTTGACGCGGATGGCTACCCTGCGCAACTTCGTCTTCAGGGGGCTCTACGCAGCCCCCGTGCTCTCTTTCCTGGTCGTCCTCTACCTCACCGTCTCGCGCGGCGGCATAGGTTCCCTTGCCATAGGCTTGATCCTCCTCTTCGCTCTCAGCAGCTCACGCGTGCAGATGCTCGCCAACTTGCTTCTGGTGGCGCTGCCCGGTGCCTGGCTGTGGTGGCGGATGCAGAGCTTACCCGGGCTACTCGAGACCGGCGTCTCGCCACGAGAGAAGCTCGCCGACGGGACGGCTTTCAGGAATGACCTGATCTTCGCCCTCCTCGTGGTGTTCGCCCTGCAAGCCGGCTACGCCCTGCTGGTGAACCGCTACGAGCTCGTGCCCACCGCGCGGCGCGTGCTCGGGATCGTGGCCGTGGCAGGGCTCGTGCTTGCGGCCTGCACCGGGGCATTCGTGATCGTCGGAAACTACGGCGGTCCGGGGGCCGCCTACCAGTCGCTCTTCAGCAACGCCGACGACTCGGGCAACTTGGCTGAGAGGCTGGCGTCGCTCGACATCAGCTCCAGGGGTGACTACTGGCGTGTCGCCTGGGAGGTGTGGAAGGAGCGCCCCTTTACCGGCACGGGTGCGGGGACGTTCCAGTACACGTGGCTGGAAGATAGGCCCTCGCTCAAGGGCGTCAAACAGGTCCACAACCTCTACCTCGAGCAGGGCACGGAGACCGGCATCTTCGCCTTCCTCGCCCTGCTCGGCTTCGTGGCCGTCCTTCTCGCCTACGCGGCGAGGGCCGCCTGGCGGTCGGGGGGAGAGCGACGGCTGCTCCTCTCCGGGTTCGTCTGTGCCCTCGTAGTCTACCTGATCTCCTCGGCCGCCGAGTGGCACTGGTATATGCCCGCTTCGACGATGTTTTTCTTTATCCTCGCCGCCATCGCCATGAAGTTCGCCTCCAGGGAAGACTGGGGAGCCACGGATGCCGACGCCTCCCCCGCGAACGGCGGAGCCCCGCGGGCCTGAAACTTTCGGCCCGATGAACGCCGAACGTCACAAGTCTGAAAGCGGCTACGACGCCAGGGTGGAACGCGTGGCCAGGGGGGTCGGCGCGGGCTCGGCGGGGCAGGGCGTTGGCCGCCTGCTCGGCTACGCGACTCACGCGTCTGTAGCCTGGATGTACGGCCCGGCCCAGCTCGGCTTCTACGCGCTCAGCATCACGGTGGTGCAGGTGGCGAGCATCCTCTCGCAGCTCGGGATGGACAACGGCGTAGTCCGCTACGTGGCCCACCACGGGGCCGGTGGCGACACCGCGAGGGTTCGCGGCACCATCCTCCAGTCACTCGTCGTTACGCTGGCTCTGAGCCTGGCGCTCTCAGTTCTGCTCTTCGCCGGGGCCGGGGATCTGGCCGAGAGCGTGTTCGACAAGCCCTTCCTCGCAACTACATTCCGGGCCTTCGTTGTCGGCCTTCCCTTCCTCACATTCATGAGCATGGCCCTGTGGGCGACCCAGGGTTTCGGGACCCTCAAGTACGCCGCGTTCGTCGGGCAGGCGGCGCGACCTTTGGCCAACCTGGTGCTCCTCGTTTTCTTCTACTTGCTCGGCGTCCAGGTACTCGGGGCCGTGGCGGCGTACGTGATCTCGATGGCCCTCGGCGCGGCGCTCGCGCTGGCCTCCCTAAAGAAGGTGTTTCCGGATCTTCTCGCCGGCAAGGCCGAGTACGAGGGCAGGAAGCTCTCCGATGCATCCGCGCCCATGATCGTGGCCAACGTCACCCAGTACTCGAACCTGTGGACTGCCGTCGTCGTCCTCGGTGTCTTCGAACCCGTGCCGACCGTCGGCGTCTACAGCGCCGCCGCCCGCACGGCAGCGCTCTCCAGCCTGGTCCTGATCTCTTTCGCCGGCGTCTTCTCGCCCCTGGCTGCAGGCCTCTACCGCCAGGACCGGATTGGAGAACTCGGCCGCCTGTACGCTGACGTCTCCCGCTGGGCCTTCACCGGCGCCCTCGCCTTCTTCCTCGTGACCGCGCTACTCTCCAGGGACGTCATGCTCTTCTTTGGCAAGGAGTTCGCCCACGGCTGGCCCGTGGTGGTGATCTCCGCAGCCCAGCTCTTCAACTCCTCCGTGGGGCCGACGGCCCGCCTCCTCGCGATGACGGGACACCAGAAGGCGGTCATGGTCTCGACCGCCGGCTCCACAGTCGCGGCCGTCGCCCTGAACCTCCTGCTCGTGCCCCACTACGGCGTCGGCGGCGCGGCAGCCGCCACGGCCGCGGCCCTCGTCCTCGCGAACGGCTCGTCCCTGCTATTCGTCCGCAGCCGGCTCGGCTTCTGGCCCTACGGCCCCAGGTACGCCAAGCCGCTCCTCGCCGGACTCGCCGCCACGGTCGTCGTCCTCGGGGTCAGGCAATTGCTTCCCACCATAGAAGGTCTTTCGGCGCTGCTCATCTTCGCGCCCCTCGCCCTCGCGGTCTTCGCCTGCGCGTTGGTCTCGCTGGGCCTGTACCCGAGCGACCGCCGGTTCCTCGCCTCTTTCGGTGGCGCGCTAATGGAGGTCCTCGGAAGGAAGCCCACGCGGTGAGCAGCGTCCCGCTCTCGCGGCTTCTCGGGGGGCTCTGTGTGGACCTCGGGAAGGAGGACCACAAGGACTCCGTCTTTCTCGCAGGGAGCGGGAGGAGCGGGACCACGTGGCTCTCGGAGGTGATCAACCACAAGGGAGGGTACCGCTACGTCTTCGAGCCCTTCAACCCCGATAGGATCAGCGCGTTCGAGCACTTCCGGAGCAAGCAGTACCTGAGGCTCGACGACGCGCGCGAGGAGTTTTTGGAGCCGGCTCGTCTAGTGTTGACGGGCGCACTCAAGAATTCGTGGACGGACCGGTTCAACAGGACGTTCGTGGCGCGGCGGCGTCTGATCAAGGACATAAGGGCCAACCTGCTCCTGGGCTGGATGCGCGCCAACTTCCCCGGCATGCCGATCGTTCTCCTGATCAGACACCCCTGCGCCGTCGTCGCCTCCCGCCTCGCGCTCGGTTGGAAGGATAATCTTGACGAAACGATGGCACAGGAAGAACTCGTAGAAGACTTTCTCGCACCGATGGAGGCCGAGATCCGGGTCGCCCGAGACGACTTCGAGCGCCACCTCATCCTCTGGTGCATAGATAACTACGTCCCCCTGCAGCAGGTTGCGCCGGGGGAAATACACCTCACCTTCTACGAGAACCTGTTGATGAACCCGGAAGATGAGCTGCAGAGCCTCCTCGGCTTCCTCGGCGAGGACCTGGACGACCGGGTCTACGACAAGCTCGGGCGTCCCTCGGCCTTGAGTCGGAGGGATGCCCCGTTGCCTTCCGTGGGCGGGTGGCGCACCCGGGTGAGCGCCCACCAGCTGGAGCGGGCTGGTGAGATGCTGGCCCTCTTCGGCCTCGATCGGATCTACGGCAAGGGGCCGATGCCCGATACCTCGGGCGCCCATGCCGTGATGAAAGGTAAGTAAGGACCCCTCGGTGAAGCCGCCCGTCGTGATCCTCGCTGGCGTAAGGTGGGACTTCCTCTGGCAGCGGCACCAGACGCTGGCCACCCTCTTCGCCCGGGCCGGCTACCCCACCGTCTTCGTCGAGACCACCGGCTTGGCCGGTCTTCGTTTGAGCAAAGCGACACTGCGTAAGGTGCTCTCACGGGTCCACCGCTCCCTGAGCAAGACAGAAAAGCCGAAGGGGCAAGAGAACCTCACCATGTACGCGCCGCTCACCGCCCCGCCGATCCTTAAGACGTTCCTGTGGGCGAACGAGCGATTTTTCGTCCCGCGCGTACTGCGTGACCTCGGGAAAACGGTGGATTCCCGCCCCATCGTGATCGCCTACCCGCCTACACGCACGACGCTGGATGTGACCTCCGGCCTCGACCCCAGGCTCGTCCTCTACGACTGCTCGGACGACTACGAGCAGTTCCGCGGCGCTCCGAAAGACATCGCACAAACCGAACGCGAACTCCTCCTGCGCGCCGACCTCGTCTCCTGCACCTCACAACACCTGCTGAAAAAGGCGAGGCTGCTCAGGCCCGACGCCTTCCTGAGCGGTCCCGCCGTAGACTACGATCGGTTCGCCGCCCTGCAAAACCAGCCTCCAGCAGAGGAGATCAACACCGTCTGCTTCTTCGGCGACGCGACCATAGAGCGCATAGATTTCGAAGTGTTCGAGGCCATCGCCGACGTGGGTTTCGAATTGCGCATCGTGGGCGGCCTCGACGGCATGGGGGGAAAACTCCTGAAGGTGCCGGGAGTAGATTACAGGGGAGAGGTCTCCCACGCCGAGCTTCCCGAGGCGCTCGCGGGCGTGGACGCTTTCGTTCTGCCCTACAGAGTCAAAGATCTGACCCGAGCCATCTCGCCGGCCAAGACCTACGAGTGCCTCGCCGGCGGTAGGCCCGTCGTGGCAGCCCCCCTCCCCGCGATGGAGGAACTCGGCGAGTATGTCTATCTGGCGCGGCGCCCTGAGGATTACGTGAGGACTTTGCGGGGCCTGTGGGATACCGGGACGGGGGCGAAGGTTCAGGGCGGCATCGAACTCGCCCGCGAGAACTCGTGGGACGCCCGCTTCGCCGAGCTGGAAGAGGCAATTTGGCGCGTCCTGTAAAAGAGTGCCCGTCTAGAGTGAACGTGCTCGGGGTCGGCGTCGACCCGGTAACCGTCGAGGAGTTGCACGCCGGGATAAAGCGCCTGGTCGAAAGCAGGGAGCGGGGCACGGTACTGAACGCGAACGCCAACTGCCTCAACCTCCTCTACGAGGACGCCGCGCTACGCGGGTTCTTCGGCAACGCCGATCTGGTGTTTTGCGACGGGTCCGGGGTGATGCTCGCAGCGAGGCTCCTGGGCAGACGAATTCCGGAGCGCATCACCTACGCCGACTGGGCCTGGCGGCTTGCCGCCTTCGCCGAAGCCGAAGGGCTCTCGCTCTTCCTGCTCGGTGCCAGGCCCGGTGTGCCCGAGAGGGCCGCGCAGGAACTTCGTACGCGGCATCTCGATCTCCACATCACCGGGGTCAGGCATGGGTACTTCGATCACACCCCAGGCAGCTCGGAGAACGAGGCGGTCCTGCGGAAGGTAAACGCCGCGAGGCCGGACATCCTCATCCTCGGGCTAGGGATGCCGCTCCAGGAACGCTGGTTGATGGAGAATAGGCACCGCATAGACGCCGGCGTCGCCCTCACGGGCGGGGCCGTCTTCGATTACGTCTCCGGTGAGCTGCGCCGCGGACCACGCCTTCTCACGGACAACGGCTTCGAGTGGCTGGCGCGTCTTCTGGTCGAGCCCCGCCGTTTGTGGCGGCGCTACCTGATCGGCAACCCCCTCTTCCTGCTGAGGGTGCTTGGGCAACGCCTCGGCAAAGGTCGGCTCACCGGGCCGCCCGGCGGATCCCGGCGAACGTGAAGCAAAACCCTTCAAATCCTCGCGCCTGTGTCCCATAATGGCCGGGCAGTAGCGCTCATATCCCTGGAGGGGGAGAATGCGTTTCGCGAGGGTATTGCTTCTTGCCCTGTGTTTGTTCGCGGTCATGGCCACGACAGCACAAGGGTAAGGTGTAGCGCGGCAGGCGAGGCCAGCCGCAAATGTCCAGAGAACGGAAGGTGCGGTAGTAGGCGCCTCCATCGCCCACCCCGCGAGCTGGACCGTCGAGCGTGAACGGTATACCTCGGGTGGCACCTACGGCTTCACGCTCTGGAGGCCCGGTGGGACTCAGGACCACGGCGGGGTCCCGGCTGTGCGCGTGGCCTGGCAGAAAGGCTGCGGCCCTCCGACATCGAGGACGAGGTTGGACAGACGCTCGCCTACTACGAAAACCAGGGGCTGGACGTGGGACGCGAGCCGCTCGGCGCGGGCGGGCACCAGGGCGTTGCTTTTGGTCCCATCCCCGGGAGCACCCCGGCCACGAGGGTCTACGTACCCGTGGACGGACGGGTGCACAGGATAGACGTCTTTTCCGAGGCGCCGGGGGAGGAGGGGCTAGACGCGGACGACAGACGGTTGCTCGGGACGCTGAGTTTCGAGCGGCCCTCCGCGTCCGCCGCCTCCCTCAGGCTGCCTCGCGCGAACGCCCCTGAGGCCCTCTACCCGGCGGGCGGCGAGGAGCCCAGGCTGCCGGATCGCGGCTGGAGGTCCTCGTCGGTCGGCGATGAGCCCGGTAGCATCGAGTACTCGGCCTCGTCGACGGGTGAAAAGCGGCTCGTGGGGGGATGCTGGCAGGCCAACCCGGCGTTCTGGGTGCAGGTCCAGCACGGCCCCGCAGCCAACAGCAACAAAGGCGATGGTATCCCGACGGGATGGACCAGGATCGGCGTCCCGAACTACTATAGCGGTAGTCAGTGCAGTTGGGCCACCTCTGCTGCACCTACGCTCAATAAGGACGAGAAGGGTACCGCAATACCCGGCAAGACGGCACACAAGGCAGGCGATCAGCCCGAGGTCCAATATCACTGCATAACGCTGTA
>JBKPOM010000306.1:0-4501 GCA_046733115.1 Actinomycetota bacterium | reverse complement strand
TGCGGGCGTAGCGCTCGGGCGCGGCGGGGGCGTTGTACTCGCAGACCGGGCCGAGGACGCGGGCCGTCAGGGCGCCGTGGGGGCAGTCGTGGACGCCCCCCGCCGACTGGCTCATGGCGTGGGCGGCCCCCGCGCTCTCCGTGCCGTAGGCCATCCCCCCAAACGTCGCCCCGTGCGCCATGAACGTGCGGGCCTCCATGTTCGCGCCGTCCTGGCAGGCGACTCGCAGCCACCGCGCTACGTATTCTATGGCCGTGAGCGCGAAAGAGTCGGTGAAGGGCTGATGATAATCGCAGGTGTAGCACTCGATCCCGTGCGAGAGCGCGTCCATCCCCGTCGCCGCCGTAATGGCGGTCGGCAGGCCGACCATCAAGGCCGGATCTATGAGCGCCACGTGCGCGCCGATGAGGGCCGTGCCGCCGACGTTGAACTTTATCTTGCGCCCGTGGTCGGTGATGACGGCCCAGAGCGTAACCTCGCTACCCGTCCCTGCCGTCGTCGGTACCGTCACGAGCGGCGGGATGCGCCGCGTGATCGGGGTCTTGCCGTACTCGTAGTCGGATATGGACCCGCCATTGGCGATCTCGACGCCTACCCCCTTGGCCGTGTCCATGGAACTTCCGCCGCCGAGGGCCACGAGTCCGTCGCAGCCTTCCTCCCTGTAGGCCTCGCTCGTTCGCCCGACGAGCTCCACGTCGGGGTTCGGCCTGACCCCGTCGAAGACTGGCGCATCGGTGAGGCGCTGGAGGGCTATCTCCGCGAGACCCGCGGCGACCACGCCCCCATCTGTTACGAGCAACGGACGCCTGACGCCCAACTCCCCTACGATCTCGCCCAATCCATCGATGGCTCTAGGCCCGTGCACCATGCGGGTCGGGACCTCGACGGTGCGCACCGTTTCGACTTCGACGCTCATACGGCCTCCTCGTTCGTGTTGTGCATCTGGTTCTCTTTGGCGTCGAGCAATGTCGAGGCGGAACCTCGCGCGAACCTCTGGAGGGCGAGGCGGCGGGGGGCGAGGTAAAGCTCCGCCGTGCCCTGCCGCTCCAGGAACGAGATCGCCCTCTCCCCCAGCGCCGCGCCCTCCTCGAGGCACGATTCACACACGTTCGACTGTTCGCCCGGATCCCACTCCAGATCGTAGAGCTCGGGCATGTAGGCGGGACCGCCGAGGATGAGGGACCGCTCCCGCGTGCTCACGGTCATCGGCATGTAACTGGCGATGCGTCGGGGTCTGGAGTCGACGGCGGTGGTGAACTCGCCCGCCGCGAAGTAGAGGGGCCAGGAACTGACGACGAACGGGCGGTGCTCGGCCCTCTTCCCCACGAGAACGTCCCCGAACGACTCTCCCTGCATGGACGGAGGACGCTCGACGCCCGCGAGGTCGAGTATGGTGGGCGCGAGGTCGGGCGCGGTTGTCAACGCCGAGCGACGAACGGGCTCGAGCCCGGGAGCGCGGACCATAAGGGGCACGTTCGTAAGCTCTCTGTAGAGGGGTGACCATCCTACGGTGAGCAACCACGAATCGGGTAGCCAGTCCGGGACGACCGCGTCCTCGGCAACGGCGGCGTCCAGGTCGTCTATCCACTCGGCCTTGCCGAAGTAGCCGTGCTCCCCGAAGTAGAAGCCATGATCCGACGTGAAGATCACGACCGTGTTCTCCCCGAGACCCAGCACCTCCAGCTTCGCCAGCAACCTCCCGACCCAGAAGTCCACCATCGTGACCTCGCCGCAGTACGTGGCGTGGGCGAGATCAACGTCGTCGCGGGTGAGCCCAGCCTCCTCCCACCTCCCGTATGTGGGGTAGATCTGGCGTCCCCCGTATCCCGCACGGTAGAGCGCGGTGTAGTACTCTGGCGCGTCCCAAGGCTCGTGCGGGTCCCAGGTGTCCACGTAGAGGAAGAACCGTTCCTTATAATGTCTCTCCAACCACCGCTCGGCCTCGGTGATGGTGCGCGCCACGAGCCTGTCCGACTCCGACCTCCAAGTCTTTCGGTAGTCGGAGCGCTCGTGCGGCCTGGTGTCGTCGCCCTGGCCCCTTACCCAGATGAAGTCGTCGAACCCGCGGTCGTAGCCGAAGCCGTTCCTGATAAAGAACGGCGTGTCAACAACCCCCATCGTCAGGTAACCGGCTTGGGAGAGAATTCCCGGAAGCGTGGGCACGTGTCGGGGTAACGGCTCCCAGCCCATGTAGGTGTAGGAGAAGGTGCCCGTCAGGATGTCCGCCCTGGCCGGCATGGTGGGGAAGGAAGAGATCACGTGCCGGTCGAAGACGACCGAAGAACGCGCGAAATCGTCTAGGTGCGGCGTGTGAATATAGGTGTTGCCGAACGCTCCCAGGTGGTCGCGACGGAAGGTGTCCGACACGATGACCACCACGTTGGGTCGAGTCGACATATGCATACCTCCTGCATAAGGTGAGCCCGACGGTTACTACTGATGCAGGAGGGGCGGCGCGCGTCGGCCGGCCAGATACTGGTTTCCGTGCAGGTGGCCTTTGCTGGAAAAAGCTCCGTAAGACCACCATTTCAAATGATCTCGGTTCTCGAAGTCGTCCGATTCTCCGACCAGATAGGGTAAGACCCGCGTAGGCTTGGGAAGCCCGCGCAGCGTCACCTCCCGGGTACCGAAATAGTTGAGGGGACCGCGACGCTTAAGACGGTATACGCCAGAAAGATGCGAGGACGGTGCGGCCGTATCTCCGGTCGCTCTGTTGCGTATAGCGCGCACGGTTGTCATATTGAAAACTCATAGCACTTTGTTGCGAGTCTGTCAAGGGCGTCCGCCTCCACTCATGGATGGGACGTGGAAGGGGTAGGCCTCGCCGGCACATCGGCAAGCCAAGCCACTTTGAGATAACATGCTAACCGCAGTCGTGTTGGGGACACGGTGAGGGACGTTCGCATGCTTCAGACGGTCGATCGCGCATTACGGCTTCTTCTCCTCTTCGAGGAGGTTGACCAGGAATACCGGGTGGGTGAGATAGCGGCGATGCTCGGCGTCGACAAGAGTATCGCCTCGCGTCTCGCCGCCACGCTGGCCAATCGGGGCTTCCTGGAGCGGGCCCCGGGCAGCGAGGCGTTCAGGATAGGCCCTGAGCTTGGGCGGCTTGGTGTGCTCAACATGGGCAGTAGCCACAATCTCATCGAGCTGGCGAGAAGGCCGATGGAAAACCTGGCCGCCGAGACGGCTGAGACGGTAAATCTTGCCCGTCTCGAGGATCGTAAAGTTGTCAACATAGCCCAGGTTGATGGTGCTCATTTGGTCGGGGTTGGCGACTGGACCGGCTGGAAGACGGAGCCGCACGCCACCGCCAACGGCAAGGTGCTGCTGGCGTTCACGGAGAATCGGCCTGAGGATTTTCCTTTACAGACCCCCCTGGAGGCGTTCACGGAGCAGACGATCACGAACGTCAAAGATCTCCGCTCCGAGCTCGAACGCGTCAGATCGGAGGGTTGGGCCCCGTCTCTGGGCGAGCTCGAGGACGGGTTCAACGGTGTCGCGGTCCCTGTCTGCGACGCGCTCGTGCGCTGCCGGGCCTCGCTGAGCGTGTCTGGGCCCGTGTATCGGATGCCCCCGGCGCGCTTGCCTGAGATCGCGGTACTCTGCAAGAAGGCGGCCGGGGAGATAAGCGCTTCTCTAGGAAGGACGCGCAGCTTGGACTGAAACGCGCCACGGACCTATCGGTTTACGACCCGTCGCCAGGTGATCGGCGGTCGGATCGGTGTTTCGTGGCTTCTATGAAATACGTGGCCGTGGGTATAGAATAGGAGGATAGGCCGTACGTTGACGGGGCAACGGAGTCCGGGGAAAGGCGAAGATCGCAGCGTGAGTTTGGGCGAAGAAAGCGCCGCCGATGGCGGGGGGGTGGCGGGCGGCACCACGGCGGACACGGTCGAGGAGGCCGAGCGTAGTATCTCCGAGCTGTGCGCATCGGACTGGGGACTGTGGCGCGCCTTCACGGCTAACCTCCAAACCTTGGGCGCTCACCTTGGGCGCTACGAGCTGACTGAGGAGAGCAAGGGGCGCGTCGGGACGTTGCTCGGGCTCATCGAGCAGGAGCCCGAGGCTTTCGGCTGGAAGATGCGCCCGAAGACAGAGGACCGCGAACGTTGGTACGAGCTGCCCGAGGAGGTGGACGGAGGACCATGATTTCCAGACTTTTTTCGCGAGGACCCGACACAAGGGTCTTTTTCGCCACGGACATTCACGGCTCGGAAACCTGCTGGCGTAAGTTCCTGAACTCGGGCAAGCACTACGAGGCAAAGGTCATGGTCTTAGGCGGCGACATGACGGGCAAGGCGCTCGTCCCCATAGTCGAGGAAGACAAGGGCCGCTGGCACGCAACGCTGCTTGAGAACTGGCGGGAGTTCGAGAGCGAGGACGAGGTCAAAGAGTTCGAGGAGTCGGTCATGCGGCGCGGCTACTACCCCTTCCGCACCGACCCCGACCAGATGTCCGAGCTCTCCGCCTCCGAGGAGCTCAGGGACAAGCTCTTCCA
>JBKPOM010000305.1:0-3316 GCA_046733115.1 Actinomycetota bacterium | reverse complement strand
GAGGAAAGTACTCCCCTTGCTACTATACCGACCGTCCGGTACAGTGGATTGGGACACAAGAGATTAGGGGAGCATGACTATCGAGAGAACGCAGCAGGACACTAGAGGGCAGATCCTGGGGGCAGCCGTGAGCCTCGTGGGGCGCGAGGGGGTTTCCGGCCTGACCATTGAGAGGGTCGCCGGGGAGGCGGGCCTTAGCAAGGGCGGGGTCTTCTACCACTTCCCCAGCAAGGAGGCCCTGATCGAGGGCATGATCGGGCGCGCGCTCGAGGATGCAGACCGAGAGATCACCTGGCTGGCCTCTTCGGAGGCGGAGGTTCCTGGTGGGTTCGCGCGCGCCTACGCCAGGGCCACGTTCGGGCCCAAGGGGAGCGCACACCTCGACGTCAGCGGCGGACTACTGGCGGCGGTCGCCAACGACTCCGATCTGCTCGAGCCCCTGCGGGCGCGCTACGGCGTCTGGCAAGATCGACTCCTGCGCGACGGCATTGACCCCGCTACCGCGACGTTGGTCCGGCTGGCGGCGGACGGGCTTTGGTTCGCCGATCTGTTCGGCTTTGCGGCACCCGAAGGGCGGCTACGCAAGGAGCTTCTGGCAGCCCTGTTGTCCTTGACGGACAAAACGCGAGACGGACGACGGCGAGTCCCCTTGAAGGAGCGTCCCTGATGAAACCCGGCGTGCTGCTGCTTCTGGTCCTAGCCGTAGCAAGCGAGATCGTCGCCACCGCTTCGCTCAAGGCCTCGGAGGGGTTCACCCGCCTGTGGCCGCTCGTGTTAATGGTTATCGCGTACCTGGCCTCCTTCTTCTTTCTCTCCCTGATCCTCCAACACCTCCCCCTCGGGGTCGTCTACGCGATCTGGTCTGGCCTAGGCACGGCGGGAGCCGTCCTCGTGGGGGCGCTGTTCTGGCGCGAGTCGCTTAGCTGGGCGGGCATAGCCGGGATTCTGCTGATCGTCGCTGGCGTGGTGATTCTGAACCTCGTTACCGAAGGGAGATCCGCGTGAGTACGAGGTCCCTTGTGGGAGGGAGCGGGTATGGACGGGAGGCTCCGCGCGTTCTTCCTCGTCACTAACCTGGGTTTCGTCGCAGACAGGCCGATGGCGGCGCTAGGGCTGGTTCCCGACCGAGCACATGTTCGAGGACTAAGGAGAACCCGGTCCTGAACGTCTGGAACCGGCGGCACTCTCAAGCGTGTTTCGCCGAAAGTAGGATCGGATGTCGCGAGTGAGCGTGGAGGAACGGAAGGCTCTACGACATCCACAACCTACAGCGGGGGTCAAAATGATTGACCCGAAACTCGGTATCCGCAGTGCTCAAAGAAACCTTTTGCGTCTTGGGCGCTGACAGCAACGAGCGCCTTGCCCATCGCCTCTACAGCGTTCACCATAATGGTTGAATGGACGTCCGGTAGCCGTAGTGCTCAAAGAAAGCACGAGCGTCCCCGGAGGTGACCGCAGATAGCGCCGAACCAATCGCCTCGACCAACGCCTCTCGAGTCCTGGCTTGGGCCTCACGCACGAGTCCCTTGATCTTCGAGAACGCTTCCTCGAGGGGTTGAGATCTGGAGAGTAGGCCGGCAGGTAGACGAGCTGGCAACCCCGCTGCTCGATCGTCCCTTTGATCCTCTCTCCTTTATGGGCCAGAGGTTGTCCATCACCAGCACCTGCCCCTTACGCGGCGCGGGGGCTAGGACTTGCTCCACATAAGCTTCGAAGACCACAGAAGTGGTGGCGCCCTCCACACTCAGCGATGGGCCTATCCCTTCCGCGCTCATGCTCGAAAGCACGGTGGCGTTGGGTCCCCGGTTGCGAGGCACCGAGCAGTAGGCCCTCTGGCCCTTCGGTGCCCAGGCGTACAAAGTAGCAAGCGAGGTGTTCGTGCCCATCTCGTCGACGAAGACCCACCGCTTAGCGTCGACTTGCACAGCGACCATCACTCTCCAGGCACATCTTGAGAACTCCTCCCGTTCCAGCGCGCCCATAGTCCGTTTTTTGAGAGAAGTCCAGCCCCGCTTTATACAGCGCCTTACGGCGGAGTCGCTAAGGGTCGTGCCCGTTACGCGCTCCAAAAAGCGGCGTCTTTGGCCGAAGGTGGCGCTTGGGTGCTCCTCTACGTCCTTTTCGAGAAGGAGTTGGGCTTTCTCGTCTGCCTTGCGGGGTCGTCCAGGGCTCTTTTTGGGCGTGAGGGGGTCTCCCTGTCGGACGGTCGTAGCGTATCGCTTGGGACCGAGGAGAGGCTCACCTCGAACAGGCGGGTCGCCTCAGCCTTGGACATACCTCGCTCTAAAGCGGCGACTATATTCTTGCGGAGATCTTCGGAATAGGCTCTCATGCATCCATGATCGCATATGGGTCAACCTTTATGCTTATCGCTGTAAAATAAAAGGCCGCGGCTCTCCAGAAGCTGGCGAGTCACGTTGGAGTCGTAGGCGCGGTCGAGGTGGACGCTCGCCTCATCAGGCAACCCTCCGACGGTGTGCAGGGTTTTGCCCAGAAGCGGCGAGTCGTGGTGGTTGGCCGGGGCCGTGACGACCGAGAGGGATGCCTTCGGTGTCCACGAGCGTCGAGCGTTTGATGCCTTGCTTTCCGCGGTCCACCGGGCTCCTTCCCGCCTTCTCGCCACCACAAGGAGCTTTCGTGATGCAGCCGTCAATGGCTACCTCGGAGAGTTCTAGGCCGATGATTCGATCGTATGACTCGAGCGCCATCGCTTCTAGCTCCTCCATCACCCAGGCTTCGATCCACTCGTCGCGCCTACGACGCAGCGTGGTAGCCGAACACGACTTGTCGGAGATCCTCTCATAGGCGCAACCGAACACCAAATCTTGCACATGCTTCTCGAAGACCACTCCATCCGGTATGCGAGGCCGATGGCAGCCGGGTGGGTGATCGGTTTGCGGCCGTGGTAGCAACGCTGACAGTTGTTGCCAGATGGGCTCGATTATGTATGGTGAGATGGCAGGCATGAGTATATTCCTTCTTTGGGAAGCTTTGACAATTCCCCGGATATTGGAACATCTCGTGCCAAGTTTTTATGCGAAACCGATCCCTATTCGCGGAAGCTCTAAGTTAATTCTCATGATCTCCATCGACGTCTTGACGCTTGCTAAGAAGAGCGGGGCCCCTCAGCTTGAGGCGTTTTGTGCGTTCGTACCTACGAGTGAACATATAATGGGAGCTGTCGAGGCGGATCAGCTGGCGAGCGTGAGGCGCTCGGGAGAGGAGTAGGCATGGCATCGGAGTTGCGCGCGGGGCCGGCGTTCCCGCCGCTGCCGCTCGAGGAATGGGTGGAGAGCAAGGAGACGCTCCATCGCTA
>JBKPOM010000304.1:0-4873 GCA_046733115.1 Actinomycetota bacterium | reverse complement strand
GAGTGGTGTCAGCAGTGGTGTCAATCGGTGTCGGCGCTAGTGGCGAGCATCGGACTGTTAACTGCGATCTTTAGGGATGGCATGAAGATGTGGGGTACTCGTTGTGGTCGGGGATTCATACTCGCCCCTACAGTGGTGTCTCGAGCGTAAGTATTGCTGGCACGCCATGGCAGGAGAGAGTTCTTTTGCCCCGTTTCGTCGGCTCGTAAGGACTTCGGTTTGGGTTATATTGGGCCTTTGAGGACGGTTCCTAGAAGACGGGTCCTCCGAGCTTCGCCCGGCTCGCCAATAAAATTAAAAGAAGCTAGCAAAGTGGGGATGCGCCAAGTCTCAGTAAGTGGGACCATGTTAGGCGCAGGCGTGGAGTGCCCGCTAGGGGGAGTGGAAGAAGGACGTTCGAATGTCAGTCGATTCGAGCAATGTGCGCGTGGATAGTAAGCCGAAACTCGAGGCGGCGGCGCGGCAGGACACTCGCCCCGGCAACCCCGCACTGACGCCGAGGCCGGCGCAAACCGTATGTGGAAGCAAGCTCCCTACGAGCCTCTGATGGGGTGCCAGCGAGACGGAAGGATACTCAGGTGGACAAGGCGAACGAAGGCAACTGGCTCGAGAGGCCCCGTTACCTGAAGCGGCCCACGAAGGAGCCGGTAAAGGGGTCACCACGCGAGATCAGGGAGCGGGTTTCCGAGATGCTCTCGCGCATAGCGAGGGAGGGCATGGATGCCGTGAGGACCTACTCCCGCGAACTGGATGGCTGGGACCCGCCCGACTTCCGCGTCTCGGCCGAGGAGATAAAGCGCGCGGCGGACTACGTCGAGCCGGAGCTACGCGAGGCCATCGAGTTCGGCCGCGACAACACCAGGCGCTTCGCCGAGATGCAGCGCGAGACGCTCGTGGATTTCGAGGAGGAGGTCGCCCCGGGTGTCACCGCGGGGCAGCGGCAGGTCCCCGTCGGATCGGTCGGGGCCTACCAGCCCGCGGGCCGGGTGCCGCTTCTAGCCTCGCCGTTCATGACCGTCACAGTACCGAAGGTGGCGGGCGTGGAGAAGGTGATCGCCTGCGTGCCCCCGCAGCGGGACGGCGGCGTACACCCGGCGATGCTCCACTCCATCGCCATATCTGGCGCGGACACGATCTACGCCGTAGGAGGCGTTCAGGCTCTTGCCGCGATGGCCTTCGCGCTCTTGGAAGGACTCGACGAACCCGTGGACATGATAGTGGGCGCCGGCAACGCCTATGTCGCCGAGGCCAAGCGCCAGCTCTTCGGCGTCGTGGGCATAGACCTGCTGGCCGGTCCCTCCGAGATCGGGATCATAGCCGACGAGACGGCCGACGCGGAGCTCGTGGCCGCCGACCTGCTCGGGCAGGCAGAGCACGGCCCGACCTCGCCAACCTCCCTCGTCACCCTCTCCGAGGAACTGGGGAAGGCCGTGGTGGAGGAGATCGACCGCCAGCTAGCCGAACTAAAGACCGCTGACGTGGCCGGCGCCGCCTGGCGAAACCACGGGACGGTGGTCGTAGTTGGGAGCCGCGAGGAAGCCGTGCGCCTCAGCGACGCTCTAGCCCCCGAGCACCTCGAGGTCCATACCAGAGAGGATGACTGGTACCTGGAGAACCTCCGCAATTACGGTTCGCTGTTCTTGGGGAGCCGATCCACGGTGGCATACTCCGACAAGGGCATGACGGGCACCAACCACGTGCTGCCGACCGCGGGGGCGGCGCGCTACACCGGGGGTCTCTCGGTGGCGAAGTTCTTGAAGACCCTCACCTACCAGAGGGTGACGACCGACGAAGGGACGAGGCGGCTGGCGCCGCCGGTGGTCGGGTTCTCCAGAACGGAAGGTCTGTGGGCCCACGAGGCCACGGCCAGCAAGAGGCTAGGGCGATTGAGCGAGGAGACGGCGGACCTAAGCTACCCCCGCCGCTCGCCCGACGGCGACATCTGAAGTGAGGCGTGTCCAACTGTAAAGGGTAGCTCTTGCCGGACCCAAGACAGTGAAAGGAAGGTCATGACGGACAACACGGGTGCACACACGCAGAGGCTTAGCAGGACCCTCGGCCTGGGCGGGGTGGTCATAATCGGGATTGCGTGGGTGACGCCCCTGATCGTGTTGGCCACGTTCGGGATCATTGCCCAGCTCTCCAAAGGCGCGGCCCCGACAGCCTACCTCGTAACGCTCGTCGCAATGGTTTTCACCGCGTACAGTTACGGGCGCATGGCGTCCGTCCATTACCAGAGCGCCGGTTCGGCTTACACATACGCTGGGGAAGAGCTGGGCCCAAGGCTCGGTTTCCTCACCGGCTGGCTGATCCTGCTCGACTATTTCTTTATTCCGCTGGTGGTCTGGCTGATCGGAGCGGCTTACCTGTCGGCGCAGTTTCCGGGCGTTCCTACGGCGGTGTGGATCATAGCCTTCATACTAGTTACGAGCGCCCTCAACATAATCGGCATCAAGGTCAACGCTCAGACTAACTATCTGCTCGTGGCGTTCCAGTTGCTCGTGCTCGGCATCTTCGTCGCGCTGAGCATCGCGTATTTTGTTCGAGAGGACACCGGCGCCAGCCTGTGGAGCCCGTTCATCAACGAGAACCTCACGGTGCCCGCCCTGGCGGCCGGCGCTGCCGTAGCTGCCTACTCCTTCATCGGTTTCGACGGCCTCACCCTGCTGACCGAGGAGACCGTCGATCCGCGCCGCACGATACCACGGGCCATCATTATCGTCGTCGTTTTCTTCGGAGTTCTGTTTGTCGGCGTCTGCTACTTCGCGCAGCTGGTCCATCCCGGGGGCACCTTCGAAGACGTCAATTCGGCGGCACTAGAGCTGGCCAAGGCAATCGGCGGCAACCTCTTCTCTGCCTTCCTCCTGGCCGGTTTGATCGTCGGCCAGTTCGCCTCCGGACTGGCCATCCAGGCCGGTGCATCGAGGCTGCTGTTCGCGATGGGTCGCGACGGCGCGCTGCCCCGTCCACTCAGCTACGTTCTCCCCCGCTTCCGCACCCCGGCGATCAGCATAGCGCTCATCGGCATCACCGGCCTAGGCGCGTTGTTCCTCGACGTCACCACGTCAACCTCGTTCATCAACTTCGGCGCGTTCAGCGCCTACACGCTGGTGAACTTCAGCGTGATCGCACACTTCCTGCGGCACCGTCCGGGGCTCGGCGCCGGTGCGATCCTCGGGTGGGTTGCTGCCCCGCTCGCCGGAGCGGCCATAGATTTCTACCTGCTGCTGAACCTGGACGGCCGTGCTAAGCTCATAGGCGTAGCCTGGCTTGTGATAGGCGTGGTTTGGCTGGCCTGGCTCACCCGTGGCTTCCGCAAAGCCCCACCACGGATGCGCCTGGAAGAAGAGATGTGAGACGCTACGTGAGTCGCAGGGAGCCTTCTCCTGGCTCGCCGCAGGCACCACGGCCCAAATCGTAAGGAGGCACCTTAGATGACGAAGATGGTCCGCATAGCGCTGGCCCAGTTGAGCCCGCACTTGCGCGAGACAGAGGCAAACATAGACACGGTGCGCAGGGTGGTCGCCGAGCACCCGGAGGCCGATCTGATCGCCTTTCCGGAGCTCTTCCTGAGTGGCTACACTGTGACCGACGTCGACGAGCTTGCCATCCGGCTGGACGACCCGGAACTGGAGAGCCTTGCCGACGTGGCGCGGGAGTACTCCACCGCCTTGATAGTCGGCGCGGCGGAGCTCGTGAGCAACGGGGTCGCCAACTCGGCCGTCTGCTTGGGCGAGCGGGGGGACCTAGTAGGCATCTACCGCAAGGTTCAGCTGTACGGAGGGGATGAGAGCGACGCCTTCGTAGCGGGCAATGAGCTGCTCGTGGTGGAGCTCTGCGGCGTCAAGGTGGGACTCATGATCTGCTTCGACGTGGAGTTCCCCGAGGTCGCGAGGGCCCTCGCGCGGGCTGGGGCAGAGCTGCTCGTCACGATCTCCGCCAACATGGAGCCCTTCGGGAACGATCACGCGGTGTTCGCCTCGGCTCGGGCCCTGGAGAACGGGCTGCCGCACGCCTATGTCAATCAGGTCGGCCCGGGGGAGAAGGGCCTAATCTTCATCGGAGGAAGCACAATCGTCTCACCGGATGGGGAAGTGTACGCGCAAGCGGACCCCACGGGAGAAACCGTGCTCGACGCGAGGTTATCCCTCCCGGTGAAAAGCAGCGTGAGAGAAGATTACCTGAGCCAACTGAGGTCCCCGATGGCCCAGGTCAGGAATGTCGCTTCTGGCACGAGGCCCGAAGCACGGACGTAAACCTACTGTCGCAGCGGATTGCAGTAAACGAGGTCCCGCCGAAAATCCGAGCCTCGCGCTTTTACCTGCGATCGTGGGGTGACCGACGGGGCTCGAACCCGCGACCTTCGGAGCCACAATCCGATGCTCTACCAACTGAGCTACGGCCACCAGGCGCGCACGAGATTCTACCAGGAAAATGGGGTTATCGGTTGCGTTTCAGTCCCCCCATCCCAGGAACTCGGTCTTCTTGTCGTCTTTCTTGCCTTCGTCCACAATCTTGAAGACCCTCGATGGCGTGGGGTTCTCTATCATAGCCATGTTGCCCTCGGAGTCATAGACTTGGATGGCGACGCACAGGTAGTCGCCAGGCTCGTGTCCGTCGGAGACCTCGAGGGAAGTCTCGACTGTGGCGTGCTTCTGGTTCTGCCCGTTGCCCCTGAGCTCCAGTGTGTGGTCGGGATCGAGACCCCTCGGGCCCAGCTCGCCGGCGTAGCGCAAACGACGGAAGATAGCCCTGACGTGCGCCACGCCGTCGTCATCCGCGAGCACTATGGGCACCCGGATCGTGTCGTCTATCGTGTAGGTCTCAGGCTCTATCCGCTCGGCGGTCATACGAATCTCCTTTTATGGACATC
>JBKPOM010000303.1:0-30178 GCA_046733115.1 Actinomycetota bacterium | reverse complement strand
CACGGCACCGTCAACACGCTCTTCCTCGCGCAGCACGAAGATATCGACGCCCTCGATTTCTGGTGCAGGCTCGGCTTGCCCTCTTTCTAGGTCTTGTCCCTGCCCGACTTCGGGCTGCAAGACGTGGTCTTCGACGTGGGCGCATGATCCGGCGTTAGGTTCGCCCGTATCAGGTTAGACTTAACGTCCGGAAGAAGCGCATAAGAGTGGGCATCGCGACGAAATTCAAGGAGAATGTCTCATAGAGATCGAACCCGTCGCGGCCAGGATTACCCGGCTAGGGAGCTCGAAAGAAAAGCCACTAGGGTGCACTAGGGTGTTTTCATACGGCGCTAGCATCGGCGCGCTCGTACTCTAAACGTCCCACGTACTTCGACGATCGACCCGCGTCGTGCGTTCGTGGTCGCCGAAACGAAATATACTGTGGTGCGTAACCTCAAGTGCAAAGAGACACCGATGGAGTATCCCAGGCCGGAGATCTCCTACGAGGAGGTTCGAGAGTGACGTCCAACAACGTAGGTGGTCACAGACGGATGTGGCTGGCGCTCATCCTGGGGATCGCGGCGATCCTCGCCGTGGCGGGAGCGCTGGCGGGCTTGAAGGTGATGGCGGCCTCGGCCTCACCAGAGAAGCTCTCGGATGAGGAGCTGCTCTCGAAGGTGGCCAGGGCACCCGAGAAGGCACCGGACTTCAGCGCCACTCTGAGCGTCGAGCAGAGCGTGATCCCCTCGCATCTCCTCGAAGCTGCGGGGCAAGATGGTGGCTTCGCGGCTTCCGGCCCGCAGACCGTCCGAGTCTGGTACGGCGGACTAGACAAGGTCCGCGCCGAGTTGCAGGGCGAAAACGGCGACAGGATCTTCGTGCACGACGGCCAGAGGGCCTGGGCGTACAACGGCGCCAACAACACCCTCAAGACCGGCGAGCGGCCCCCGGAGCTTCTGGCATCCGAGCCGCCTGACGCGGAGAACCCACCGAGCCCGACGGAGATAGACAGGATGCTGGCCAAGCTCGCCCCGACGAGCAAGCTGACCCAGGGGTCGCCCATAAGCTATGCTGGCCGCGAGGCGTACGTTCTGACGCTTAGCCCCAAAAAAGACAAGGACGTAACGCTCGTGGATCGAGGACGCGCGTTGATAGACTCCGAGACCTTCCTGCCGTTGCAGCTATCCCTGTACGCCCAAGACCAGCCGGACCCCGTATTCTCCTGGCGGGTCTCCGACCTAGACGTGGGATCCGTCCCGGCAGAACGCTTCGCCTTCCAGGTTCCCCCCGGGGCCAAGGTAGTTCCCTTCGATAAGAACAAAGAGGAGCGACCCGAGCCCAAGATGCGCACCGGCGCGAAGCCAAAGGAAGTAGACACCGTGGCAGAGGCCCAGAGAGTCGTGGGCTTCGAGGTCAGGGATCTCGCGAACCGTCCGGGCGGGCGCGAGTTGACGGGTGTCTACCTTAAGGACGCCGACGGCGTGGTACTCACCTACGGCTCGGGCTGGGGCATCGTGGTCCTGGCCCAGGAACCGCAAAATGATGGCGCACCCGCGCCCCAGCGGGTGGTAACGGGTGGTAAAGATCTCGCGCTCCCGACGGTGGACCTGGGTGACGGGGTCGAGGCTACCGAACTCTCCACCCCCGTCGGCGCGGGGCTGCGCTGGAACGCGAACGGAGTCTCATACGTCCTGGCCGGCAGCGTTCCTGCGGCTGAGCTGGAGCGTGCCGCCCGAGAGCTACGGTAGGCCTTGGGCGAAACGCCAGACCAGAGAGAGACGCCATCGGACAGCACCAACGGCGTCCCTGCCCTGGAGCTCGCGGGTCTGACCAAGCGTTTCGGGGATTTTGTGGCGGTAGAAGACTTGAGCCTCGTGGTCAGGAGGGGAGACGTCTACGGGTTCCTGGGTCCCAACGGCAGTGGCAAGAGCACGACCATACGTATGATCCTTGGCCTCGTCAGGCCCACGTCCGGCGAGGTCAGGATCTTCGGCCGGCCGGCCGCGTCTCCCGAGGAGCGGGCCAAGATGGCTGGGTTCGTCGAGGCACCGGGGTTCTACGAGTACCTCTCGGCCCGCGACAACCTAAGGCTCCTGGCGGCAGCGGACCGGCGCGGTGATAAGGCCCCACCGCTACAAGGGGTACTGGAGATCGTAGGGCTCATGGACCGGGCCAGGGACAAGGTGAGGACCTATTCGCAGGGTATGAAGCAGCGCCTGGCCATAGCCGCGGCTTTGCTCAGGGAGCCAGAGTTTCTCGTCCTCGACGAGCCCACGAACGGCCTTGACCCCGGAGGCATGCGAGACATCAGGGCCCTGGTCAGACGGCTCTCCGGCGAGGGCCTGACGATCTTCCTCTCCACCCACCTGCTAGCCGAGGTCGAGCAGCTCTGCAATCGGGTAGCCGTTGTGGGCCGTGGCCGCCTCCTGGCCGAGGGCGCCCTGGCGGAGATCGCTGGGCAGGCCAGGGGCCGCACCGAGTACCGCGTGGTGGCCGACGACCCGGAGAGAACGCGTCTGGTCTTGCAGACCCGAGAGGACGTGGCGCTCCTGAACGGGCGTCCCGACGAACTCGAAGGGTTCAGGCCGGACGAGATCGTTCGGTTCGCGGCGGGACCCGGCGGGGTTGGACCCGTGGTTCGGAGCCTGGTCGAAGAGGGCGTTGAGGTGCTTGCGCTCGTGCCGGCTCGCCCCAATCTAGAGGAGCTGTTCCTGCGGCTCACGGAGGGCAAGTGGTGATCCGCTGGGAGTTGTTCAAGTTGATCCGCCAGCGGAGGACCTTCCTCGGGCTCGGGGCTGCTGCCGTCGTCCCGATCCTGTTCCTGGCTGCGGTCAGGATCACCCAGGAGGGTCCCCCGCCAGGCGAGGCCCCTTTCGCCACCCAGCTACTCTCCAACGGCCTAGTCATACCCCTCATCACGCTGAGTTTCGGGTCCGTGGTGCTCCTGCCGCTGCTCACGGTCCTCGTCGCCGGGGACGCCATAGCGGGGGAGGTGTCGGCAGGCACCCTGAAGAGCGTGCTCGGCCGCTCGGTGGGCCGCTCGGGCCTGTTCTGGTCGAAGATCGTGGCGGTCGAGCTCTACACCCTGTCCATCGTAGCCGTGTTCGTCGGGGTCGGGATGCTTGCCGGGTGGCTGGCGGTGGGGTTCGAGCCGCTGGCCGGCCTCGGCGGGACGCCGCTCTCCGTGGGCGAAGGCCTCGCCCTCACGTGGGCGAGCGCTGGCCTCGTGGCGCTGCCGCTCCTGGCCCTCGCGGCCTTCGCCGTCTTTCTCTCGTCGGTCACCCACAACAGCGTGGCCTCGGTCGTCGGAGGGGTCGTCCTGATCCTGCTTCTCCAGCTCGTCTCTACCCTGGGGCTCGGCGGTATCCTCGACCCCTACCTGCTGACCAACCAGTTCTCCGCCTGGCTCAACCTCATGCGCGAGCCCATAGACTGGGCGCCCATCGTCAGAGCCGCGTGGGTGAGCTTCGCCTGGGCCGCCGTCTCCCTCCTGGCGGCGTGGGTGGTTTTCGTCCGCAGGGACGTTCTGAGCTGAACGACGGAGCTGGTCTCTGCGTCGAGAGTTACAGATCTCGCCCCTAAGCGGCCTACTCGCGCAGCGCTACATCATGACCGAGCACCACAGCAAGCGCCCCCCGGCTGCTAGAGTGAGGTCCAGACTACCAGAGCGAAGGAGTAGTTCCGTGGAGATCAAATCCATCCCTGACTCGGCAACGTTCTCCGAGGAGAAGATGAAGAAGAACGCCCTGTTCGACTCGCCGCACCTGTTCTACGACACCTACTGCCTCCTCCCTGGTCAGGCCCAGAAGGTCCACGCCCACGAGGGTTCGGACAAGGTCTACTACGTCATGCGGGGCACGGGCCACTTCACGGTGGGCAAGGAGGAACAGGACCTCGGCGAGGGCCACGCCGTCATCGCCCGTGCCGGAGACCCCCACGGCGTCCGCAACGAGACGCATGACGACCTGATCCTCCTCGTGACGATGGCCCCTAGGCCCTCCTGATCCGTGGCCTCGGAGGAGATGCCGCGCCCTCCCTACGTACTCCTCCTCGAAGAGGTGGTCCCCGATGCCCCGCCGCTCACCATCCTCGTGGACGACCGGGGAGCCGTCCCGCTCTTCGACTCGGAGGACAAAGCCCAAGCGTTCCTCGCCTCGACGGACTTCGGTGCCAAATTCGAGGCGGTCGTGGTTTCCGGCGCGGGTCTCGCCAGGGCGCTCGAGTCCGTAGAAGCCGAGGTCGGGTACGTCGCCATCGACCCGCCACCCGCCGGCGAGGGTCCCATGAGGGTGCGCATGGGCGGTCTCAGTGAGCTGATCGAGGCCCTGCAGCAGAACCGGGAGGACGACCTTTTCGGGTTAGGCGGGCTCTCGTAGCCGGCGGCTGCTTCGTTAGGCCTTCAGTCGTTCGAGGTGTTGCTTGCGGAACTTGGCGACCTTGGGAGCGATGATCACCTGGCAGTACGGCTGTAAACCGTTGTTGCGGAAGTAATTCTGGTGGTAATCTTCGGCGACGTAGAACTCGCCGAAGGGAGCAACCTCGGTCATGATAGGGTTGTTCCAGATGCCCTCCGTCTCCAGGTCGGAGATCACCTCTTCCGCGGTGCGCTTCTGCTCTTCGTCGTGGTAGAAGATCACGGACCGGTACTGCGTCCCTACGTCGGCGCCCTGACGATTGAGGGTCGTCGGGTCGTGGATGGTGAAGTAAACTTCCAGGATGTCCCGGTACGAGACTTCGTCGGGGTCGAACGTAACCTGCACGACTTCGGCGTGCCCCGTAATCTCCGAGCAAACCTGCCTGTAGGTCGGGTTGGGAACGTCGCCCCCCGAATACCCGGACTCGATCTTCTCCACGCCCCGCAACTCCTGGTAAACCGCCTCAAGACACCAGAAGCAGCCGCCCCCGAGGGTTGCCACCTCCCTCGCCGAACCGTTAGCCCTATCGTCGATCGTCATGAGTAAGATCTCTCCGTTCGTATCATCTCGTCGTACTCGGTATACCGCATTCAGCGGTCTGGTGCACAATGCGGATACGCGATAGTTCGCGCAAGAGTCCGGCAAGGTGCTCGAACCAGATAACACAATCGACGGTCATGTCATGGTTGCGGATCTAGCTGCGCGCTGCCGCTGTCTGATCGAATTGTTGATCACGGTTTCAGGATGCGCCGCTGTGGATTCCAGGAACCAGTGGAGCAGACCGTCCCATTCCTGCACATCACCGGCTGGATGCAATATGTCCAACCTAGTTCGTCTAGCGTCCAGTTCATCTTCGCGCTGTTGCGAGCCACAGAGGTCGTAACCCAGTTCGACTCGTCATCGGCTCCGCCCCGCGTAACCGGGACAGGATGATCTACGGTGGCTCCAATTTCCCAGTAGGCATGATGCGTCATATCCCTCTTCCAGTTGGGGTGAAATGGAAACTCAGAAGGAAGCACAATGCAAAGGATGCGCAAGACCGGAGGAAAGATCAAACATGTTCCCTGTATAGCGGACGACAAACCCGTCTTGTACGAAGGCGAGTGTAGCATCTGTCGGGACGTAGCGGCGCGAAGCAACTTCGTTGGGCGCAAACGGATATTGCTGCTGCCGGACGTGGGCTGCAACATCGCGATCACCCTTAGCAACAGCATGACAGACCCAGCGATTACAGCGCTCTTCTCGGCCACAACAAATCACCTCTCTTGTAACATGTACGGTCTGCTCACGAAAAATGAGTGGCTCATTTCCTGAGGATTCGCAACTGTCAGGAGGTCGAGGTACATGTCTTCCGAGTGCACCGAGTACAAGATCATAGCATTGTGGACCGCCTCGGCGATGTCGTTCAAGGATACTCGCCTTCGGTAGATCGTCCCACGAGCGGTGCCTGTTGTCGAGCTTGATCACCCCTCCTCGCCGAGCCCGAAAACATCCGCACGATGTACGCGTAGCTACGCTTGTATGCAAGCTGGGTTGCAAAAGTGGCTCGATGGGGCATGATCTATATATGGTCGAACAGATGAAATGGCACTGGCGGGAGTTCAGGGAGAGCAAACTCGGACAGCGTTTCGAGGAGCGTTACCGTCGCCGCCGGCAGGACGAGCAGGGCCAGATCATCTGGAGGATATTTCTGATCACCTCGGCGCCATCATCGCCGTGGGCAGTCTGGTGCTCGCCCCCTTGCCAGGACCCGGCTGGGTCACCGTCTTCGTCGGGCTCATGAGCCTGGGCGGCGAACTCCTCCCCGCCGCACGCTTCCTCGACTGGCTGGAGGTGCAACTCAGGAGGCTCTGGCGGCTCGTTTGGACGTTCTGGCGGGCTTCCTTTCGTGGTAAAGTTGCGGTGGTCGTGTTGGCCGGATCATGTGCTGCGGCGATCGTATACGTCGGATACCTCTTGTTTTTCAGCGGATCGTTGTTCTAACTACGCCGGTGGCCTGGTTGGAATACATCAAACGCGCGATCGAGAAGACGAAGGAGGGCTGGCGCCATTGGCGGACCTTCAGGGAGATCGACGACGGACACCGCTACCAGGCCCGCTACCACCTCCACCAGCGCCGCACCAGGAAGGGTTTGGTGTCCAGATACTGGAGGCCAATGAGCCTTCTTTGCGGCCCCATACTCATAATCGCCGGTTTCGTGTTCATTCCGACCCCGGGCCCGAGCTACATCATCATCGCCATCGGGCTGTGGCTTCTCGCCGGCGAGTTCCTGCTCCTCGCCCGCGTCTTCGACAAGGTGGGTGTCAGGCTGGGAAGGTTCTGGCGTTGGATCAAAGGCCTGTGGCGAAGCTCTCACGTCGCGGTGAAGGCCATGATCGTCTTCGCCCTCGCCACCCTGCTGGTCTACGCAATCTATTCTCTGTTCGCTGGTTAGAAGTCCGTTGCTGGTGGCGCAACTGGACGGTGTTTTTCGCGTAACATGACTACACGATCCCCGTAAGAGCGAGGCTTCGGAACCATGATCGAAAGGGTAAGACGGTACGCCTGGCGGCACTGGCGAAGTTTCAGCCGGGGCAGGCCTGGCAAGCGCTACCAGGAGCGCTACCGTCGACGCCAGGAACGCGGTCACGGGCAGTTGGGCGTACGCCGGATCTTCAACCTTACCCTAGGCATCCTGATCGTAGCCGTGAGCGCCGTGGGCGGCCTTCTTCCTGGCCCGGGCTGGGGCACGGCGATCATCGGGTTCGCCCTGATCGCAGGCGAGTTCCTGCCCGCCGCCCGCCTGCTAGACCGGGCCGAGTTGACACTGCGTGGGTTCTTGCAGTTCATCAGCGACATCTGGGGCCACTCCTGGGCGGGGAAGGTCCTCATCATCGCCGTGGCCATGCTCATCATCGCCACCCTCGGGTACGCGACCTACGCTTTGCTCTTCGCCCGCTAGAGGTTTCCTTACCTACCCCCGCCTTTGTTTCGCCGCCCGGGGGCCTCTCCATCCAGCTCGCGCCGGAAGCCGGGCCACGAGTCGCACAGGTAGAGGAGGAAGGGGGCCCACCAGATCACGTCGTTGGTTAGGACGAGGACGACGGGGGCAATAGGCCAGGTCCCGCTAATGATGAGATAGAGCAACCCGGCGGGCCCGAGCAGCTTCCCCAGGCCCACCGCCGCCAGCGGCCATCCCCTTTCCGGAACCCGCGCCACCTCCAGGTAGACGAGCCCGTAAAGGCCAACGACCATGCCGAGGCACGCGAAGATCTGAGGGTGTTTCAGCGGCGACATCCCGGCGAACCGGAAGAGCCATTGCGGGTCCAGGCCGGCGTACAAACCCCAGCAAACGTTGTAGATGCCGGCCGCGATGACACCAACCGGTGCACCTTTCTACGCGGGATCATCTTCCCCGCCCCGGGGCTTTCCGGCGGGCGCGACCAGGAAGCCCTCCTTGCCTCCTCCGGCCTCGACTACTTTTTCGCCTCGCGGTCCAGGACGGCGATGGTGTCCCTGTAGTAATTCTGGGCGCTCTCGTGGCTGTCGCCGATGCAGACGGTGCCTACCTTGCCGTACTGGGAGAGGGCGCCGATGAGGTGGAAGACCACGCCTTGCTGGGACGCGCCGTCGAAGTGGAGGCCGTTGTCCACGGCGATGTCGACCAGGTCGTCGGGGGTCAGGCCCTTGTAGTCGGGACTCTGGAGGTTGTCGGAGGCGTAGTAGTAGCAGGGTTTGGCCGTCGGGGTGCAGTACAGGCCGTCGTCCGCGTCGTAGGTGCCGTCAGTCAGGAAGCGCAGGATCAGGTACGGGTGCGTGGTGCCGCCCTTCCTCAGGTTGATCTCGATGGCGGCATGCTCCCAACCTTCCCCGCGCCTGACAGAGATGAAGTCGATGGCGAACCGCCCGAGGGCGCCGCGTTCCTTGAGCACCTTCCCCACGCTCTGTCCGGCCTCCTTTATATCGCGGCTGTACTCGGCGTCCGCGGGAAAAGTGCTGCCGAGGAAGATCTGGCCGGAAGGTCCGCCCAGGACCTGATCGTGCGTGGAGACGACGGTCGCATCCCCTAGGGGGTTTATGCGGCACTGCACGGAAGGCGAGCGTACCTCATCGCCCTCCAGCCAGCACTCCACGATGCCGCCCATCTCCTCGAACTTCCGCCCGTAACGCTCCCAGGTCTCGCCCGCGGCCTCGAACCGGATGCGCTCCGGCAATTCTTCCCTGACCCAGCGCGCGAGGTCCCTCCCCTGTGGGCATCCATCGTAAGGGAAGACGGCGTTGCCTTCGCCCGAGAAGCCTTCGTCCAGCTTTATGGCGGCCCGGCGCAACCCGGGCTTGCGGCGCTTGAGCTCGACAACGGCCTCGACCACGTCGTCCCCATCGCGCAGGTGCTCGAACCCGTCGGGGAGTAGGATCCCGGCCTCCCTGAACGCCTCGCGGCTGCCGCTCTTAGTCCCGAGGTAGTTGAGTTTCGGGTCGTTGCCGTAGAGAGGGATGCCAAGCTGGACGGCGAGGGTCCGTTCGAGCGCCGTGCTGTTGAAGCAGGTCAGGTGCGCCGCTTCCGGGTCGGTTATCGCCGACCGTATCCGCTCCATCAGACGCGGGCGGTCGAGTATCTTCTGCGTCAGCGGCACGTCCGAGGCGTCGTGGCAAGCGAGGAGCGTCAGCCTGCTGCGGGCGTGGCTCACGGGGATGCCCGGCAGCAGGTGCAGGTAGTAATCCACGATGGCCGTCGCGATGTGCTGGCTCGTTAAGTAGACCACGTGGGTGCGCGGCAGCCGCAAGAGCATCAGCATGCAGAGCATCCGCTCCTCGTAGTGATGCGCGCCGGGGATCTTCGCCAGTTCCTCCGCATCGAGTGTGAGGCTTGGCACCACCACGACCGTCTGGGGGGCGCGCGGGTCCGAGATCACCCTCCGCGCCAACGGCTCGAGCTTTTCCTGCAAAGCTGCGAAGCTTGCCAACTCCTCGGCCGAACCGGGTTCTGGCCAGCCGGGTTCGCGCACCCCGGCAACACGAACGTCAACCATCTTCGCCCCCTAGACCGTGGTCACGACGCCCCGAAGCGCCCTGCCAGCCTCGTCCACGCGCGTCCTCTCCCTAAACCCGGCGCGCTCCATTCCCGCCTGCTCCCCCATGTTAACCGCGATGCGGCTTGCGTTACAAGATTCGATAGCTACGTCCCTTGGGAGACTTCGCCATCACCTGTACGGGTCGTGGTTCGTGTACTCGGCCAGCTCGTAGGAGATCATCGCGCGCTCCTCGGCGATGTAGTGCTCGATCGCGCGCCTGAAGGCAGGGTGACGGATCTCGTGCGCGCTGTAGGTAACCACCGGCAAGAAGCCCCGCGCCAGCTTGTGCTCGCCCTGAGCCCCTGCCTCGAAGAGGGAGAGCCCGCGCTCGATGGCGAACTCTATTCCCTGATAGTAGCAAAGCTCGAAGTGCAGGTTTCGTACAGACTTGGTTGCGCCCCAGTAGCGTCCGAAGAGCGCCGTCCCCTTGAAGAAGAACAGCGCCCCGGCCACCGGACGGCGCGTCGATTCCTCGCGCGCGACGGCGAGCATGACGCGGTCCGTCATCGTCCGGAACACCTCGTCGAAGAACGCGCTCGTCAGGTAAGGGCTGCCCCATTTCCGGTCGTACGTGTCAACGTAGTATCCGTACATCATGGCCGCGTGCTCGGGGATGAGCGCCTCCCCGGTGAGGTACTCCACCTCCACGCCTTCCAGCTGGCGTCGCTCGCGCGCAACCTGGCGGCGACGTTTGCTAGTCATCGCATCCAGGTAGTCCGTGAACCCGCCGTAGCCGCGGTTGCGCCAGTGGAACTGCAATGAGTGCCTGACCGAGAAGCCGCGAGCTTCAAAGTCGCCCAGATCGTCCTCCGGCAGAAAGAGCGCGTGCGAGGAGCTCACACGGTGTTCGTCGCCGAGCTCGCGCGCCGCGTCGAGCAGGGCGCTCCTCACCGCCGCGCGGTCGACGTCGGGCCGCAGGAGGAGCTTCGGTCCGGTGGCCGGCGTGAACGGCACGGCGGAGACGAGCTTCGGGTAGTAAGAAAGCCCGTGCTCGTGGTACGCGTTCGCCCAGGCCCAGTCGAAGACGTACTCGCCGTAGGAGTCCGTCTTGATATACAGGGGCATCGCACCGAGGATTCGTCCCCGGTCTTCACAAATCAAATAGACGGGCGACCATCCCGTCCTGCGGCCGACGCTCCGCGATCGCTCCAGCGCGAGCAAAAACTCGAAGTCGAAGAAGGGAAAGTCGGGGGGCTCCAGGGCCCGCCACGCCTCCTCTTCCACCAGCTTTATGCTGAAGAGCTGCTCTACCCGCATCGCGTCAGGGCGATTCCGGCCGCGCGGCGACTAGCGGCAAACATCTCGACGAAGATCGAATCGGCAAACATGGGGTCCGAGTCTACCGGAAGATTCGCGATCGCGAGGCGAAGCATCCCTCTTTGTGATGGACACGCCGGGGCAGAGGTGAATTCGGCTTGAGACGGAATTAGTTTGGACGGGGTTGAACTGGAGTAAGATCCTATCGAAATTCGGTTGCCCTTCATGACAGGCGGGTACGGATCCAGGACCCTATCATCGCCACCGCGGCGTCCGCTTCTGGCATGGCGCCGCAGTAGATCGGAAATATGTGCTGCATGTTGGCCCCTATCGAGAGCGTCACATCGACACCAGCTATCCCCGCCGCCCGCTGGAACCTGACCGAGTCGTCGAGCAGCCTCTCGTCGCCCCCGACGACCATCAGAAGCGGCGGGAGCCCGGATAGGTCGGCGTACAGCGGGGATGCGAGCGGCGTACGGGGGTCCGCGCCGTCGAGGTACTGGCCGGCCATGCGCTCGAGGCTGGATTTGATGATGGTGAGGTCCACGTCTGCGCGCGTGTCGAGGCTCTCGGCGGTGCAGGCCAGGTCTACCCGGGGTGAGATCATCACCCCTCCCCAAGGCAGCGGGGTACCGTCGTCCCGCAACTTCAGCATCGTCGCGGCCGCCAGCCCGCCGGCGCTCGAATCCCCGGCGACGATGAGCCGCTCGGGACGGAAGCCTTGCCCAGCAACCATCGGTAGGCGGCCGCAGCGTCCTCGACCGCGGCGGGGAAAGGATGCTCCGGCGCGAGGCCGTCCTGCGGGATCAGGCCGTTCGCCCCCGATGCATTCGCGAGGTGTCCGCCGAGCTTGCGGCGGGAGTGCGGAGAGGAGATCACGTACCCGCCGCCGTACAGGTACATGATCGCCGCGTCGCCAACGCCGTTTCGGGGCGTCATCCACAGGCCGCCCAGTTCCGGAACGTCCTGATACTCGACGCCCACCGGCTCCGAGGTCATGTCCTCGGCGTGTTCGCCGGCCTCCCGCTCGTGGTGCAGATCCATATCCACCTGCTTGGGAGCGTTCCGAAAGACGTCGTAGACCTTCGCTGCCTCGGGGCTGATCACAAGCGGTGCCTCCCTGTTGGGTCGTCGAGGGTTCTACTCCGGCGCGTTATGCTTGCGAGGTTTGGGAGAGGGCGCTGAGTTGCTGCAGCATGCCCATCGTGTCCCAATTGGTCCGAGTCTCGACGATCGTGCCGTCCGCGATGCGGTCTATGCTTATCCCCGTCCAAGTGAGCTCCCTGTCCGTGGGCTCGAGGCCCATAGACGTGCCCCCGTGGGTCCCGGTCGAGGTGAACCGGGTTGCTACCATGTCGCCTTCTGCGAACTGGTGGTCGATCGATTCGCGGAAATCCGGCAAACCTTCGTGGAACTCGCGTACGAACTGCTTCATCGCCTCGATGCCGCGAAGGTCACGAGGGTCGTTGGGGTCGTGGTGGTGGTTTACGTCATCGGAGCCGTAGATTTCGTCCGCGGCATCGACTTCGCCCGTGCTCCAGATGCCGATAGCCTCACGGGCAAGCGCCGTGTTCTGTTCGGCCGACACCCAATCTCCTTTCCACGGGGAAGGAGATACCTTTTCCGAACCAATAATAGTACAAGGGTTTTGCTTCCAGGTACGTACGGATTCAGGTTCTCCTGCATTCGATACACGGACCTTTGTGCGGTAAACTCTGGGCTCGAGGGCCCGCCGTACGTGGCCTTTTTCGTTGCTCTTATCTTTCGCTCGCGGCGCGGTGAGAGAAGTGTGTCAGGAGAACTTTTGGATTACCGCAACATCGCCATCATCTCGCACGTAGACCACGGCAAGACCACCCTCGTGGACGGCCTGCTGAGGCAGACCCTGGAGCTCGGGCACGGGCAGCAGATCTCCGAGCGCGCCATGGATTCTAACGTCCTGGAGAGGGAGCGGGGCATCACCATCCTCGCCAAGAACACGGCCGTGGAGTACGAGGGCGTCAAGATCAACATCGTCGACACCCCGGGCCACACGGACTTCGGCGGCGAGGTCGAGCGCGTCCTCGGCATGGTGGACGGCTGTCTCCTGCTCGTGGACGCTGCTGAGGGCCCGATGCCTCAGACGCGCTTCGTGCTCCGCAAGGCCATAGAGCTAGGCCTCAAGCCCATCGTGGTCGTCAACAAGGTGGACCGCACGGACGCCCGTCCCGACGAGGTCGTCGACCTCACCTTCGACCTGATGGCCGACCTCGGCGCCTCCGACGAGCAGCTAGATTTTCCGATCCTCTACGCGGTCGCCCGCGCGGGCACGGCGTTCAGGTACCTGGACGAGCCGCGGGACGACATGCGCGAGCTCTTCGATACGGTGCTGGAGGAGATCCCCGCCCCCGAGGTAGACCTCATGGCCCCTTTCCAGATGCTCGTCACCAACCTCGACTACTCCGAGTACCTCGGACGCATCGCGGTAGGGCGCGTGCGGCGGGGCGCGGTCAGGCGCGGGGAGTTTGTGAATCTGGTCCACAAGGACGGCACGATGACTATGACGCACGTCGTTCAGCCGTTCACGCACCTCGGGCTGCAGCGCATAGAGGCCGAGGAGGTCGGCGCCGGGGACATCGTGGCCCTTTCCGGCATCGGAAAGGCGGAGATCGGGGAGACGATCGCGGACCTCTC
The DNA here is from genome assembly GCA_046733115.1 of Actinomycetota bacterium. GTDB lineage: Bacteria > Actinomycetota > Rubrobacteria > Rubrobacterales > Rubrobacteraceae > Rubrobacter_D. The sequence goes on along the minus strand of JBKPOM010000303.1, from coordinate 16,799 downwards.
ACACCCCGAGGCACTGCCCGCGATAAGCGTCGACGAACCGACGGTCAGCATGACGTTCGGCCCGAGCACCTCCCCCTTTGCCGGCAGGGAGGGCAAGTACGTAACGAGTCGTCATCTCAGGGACCGGTTGAAGCGAGAAGTCCAGACCAACGTATCGTTGCGCGTGGAGGAGCTGCGCCCGGACGAGTTCGAGGTCTCGGGGCGTGGCGAGTTGCACCTTTCCATTCTGCTAGAGACCATGCGCCGCGAGGGATACGAGGTCCAGGTCGGCGCGCCGCGGGTCATCGTGCGCGAGGTCGAAGGCAAAAAGTACGAGCCCTTCGAGTACCTCGTCATCGATGTTCCCGAGCGGTTCGCATCGACGGTCATCGGGGTGCTCTCCGGCCGCAAGGGCCAGCTCGTCGACGTGGAGCCGCAGGGCTCGCGTACGCGGATAGAGTTTAAGATTCCCGCCCGTGCCCTCTTCGGTTTCCGCACCCAGTTCCTCTCCTCGACGCAGGGCAAGGGCATAATGAGCCACGTCTTCGACGGCTACGCGCCGTGGGCCGGCGACTTCAAAACCCGCCAGAGCGGCAGCCTCGTGGCGAGTGAGGCCGGCAGCGCCTTCGCGTACTCCATCTGGAAGCTCCAGGACCGCGGAAACTTCTTTATCACGCCCGCCACCGAAGTCTACGTCGGCATGGTTGTCGGCGAGAACAACCGCGACAACGACCTCAACGTCAACGTCTGCAAAAACAAGAAGCTCACCAACGTCCGCTCCTCCGGCGCCGACGATGCCTTGAACCTGACACCAGTTCGCAAGCTGACGTTAGAAGACGCCCTCGAATACATCGGCGAAGACGAGCTCGTCGAGATCACTCCAAAGAACGTCCGTCTGCGCAAGAGGGTTCTCCAGCCTGGGATGCGGAAGTGACGGATTCGAGCAAAGGCCCCTAGAGTGTTTCGACGAACCGGTCTCGTGGAGAGAGAGCCCGATTTTTCGACAACCTGGATACAGAATCTGTTTATCGCCGAAGCACTGAGATTGGATTCCATGTGGCCTGGGCATTGATCCGGGCTGGGTACGGCACGCTGAAGGGCGTCGCTTGTAAGGTCTTGCGCCCTGGCGAGTGTTGCGCGAAGATCCATGCAGGATGACCCTGCACCCGGCGCTCAGAGAGTTGATCGACGACAAACTGGCCAACACCCGGGCGCCGCAGTGGCGTTTGCCGATAGAGGAGGTCAGGGCTTCGTTCCGCGCCTTGTGGTCTCCGTCCATCACCGGCGCTCCCGTCGAGGTAGCAAGCGTCGAGGACAGGACCCTGGATACGCACGCGGACGCCGTGAGGGTGCGCGTGTTCACGCCCGAAGGCGATGGTCCGATGCCGATCATGATGTACTTTCACGGCGGCGGATACGTGAAGGGCGGGGTCGTCGAGACCGACGCGTTTTGCCGCAGGTTGACTAAGACCACAGGCAACGTCGTCGTCTCGGTCGACTATCGTCTGGCACCCGAGCATCGTTACCCGGCTGCCCTCGACGACGCGTACCATTCCAGTCTGTGGTCCTACGAGAACGCCGGGACGCTCGGGGGTACGAAGGATTCGTTTAGCGTCTGCGGCGAGAGCGCTGGTGGTAACCTTGCGGCGGTCATTTGCCTGCTCGCGAGGTCCGGTGAGGAGATCGAGATAAGCCGCCAGATCCTGCTCCAACCCGTCGTGGACTTCACGCTCTCGTTCCCCTCCATCGACATGCCGGCCTCGGAGTGCCTGGTGCCGCACGAAGACCTGGCCTGGTACTACGAAGAGTACTCCGGTACGGACGCGGACACCAAGGATTTCAGGGTATCGCCCATCTTCGCTGACGAGCTCTCGGGCCTGCCGCCAGCCCTGATCATCACCGCCGAGCACGACACCCTGCGCGACGAGGCCAGGGCATACGCTGACAGGCTCGAATCATCCGGCGTGCTGACGAAGTACAGTTGCTACAGCGGTATGGTGCACGGCTTCTTGCAGATGGCTGGGCTGGTAGATCAAGCCCAGGCTGCTATCAACGAGATCTCACTCTTCGCGAGACTAGATGTGGAAGGGCCTACCTCTCCGTCCATGCCCGAGTAAGCTTCGAAGTACTTCACTTTCGTCCCGTGCTTGAGCCAGCAGGGGACATTGTTGTAGGGATTCACTCCGTCTATGCGATGCCCCAAAGTATCGCAGATCGTCGTGATCGTTCCACATGCCCTGTGCCGCGAAGCGGCTCCAAAGCGTCCGACAAGTTCTCCGCCTCCATCGACTTCGGGCCCTAAGAGAAGATCGGGCTCTTTCAGCCCCTCTAGCCCACTTGTTCCGGCCTGTCAGAGATCTACTGGTTCAGGCTCTTGCCTTCTTGTCGAGCGCGCCTGTACACCTCGCGGGGCAGATGCGGCGACAGCCGGAGCATCAAGCGTCCCGAGAATGGCCTGTCAGTCTCTTCGCTTCGCTCCTCGCAGAACTCTGCAGGTAATCGTCTACAGAGTCCTGGAATGCGCTCTTCAGCTCTTCGACACTCGTGCCCTGGAAGGTGATCACGTCCCGAAGATCGATCACCTCACCGTGGAACAAACCAGCCTCGTCGTCGAACGCAACGTGCCCCGTGTATCCTTTGTGCTTCAGCATAACTCTACTCGCTTGTTCCGACCTCTGGTACACACGTTCTTCTAACCATCGCTTTAGCGACTGCTGGCTCTCTCCGGATGCCTGACCAGCCAGCAAGGTTCCCACGCTGATATCTTCGTTCAGGGCAGGCCAGTGAATGTCTGATCCCCCACCGATCAGCCGCCAGTTCGTGCGTTCTTCCAGTGTCCCGTGCAAGAGGCGCGGGTACCATGCGAGCGGCTCGGAGATCGAACGTCCGTCGGAGAGCTCCACCGTGATCGTATCGCCTGTAATGGTCACCGTTTCGGCTCGGACGACGGGGGTCTCAGTCGGTAAAGAACTCATCCCAGCTCCCTAGCAGATCTCGTCTCGGTGTTCCTCGATCAACCTCTGTACGCGTTTAATCTCAGCGCTTCTGAATCCACCGCTGCCGACAAGTCTGATGAGATCCAACAAGAACTTCGCCACGTTGACATCCCGCTCGACATGTACATGTGGCGGCTCTCACGGTCCCCAGCATAGAAGAATCAGCGGTAGGGACCGTTTCGCAGCACAGTGGGCACAGCCGTATAGACGATTCTTTCAGCATCCGCTCCAGCGAACCTGCTAAGTCTCCGTCATGTGTCTGGCGTCGAGTAGCTCGTCCAATTTTTCTTCTGAGAGATCGGTGTTTTCGCGGGCGACTTCGCGGATGGTCTTGCCCGTTTTGTAAGCCTCTTTGGAGATCTCGGCGGCCTTGTCGTAGCCGACCACGGGAGCCAGGGCCGTTGCGAGCATAAGACCTTGTTCGACGAGTTCGGGGCCGCGCACGGTGGCTTCTATGCCGGCGACGCACTGGTCGGTGAGGTTATCGGCGGCGTTGGCAAGCAACTCGATGGATTGGAGGAGGTTGTAGGCGATCAAGGGCAGCATCACGTTGAGCTCGAAGTTCCCGCTCTGGCCGGCGATGGCGATGGTGGTGTCGTTGCCCATGATCTGGGCGGCGACCATGGCGACGCTCTCGGCGATGACGGGGTTGACCTTGCCGGGCATGATGGAAGAACCGGGTTGCACTTCGGGGAGTGCGATCTCGCCGATGCCGGCCCGTGGCCCACTCCCGAGCCAGCGGATATCATTCGCGATCTTCATGAGGCTGACCGCGACGGTCTTGAGGGCCCCGCTCGTAAAAACGGTCCCGTCCATCGCGCTCTGCGCCTGGAAGTGGTTCTCCGTCTCGTGCACGTCGACGCCGAACCGCTCGCTCAACCTCTCGCACACGCGGGCGGCGAACTCGGGCTGGGTGTTGACGCCGGTGCCGACGGCGGTGCCGCCCAGGGCCACCTCGGAGAGGTCGTCCTGGGCTTTACGTAGCCTCGCTATCCCGCGCTCCATCTGGCCGGCGTAGCCCAGGAACTCCTGGCCGAGACGGATCGGGGTCGCGTCTTGAAGGTGCGTCCTCCCCGTCTTGACCACGTCGTCGAACTGGGCGGCCTTCTCTTGCAGGGCGCTGCGCAACTTTTCTAAGGCCGGCAGGAGGTCGTGCTCGATGGAGATCAGGGCCGAGAGGTGGATGGCCGTCGGGATCACGTCGTTGGAGGACTGGCCCATGTTGACGTGGTCGTTCGGGTGGACCGGACTTTTGGAGCCGAGATCGCCGCCGAGGATCTGGATCGCACGGTTCGAGATGACCTCGTTGGCGTTCATGTTAGTCGAGGTGCCCGACCCGGTCTGGAACACGTCAAGCACGAACGCCCGGTCCAACCTCCCATCGACGACCTCCTTGGCCGCCTCCACGATGGCGTCCTTCTCCTCCTCATCGAGCAGGCCGAGCTCGTGGTTGACGACGGCGGCCTCGAGCTTTATCGCACCGAGCGCCTCGACGAAGCGGCGCGGCTTGCGCAAATCGCTTATCGGGAAGTTGTCCAGGGCGCGGCGGGTCTGGGCGCCGAAGAGGGCGTCTCGCGGTACCTCGACCTCCCCCATCGAGTCTCGCTCTACACGGTGCGGCGTCTCTTGCTCTCTCATGCGAAGCCTCCTTTGCGGACGAATACGTCCGCCCCATATAGTCATATAATCACTCGTACAACGGTCGCATTATACGAGAGGTGATGTCTTGGATTCTCTACGCTACGCGCTGAAGGAGTGGGCGGTCGCCGTGAAGGCGTTGGAACGCGGCGAGACGGCGCTCGTGGTCAGGAAGGGCGGCATAAGGGAGAAGGCCTTCGCCGTGCCAAAGACGCGCTTCCTGCTCCTCTCCGGCTACGAACATCAGAGGCCGGAGCTACTCAAAAGCGAATACCGCCATTTGATGAACGAAATTCCCGACCTCACAGACGACGGGCCTTTACGCTTCTCATCGTTCGCCGAGGTCACGGGGGCCTACGAGGTCTCGGAAGCTGAAGAACTCGCGGCCCTCGACCCGCATCATATGTGGACATCAGAGTATGCGGAGAGCCGCTTCAGGTGGCGTCCCAAAAAGCCGTTGACGGTCCTCCTGTTGCGGACGTATCTGCTGCCCGAGGTTGTCGAGCTTCCTTATGTGGACGAGTACGGGGGGTGCAAGTCCTGGATCGAGCTCCAGGAAACCGTCTCGGTTGAAGGGGCCCGTCCCGCGCTATCAGACGAGGCCTTCCACAGGCTAATCGCGCCAGCGCTCGGGGAGCTGGGAAACCTGGATCCCGCGCCGGTCGGCGTTTGAGGTAGCCGTGGGTTCGGGAGCGATAACGGTAGTCTTGATCTTCCTGCTCCTCTTCGCGAGCTGGCAGACGATCTACGTCGCCAACCGCGACCTCGTGAGGGCGAAGGCCCGGGGAGATCTCGCCCGCCGCGCCCTCCCCTTCTTCGCTCTGCTCCTGATGGTGCTCAGCCTGCTCGTGGTCCAGAGCTTCGGACAGGGATGGGCCCTCCTTGCTTGGATGGCGGTGGCCGGCGTCGTCATAATAGGTGCCAGCCTCCTCTCCGTCTCCTCCCTGGAGCGCCGGGCGAACAAGACCTTTCGCAGCGGCGATTACGCGACGGCAATCGAACTCTACGAAAAGCTGGTGGAGGAGACGCAGCTCGCCCGCAACAAGGCCTTCCTGGGTGCCGCCCTCGGGGCCGCCGAGCGTTACGAGGAATCCGTGGACCTTTCGACGCAAGCCATCGAACAAGACCCCGAATACGGCCTCGCCTACTACAACCGCGCCCTCGTCTTGCAGAGGATGGGCAAGAAGAGCAGGGCCGTCAAGGACCTAAAGAAGGCGCTTAAGGTGGATCTCCCCCGCCGCTTCCGCTCAGCCGCGAGGGGGATGCTGGAAGAGATCTCTTGAAGCTCCTCTACCCGACGCTGGGCACGCTCGTCATCCTCGCGGTCTTTACCTTCCTGATCGGCCGCCAGAACAGAGACCTCTTGCGTGTGCGGGCCTACCGCGACTTTTTCCTGCGCCTGATCCCACCCCTCTCCACCGGCGTTTTTATCGCCGGCCTGCCCTTCGTGATGAACCTGGCGACCATCGAGAACTACGGCCGCGTCCTGCTCGTCTACCTGGGCGGCGCCGCCGTCCTGACGGCCCTGATGACCCGGGCCGTCACCCCGGACGAACGCCGGGCCACGACCGCCTTCCGCAGGGCTGAGTACGAGAAAGCCGCCGACCTCTACGATGAGATCTCCGCCCGCCGCCCACTCCCGCGCTACTACTCCGCCCTCGGGGCGAGCCTCGAAGCCTCAGGCAACCCCGCCGCCGCCCTCGAAGCCACCGAGCGTGCCATAAAGCTCGACCCCGAACTCGGCATCGCCTACTACAACAGGGCCTCCGCCCTCGCCTCTCTAGGCGAAAGGGCCCGCGCCCGCGGCGACCTGCAACAAGTCTTCCAGGTCGACTCGAACCGTACCCTCCGCCGCGCCGCCGCCGAAGCCCTGGAAAGTCTGGAAAAAAGCTAGTCAGCACGCCTGCTTCGCAGACCTTTCAGCGTGCTCAGGCTAACGCTTTCAGCTATTCAGCCTGAGTGCGCGTGAGGTCTAGCTGACCTGCTGACAGGGCGCCAAAAGCGCCGGGCTGATCTGCTGGCTACCTGACCTTCTTTTGCACGTTCTCAGGGGCGGCCTTGACCTCGATCTTACCTTCCCTCGAACGGGTCTCGTAGCGCGACTGGGGAAAGATGGCTGGGCCGTCGATGACCTGGCCGCTGCACAGGTCGAAGCGGGAGTTGTGCAAAGGGCAAACCACGGTGTCACCCTCGCGCTCGCCCTGCTCCAGCGGACCGCTGAAGTGGTTGCAGGTGGCCGCGATAGCGCAGACCTCCCCGTCCGAGGAGCGGCTCACGAGCACGCCAACCCCTTCGACTTCGACCCTGCGCAACTCGTTCGGCGCCAGATCGTTCTCGTCGAGCACCGCCACGAATTCGTCGGGACCGGCCCCCTCGAAGACGTTCCTGTCCACGCGCAACCCGTAGTGGTAGGAGAGCTCCCCGCCGAGATGGGCGGCCATACCGCTGATGGAATACCCGGTCAGGAAGGTCAGGCGTCCAGCGTTTCTGCGTTCTGTGGCCCTCTGGACGAGCGAGACGATGCTGAGAATCAGCCCGATCGCGTTCAAGAGCCCGTGCACGACCCCCATCCGCCTCGACCCGCCGCTCAGGTACCGCCAGTCTGAGAGGCCGGTAACGGCGGCCCCGAACGCCCCCAGGGTCCCGAACAGGAGCGATGCGTCGGCCGCGTGCCGCAGGGGCTTCTTGCCCGTCGCAAGGTCGAGGCCATCGAAGACGAGCGCTGCGGTCCAGGATCCGATGGGGACGTCGGTCATTACGGGGTGCAACGGCGCCTCGAGCCAGACGCCGTCTAGCACGTTGCGCGCCGTCGTGCCGCCGGCGTTGACGGCCTTCTGCACCTCGGGCTGTACGGCCTCGCCGATCTCGTCCAGAAAGGGTAATGCCTCGACGATGCGTTGCATGAGGGTTTGCGCCATCTCTTCCGCCTTTCCGCTGGGGAGCATCCATTCCCTATACACGCACGGTGATGATGCCACTCGAACGCGGTACCCGCTACCCCCCCTCCGCCCCTGCGCGGGTAGCGGCCCGCTTCTTCGTCGCGGCCAGGAGTGCTAGCCAGTGCGCGAGCAGGATGTACAGATAGAGCGTCATCGCCAGCGAAGCCGCAACCGTGCCCCTCTCGTTCCAGAGCAGGGGCCACTGCGCCGGGATCGATTGCAAAGCCAAAAGCAGGAAAGCGGGAGCCGCCATGCCCCGCGCCAGGAGCAGCAAGACGCCGGGACCCAGCAACACGAGGTAGTTGTGCCAGGCGATGGGCGAGGCGAGAAGCGAGGCCGAGACGAGGACCCACAATCCGACTTCGGGTCCGTGCCTGACCCTCATGGCGGTCAGGAAGATGGCGGCGATTCCGAGCGCGTAACCGACGGGGACCATCCATGGAAGGGTCGCGATGTTCTGAGCGTATGAATTCTCCGTGAACAACCGTGCCCCCGCCGCGGGCAGGGAAGCATTGTCCCAGTAGGCGCTGACGGACCGGTCCCTCAACACCCCGATGTAATCAAACGTCGTCCCAGGCCCGAGCACGACGACGCCGACGAGCGTGACCATAGCCCCCGAGACGAGCGCGGCCACCAGAGCCCTCCACCTGCGCCTCACGATCGGCCACAGGAGCACGGGCAGCAGCGAAGGCTTCAAGGCCACGACGAGGCCCAGCGCCGCGCCCGAGACCTCCTGCCTCTCCCGCCTGTCCGCCATCCACGAGGCCACGAGCCCGAGGGTGAGCACGGGGTAGACCTGCCCGAGCGCCAGCGTTGCGAGCAGCGGCGAAGATAGCAAAAGCATCGCAACCCCCACCGCCGTCCACCCCGGCCTCAGACGAAGTTCCTCCACGGTCCACGAGAGGTAAGCGACGACTATGACCAGCGAGATCAACACGAACACCCTGTACGCCGTGAGCGGCTCGAGAAGCCCGAGCGGCGAGATGAGCACGGTCCATACTGGAGGGTTCAAGTTTACGAGCTCAACCCCCGTATCGTAGATATCCCGTCCTTGGAGCATCGCCCGCGCCGAGCGCCAGAAGCTGTCAAAGTCCACGTGGACCTCCATCGACCCCGTCGCGATCCTCCCGAGGGCCGCGCCCATAAAGCCAACCTGCATCAAGAGCGAGACCACAATCACCCAGATGCCAGCCGTGAACATCACCGCGTCCCAACCCGTAGAAACGCGGCTCTTCACGCCCCAATCCCCAAGTCCAAGTAACAAAGCCGGATCATAAAACGGCATCATACGCGTGTCAGCACGCTCCAGCCTGCGGCCTCCACTCTCAACTTGCTTCATCGATAGTTAGCCGGCTAACTATCTAGAAGACAAGGCTCTGTGTGAATTAGGCTCGCAAGTGTCGGCGGGAGGCTTCACAAACGCATTGGCTGACAAGCCGCCTCCGGGCGCCGTGTCCCGCGGAGAGGGGGGGATTCGAACCCCCGACGCCAGGATTACCGACGTAACGGTTTTCGAGACCGCCGCATTCAACCACTCTGCCACCTCTCCGCGGAAGAGTGTATCCACTCGAACCCGCCCCTTCAACCATAACGATCTTGCTCCGCAACCACTGTTCACTACCCTGTACCTCTACGTTCGGTTTATTTAAATAGCTTTACTGACCTCGTGTTCCTTCCCCAGTTTTGATGCGCAGTCTTGCAGTCGAGTGGTAGAAAGTCCTGCATATGGCCGGATTGTCGGAGTGTAGTAGGATCGGACGATCCTTGTTGTCGTTTGTCGAACATTGACCATGCACTTTAGGTACGTTCTGTGTTCGGTATCGCACGCTGTAGTGTCGCTCCGGTTCGGGGAAGAAATCTTACCGAAATCCCCGCAGCTTGTAAGGGAGTTTTTCGGCCAGCGGGTTCGACGAAGGTAGACGCAATGTTCTCTAAGGTCTTGCTTGGAAGGTTCCCAGAAGATCTTGCTCGTAACGTTTCTCGTAACGGTTAGCAGACGCGAGCCCGATATGGTGGGATAGAGAGGCGCTTCTGGCGCGCTGAAAGGAGTGAGGACGATGATTGAGGGTAAAGTGGACAATCTGGACGTCAAGTGGGCGGCGCTCTTCGCTTATGCAGCCGGGATTACCAGCACCCTCGCCAACCTCTTCCTCATCGCTTTCTTTGTGCTGCAGGCCAACAACCCCGTAGAGGGAGCTTCGTTCGGCACAGCCAACGACCTGGTGGGGTCGCTCGGGACCGCGTTCATGATCCCCGTGGCGCTCGCGCTGTCCGCATGGTTGCCAGACCGACCAACGACCACTATCACCCAAATCGTTGGCCTCTCGTCGATGGCTTTACTTGTGGTGTGTGGTCCGCTGCTGGTGCTCGGGGTGATTGAGTTCGAAGTCCAGGCGCTGATCGCGATAGGAGCCTGGGCGGGCGCTATTCAGCCTCTGGCTGTTCCTCGTCAACCGGTGGTTGCGATCGTCTCGCGACCTCCCTAACCGGGTGGCGCGGTTCGGGGAACTAATGGGGACGCTCGTACTGGCCGCTGGCGCGGTCGCCGGGCTCGGGTTGTTGCTGCCGTGGATGTCGTGTGGGCGCAGCTGGTGGTGTTCGGCGTCGGTGGGATTCTTGCTGTGGTTGGCATGCTCGGCACCCCCATCTGGTTCCTGCTCCTGGGCCGACGCGTTGCGAGGTTATGACCGTGCCGGTGATGTCCACATCCTCACTAGCTCATCATGGATCGGAAGCCAACATGCGCACTCCGCTTGTGACCACCGTGTCCATCCTATTCTCCTTCGACGCTTTCGCGTGGGCCGTCGGTGTGGTTCCCACGCTGTACTACGCGTCCGCTCACAAGGCCCTGCCGACCGTTGGTGGCATTAGGCTGATAGGCGGCACTTTCGAGTCGCTCGGCATCGACGCCGTGATAGTCGCGGGGATAGTTTTCGTCTTTGTCAGCACGTTGAAGGTTCTCGTCGCGTACTGGCTGTGGAACTCGAGAAGAGATGGAGTGGTCCTTGGTCTGATCCTAATTTGGCCTCGCGCGATCTTCTGGTATGGTTTTGCGCTGCCACTCGGCCCACTGCTAGATATCGCGGAGCTCATACTCGTGATGCTTGTCTGGAGGGCTCTGGGCTATACAGGCGTTTATAGATAGACGCCTCTACCGCAACAAATACGACGCGGCAAAGACGCTGGAGTCCTTCTCCGCCCGGTTGCGCGATGAGACGAACCTTGACAGCTTAAACGCGGAGCTGATCACGGTCGTGCGGGAGACGATGCAGCCGGAGCACGTCTCGTTGTGGCTGCGTCCTCGTTGTGGCTGCGTCCGGATACATCCTCTAGGGGTCGGCAGCCACACCAGCAGCCGCTCGCGGGTTTGCGGCGCCGTTCATCGGGAAGATGATAGAACGTGAAGGTGCTGGCTGTGATCACGACTTCTACGACGGTTCTTACTTCTTTGCGGTGCGCATCTTCCGGGGTGGGGCCGCGGTGACGAAGGGAAGCGCTACGAACGGTGCCACTGCGCACCGCTACGCTTGGCTCTCGATCGCGGCCGCGGTCATCACCATCGGGCTGAAGCTCGGAGCCTACTATCTCACAGGCTCAGTCGGGCTCTTCTCCGACGCCGCCGAGTCCGTCGTCAACCTCGTCGCCGCGGTGGCGGCGCTGTGGGCGCTGACCTTGGCGATGCGTCCGCCGGACGAGGAGCACGCCTTCGGCCACAACAAGGCCGAGTATTTTTCGAGCGGGCTGGAGAGCGCGCTCATCATCGTCGCCGCGGCCTGGATCGGGGTTACGGCGTGGGAACGGCTGATGGACCCGCAACCGCTCCAGAACGTGGGGCTCGGTCTCTCCGTCACGCTGGTGGCGTCGGCGGTCAACGGCGGTGTCGCGCTCGTGCTGTTGCAGGCGGGGGGGAGGCTGCGTTCGATCACGCTTCGGACCGACGCGCAGCACCTGCTCACCGACGTCTGGTCCTCGCTTGGCGTCGTACTCGGCGTCGTAATGGTGTACCTCACAGGATGGCTCGTGCTCGACCCCATCATCGGGCTCGTCGTCGCCGCGAACATCGTCTGGACGGGCGTCCGGCTGCTACGCGACACCGCACAGGGACTACTGGATCGGGCACTGCCCCCAGAAGAGCAGAAAATCATCTCCGGCGTACTGTCCCGTTACGAGAGCAGGGGGATACGCTTCCACGCCCTGCGCACGCGGGCGGCCGGGCAGCGTCGCTTCGTCTCGATGCACGTGCTCGTGCCAGGCCTCTGGACCGTGAAGCGGGGTCACGACCTCTCCGAAAAGCTGGAAGGAGAACTCGCGAACGCCCTGCAGGGAAACACCACGTTTTTCATCCACATAGAACCCTCGGAAGACCCCGCGTCCTTCCAAGACCAGAGCCTGGACAGGGAACGACCTAACACGGAGGCGTAGTAACAGACCCGAACAAAGGCGAACGGCACGACGGAGAGCGCGTCGGCCAAAGTCCTGCCGATCATCGTGGATTCCCGCTTGCGCGGGAATGACGGGTGGGGAATCGTGGGAACGCCCGAACCCGGTAGAAGCATGAATCGACCGGCGGAGGTACCGACCCGCCGCCGTGCACTGTCCGCAAGCCGTCGACAAGAGAAGCTGATACCAGGTTCGTCTGCACGGTCGCGTTTTACGGCTGCGGGTGCACGCCGAGTACGTCCTATCCGTCATTCCCGCGCAAGCGAGAATCCTGTACTTTGGCATTTCTGTGCAGCGGGTCCTCCGCGGGGTGAGGCAACACCCATCGCTCGCCTGTCCGCTCGGCGGAGTCGAGCCACCTGATTATTGGGGAGGGGTTTGTCTGCTTATGCTGCTAATTCAGTAGTCGTTAGTAGTAAGCTGGGAGCTAGCCCTCGCGTAGAAGCGCCTCGACCTCTTCATCTGGCAAAATCAACTCCCAACCCCGTACCAGCGCCCCGTTCTCGAAAGCGCCGAAGCCCTTCACCCGCATCAGTTCGAGATGGCTGGCGACGGGTTCGGCGTCCACGATGATGCCTTTGGCGAGACGGGCGTGCCTGGGGACGTCTTGTGTGAGGCGTATCTTCATCGCTGCTCTGGTTGCCATTTTGCACGCGGACGGGATCCGGTTTTGTCCGTTTGCTTACGCTTCCGTTCGACGCCCGTCTTTTTTGGCCGAGTACTATGGCCTCGCCCGGGAGGATCTCGTGCTGACCATCGACGACTCCAAAAAAGGGACGGACCGGGTGGATCCTTCCCTCGCAGGCCACGTCGGGTTTCAGGAAGATCTTCCTGAAACCCGACGTGGCCTGCGATAAACGGTTGGCGATCAGCCAAAACAAAAGCTGAAGGCTGATTGCTGACCGCTGACAGCGCGGTTCGCAAGCGAAGAACCGCTTTAGCTACACTTCGAATACCCGCAGGAGTGGCAGACGACACAGCCCTCCTGGCGAGTCAGGCCGCTGCCGCAGTCGGGGCACGCCCCGATGATCGGCAGCTCGCGGGTGTCGGGGAGGCTGCCTTCGATGAGGTAGTGCTCGGACATCGCCCTCGCCACACCGTCGGGGACGGAGAGGACGGCGTTGGGTCCTACGCCCGCAGGGTGGCCGTCCTGGATGCCGCGGAGCTGGTGGACCACCTCGGCCGGGTCGGCACCGTGCGTGAGGGCCATCGTGATCATACGCCCAAGGGCGTCGGAGAACGCGGCGGCCGTACCGCCGGGCTTGCCGAGGATGACGAAGCACTCCCTCGGCCCGAACTCGTCGTCGTTCATAGTGACGTACATGGAGCCGTGTCCGGTCCGGATCTTCTTGGTCACGCCCGTGAGCGTGCGCGGCCTGCCGTTACGCGCCTCGGCGAGCGACGAGAAGGTCTGCCCCTTGCCCTCGACAGCCGGCGGAGTAACCGGCGGCGCCGTTGGTGCCTCGGGCGAGGCCGGCGTCATGGTCGGCTTCTCCCCACCTGTCTTGCCCGTGGAAAGGACCTGCGCGTGGCGCGAGCCATCGCGGTAGACTGCTATGCCCTTGCAGTTGAGGGCGTAGGCCTGGCGATAAGCGTCCTCTACATCCTCCACGCTCGCCTCGTTGGGCAAATTGATGGTCTTGGAGATGCCCATCGAGGTGTACTTCTGGAACGCCGCCTGCATCCTGACGTGCCACTCGCTTGTGATGTCGTGCGAGGTGACCCACACGCTGCGCACGTCGTCGGGGACATCCTCGACATCGCGCACGGAGCCATGCTGGGCGACCTTCCTCATCAACTCCTCGGAGTAGAAACCGCGCTCCCTGGCAAGCTTGACGAACTCGGGGTTGACGTCGGGCATCTCCATGTCGGCCTGACGGCGCATGAACGCCACGGCGAAGAGTGGCTCGATGCCGCCGGAGCAGCCGGCGATCATGGAGATCGTTCCGGTCGGGGCTATGGTGGTGACGGTCGCGTTCCTGACCCTGTCACCGCGGGCCTCGTGGCGTGAGCCCTCGTAGTTAGGCATGACGCCGCGTTCTTCAGCGAGGGCCCTGCTCTCCTCCCAGGCCTCGTCGTCCACGAACTTCATCACCCGCTCGGCGAAGGCGAGGCCCTCTTCGGAGTCGTAGGTTATGCCGAGCTTTATCAGGAGGTCGGCGAAGCCCATGACCCCGAGCCCGATGCGCCTGTTGCCCCGGCTCATCCTGTCGATCTCGGGCAGCGGGTAGTTGTTCTGCTCGATCACGTTGTCGAGGAAGCGGATCGCGGTGTGTACCGTCTCCCTCAACTCGTTCCAGTCGACCTCGCCCGTCTCCTCTATAAAGAAGCGCTCCAGGTTGATCGAACCGAGGTTGCACGAGTCGTAAGGCGGAAGGTGCGCCTCGCTGCAAGGGTTCGTCGACTCAATCTCGAACTGCGGCGTCGGGTTGTCGTCGTTGATCTTGTCTATGAACACCACGCCGGGCTCGCCGTTGAGCCAAGCCCCCTCCACGATCTTGCGGAAGAGATCGCGTGCCCTTACGGTCCTTATTACCTCGGCGTCACGCGGGTTTCTCAGCTCGAAGTCAGAATCGGCCTCCACGGCCTCCATAAATTCGTCGGTTATAGCGACCGAGATGTTGAAGTTGTTGATCTGGTCGTTCTCGCGCTTGCAGTCGATGAACTCCTCGACGTCAGGATGGTCCACCCTGAGGATGCCCATGTTGGCCCCGCGCCTCGTGCCGCCCTGCTTGATCTTGTCCGTCGAAGCATCATAGATGGCCATGAACGAGACAGGCCCGCTGGAGACGCCCATCGTGGACTTGACCAGGTCGTTCTTGGGGCGCAGACGCGAGAAGCCGAAACCAGTGCCGCCGCCGGACTTGTGGATAATCGCCTGGTGCTTGAGGGTGTCGTAGATGCCGTCTATGGAATCCTCGACGGGCAATACGAAGCACGCGGAGAGTTGCTGCAGCTCCCTGCCGGCGTTCATGAGGGTCGGCGAGTTCGGCATGAACTTCCGGGACAGCATCATCTGAAGGAACCTCTCCCTCGACTCCTGGTAGAGCCTCTGGGCCTCCTCGCCCTCCTTAAAGCGGAACTCGCCCTCTGCGATGTTGGACGCGACCCGCCGGAACATCTCAATGGGCTCTTCTATCGCCTCGCCCTTCTCGTTCTTCTTGAGGTAGCGCTTTTTGAGCACGGCGAGCGCGTTGTCGGTGAGTTCTATGTCTGCAAGCCTGTTCCGGTCCACTTCCATACCCATCCTCCCTATTTTACCGCTTGTTTCTTTTATTCCATCACCGAGTTTGTCCGCCTCCCCAGGTCGCGGGCCTCGGTATCTACCTGCCGTTGCCCATCCCGGAACCGGCGAGGCGCACGAGTTCGGTGCGGAACTGGTCCACGTCCGTGTACTGTCTGTACACGGAGGCGAACCGCAAGTACGCGACCATGTCCATCCTCCTGAGCCGCATCAGCACCATGTCCCCGAGACGCCTCGAGGTCACCTCGTGCCTGCGCCGCTCGCGCAGTTCGGCCTCGATTTCATCGACGGTCAACTCGACCTGCTCGTCCGTAACTTGCTGCTTGGCACACGCCTTCGCCAACCCGGCCCGTAACTTCTCCCGGTCGAACGGTTCCTTCCCGCCGTCGCGTTTGATCACCATGAGCCTTAACGGCTCGCGCCTCTCATAAGTAGTGAACCTCTTCCCACACGCCCGCGAGAGACACTCCCGACGACGCCTGACAGCGTCCTTCGTCTCCGAAAGCCGCGAATCTATGACCTTCGTATCCTCGAAATCACAATACGGACACTGCATCTCACAACTCCTATCACTCCAACACCAGATCTGGTACTGCGAAAACCTAGCACACTACATTTTCGAGATGCAATACCCCCAAAATGCACCTTAACTTTAGGTTAAATTGACGCTCAACTCCCGAATGCCCGTTCGCCAGCGGGATACGCCCGAAGCGCCCCGCTCGCAGATTTTTCAAAGATTTTTTCAGATCGACCCGTTTACAAGGAATGTCCCGCAAATCGCGTACCGTCATGTTCAGGTCCACAGATAGCACTATAGTAGCAATTGAGACTAAGATTACTATACGAGTAAAGTTTCACCTCAAGTTGAGGTATATCAGATGATCGGGTTTCGCCTCTACTAGAGGAGGGTATCGGGGCTCTGTCCGGGCTTACGGCGGCGGTTTCGGAAGAAGTCGCGGAGTAGCGTGGCGGCGCTTTCTTCGAGGAGACCGCCTTCGACGGGGAGGGTGTGGTTGAGGCGGGTATCGGCTGGGATGTTGTGGAGGGTACCGGCGTATCCGGCTTTGGGGTCAGGGGCTGCGTAGACCAGGCGCGAGAGCCGAGCGGCGTGGGCGGCGCCGGCGCACATGGGGCAAGGTTCTAGGGTGGCGTAGAGGGTGCAGCCCGTCAGGCGCCAGCCGCCCAGGGCGGCGGATGCGCGACGGATCGCGAGTAGCTCGGCGTGGGACGTGGGGTCCCCTGTAGCTTCGCGCTCGTTAGAGGCGACGGCCAGGATCTCCCCTCCCCTCGCGACCACGGCCCCGACCGGAACCTCGCCCTTCTCGGCGTCCTCGGCGGCGAGCAAGGCGCGGCGCATCATCGCAAGGTCGGTCTCGGAGAATCGCTGTGCTGCTGTCTCTACCACGAAGCCGATGATAACAGTGCGCGGTCGGAGATCATCGCGAAGGCGATCGCGCGCCCGGGATCAGTCCACGGCGTCGATCAGATCGTTCTCGATCCGAAATCTTATCTGGTCTCGCACCTGTCGGAACGCCGCGAGGCGTCGCTCTCCCTCCGCACGCG
>JBKPOM010000302.1:0-9730 GCA_046733115.1 Actinomycetota bacterium | reverse complement strand
GCTCTGGCAAGGTCGCCGGCGAGCATCAAGCCAGTCGGACCTGCCCCCACAACAACCACATCTGTGAACGAATCCATCAAACTGCTCCTATCCTGACCGGCCCGCCGGCGGGCGGCTCCCTCCCAGCCGCCGCTACGAGACGGAGCGACCGGCGGGGACCACGTTCCCCATGAGCCCCCAGCTCACGATCCGCCGCGGGCGGATGCGGAACATCTCCGGGGCGAAGCCGGGGCCGAGCGTCTCGCCTCCGCTACTTAGCGTCTCGGCCTCGCCGCGGACCTCGATCCCGCGCGGCCGCCACGGATCCACCGAGACCATGTCGTCTACGAGGAACGCCACCCTTGGGTTGCGCTGCACATCCCGATACTTCTTCCGCCGGGCGAAGTCGTGCCCGCCGATATCGATCGTGTCCAGCTCCGCGTCGTACCGGAACGAGACGGGGACCGCATGCGGCTGGCCGTCCGGACCGACGGTCGCTAGCCGCCCCAACAACTGATCCTGCAGGTAGGCGATCTCAGCCGGTGTGAAGACGTTCATTTCCACTCCTTCACGGATGTACTGTGCTCCCTGCTCCCCGGCCCCGCTGCGCAACGAGCGAAGCCTGAGCGAAGCCTACCAGCCCCGCCACGGACCGCATATCCCCCGTTCGGCGTATCTTTTGAGCTCCTAGGCGATCGATGCGATTGCGAACTTCCGAGAACGCCGTTAGGACGAAGTTCGCGGAATTTCCCTACTAAGCACTTGGGCGAATAGGCCTTCCGCGGGTGCGCCGGAGCTCGTCTACTGGCACCATGCTGTCGTATCGATGGCCCCGACCACCGCACCGAGAAGGAGGAAGTAAATGCCGCAGCTGGTCGAGATGGATAGGCACGTCTCGCTCTTCGAGCAGATGGAGCAGCAGGTCGGCTCAGGCATCCTAATCAACACGTTCACGGTCGAGCCAGAGGAGGCCGACCGACTGCAAGAAGCCTGGGCGTCGGATGCCGCCTTCATGAAGCAACAGCCCGGCTTCATCTCCACACAGCTGCACCGGGGCATCGGGGGGAGTTCGGTGTTCGTCAACTACGCCGTGTGGGAATCGGTGGAGGACTTCAAGCGGGCCTTCGGCAACCCCGAGTTCCAGGCCAAGATGAAGGACTACCCACCAAGCGCAGCGGCTTCGCCCCACCTCGTCAAGAAGGTAGCGGTGCCCGGCATCTGCGTGGACTGAGTTCTCCGTAGCGAGACCAAACGGGCGGGGGCCACCTGGAGGGACCTAGCCTTCCTTCCAGCGCCATCGAGCCGATTTATCCAGGATCCTGCAACCGGACTTTCGAGAAGACCCATAAGGCGAAGTTCGTGAATAACGCTTTGCCCCGGTCCAATTCCCCAAGGCCCTACCGGACCGGCCGAGCTTGATACCGCGTACTTCCGAGAACGCTTCTTCTGCGAGGTTGGCTGAATAACGTTGGTGGATGCCCGCGGCTTCGCTATGCTGTGCGCGGTCACGGGCGAACCGGGAGGCGGCGGCCGACATCACGGCGTGCCTGAAGGGTCGCATGGCTTAGGCACCCCGCTCGTCCCGCAGTTCGGCGACGAAACGGATGATGCTCTCCGACAAAATATCGGATTCCTCGAGCGCCGGAAAATGGCCACCAGACTCCGCAACCGTCCAGCGCCGGAGATTGAAGAGCTGCTCCGCCAGCGAGCGTGGGGGGCGGATGATCTCGCGGGGGAACTGTATGTAGCACGTCGGCGTTTCGATTCGCCGTCCCTCTGGGATCAGGTCGTTGACTATCCACTCCCCGTGATGGCGGGTGTAGTAGGGCCAAAACGACGACCCGATCGCGTCCGTCGCCCAATACATCATCACCGTCGTACTCAGGTCGTCTTTGGAGAATCGGCGCTCCGGATCGCCGTCGCTGTCACTCCACCGGGCGAACTTCTCGACGATCCAGGCGGCGAGACCAATCGGTGAGTCGGTCAGTGCATAAGCCGGAGTCTGCGGGCGCGTGTCCTGCAGCAGCGAGTATCCGGCTTCCTCGTGCAGCCATTCGCCAAGCTCGCGCAAGCAGGCTGACTCTTCCTCCGAGGGGTGATCCGGCCAGCCGGGATCGCGACGCAGCGGGAGCATGTTCAGGTGAAGCCCCAGCGCAGCGTCAGGGTGAGCGTACGCCATCCTCGTACCTATGTGGGCGCCCCAATCCCCTGCGGCGACACATACTCCTCGTAGCCGAGCGCGCCGGTCATAAGCTCCGACAGGGCATCCGCGCAGTCGACGAGGCCGAATCGGTCTTGGAAGGGCCGAAACGAGAATCCGTAGCCGGGCAGCGACGGGACAACGACGCTGAAGCCGCCGCGCTCACCGGCGTCGGTAAGCAGGTAAATGATCTTGTGGAACTCCCACACCGAGCTTGGCCAGCTGTGGAGGAGCAGGATCGGTACGGGATCGTCGCCGTCTCCCCGCTCGTGGATGAAGTGCAGATCGAGGCCCTTCAGGGGCGCGCTGTACTGCTCGAAGGCGTTCAGCTCGAAGGCGTTCAACTTCGCCTCCTGCGCACGCCAGTCGTACTCGTCCTTCCAGTAGGCGGCGAGCTCTCTCGCGTAGGAGAGGCTCGTCCCGTAGCTCCACCCGGAGCCCGGGATCTCGTCCGGCCAGCGCGTGCGCTCCAGGCGCTCCCGCAAATCGGCAAGAAGAGACTTGGGCAGGGCGACCCGGAAGGGTTTGGCTCCTCCGTCGGCTACCGGCGTGTCGTAAGGTTGTTGGGGCAAGGGATCACACCTCCTTGGCGAGCGAGCGCCGCTGCTAGGCGCACGCATGAACAGTAGATGTCGACAGATTTAAGATCAAGGTGCCTCCGGCTCGCACCGAGCGCGGTTCAAGTGTTAGGCAGCCCTTGGCGCTCGCCGACGCCCGCCACTAGGACCGCGGCTGTACGGGCTCCCGGGAACTCCTGGGGCCTCCGAGGGGATCGTTATGCACGTGGGTGCATCCGAACTTCGAGAACGCCGTCACGGCGAAGTTCGCAGAATTTCTCTTCTAGGACGTAGGTGAATAGTGTCGCCGGGATTTCATCGAGGATTTATCGCTCGCTGCTTTAGTGCTTTACTTTAGTGCTTCAGCAAATCGCTGTTCGTTTAGAACAGGTCCACCTCTAGCGGAGGGAGCATGAGCGAACCGAATGGTGAAAGAAGTAGGCCGATGGCAGAAAGCTGGTTGCTGGCTAGCGCTGGTGTCATCGTGTCAGCAATCGTTGTTGTTTTCCTAAAGCAGACTGATCCCCTTTCTCCGGACCCGCTCTCGTGACCCCGAACGTGGCTAACAGGCAAAGAAACTGTGCGATAATAGCCCGGCGTCTGCGACGGGTTCACGCCGCGCAGGTCAGCCGCGAAGATCGGGCGCCGTGAAGGGGAGTTTTCGAGCATGATATCTACCAACCAGTTCAGGAACGGATCCGCTATCCGGGTGGACGGCAAGCGGTTCACGATCCTGTTTTTCCAGCACGTCAAACCCGGTAAGGGTGGCGCTTTCGTCAGAACGCGCCTGAGGAACATCGACAGCGGGGCCATAGTGGAGAAGACGTTTCGCGCCGGGGAGAAACTGGAGAACGTGAGGACGGAGTCGCGGCAGATGACGTACCTGTATAAGGACGGAGACCTGTTCTACTTTATGGACTCGGACACCTACGAGCAGGTGCCCGTCGCCGACGAGGTCGTCGACGAGGCGGCCGGCTACATCGTCGAAGGCGGTACCGTCAACGTCCTGTCGGCCGATGGCGAGGTCGTAAGCGTGGAGCCGCCGCCTCATGTGGACCTCGGGGTCGCCGAGACCGACCCCGGCCTCAAGGGTGACACGGCCACGGGCGGAAACAAGCCCGCCACCCTGGAGACCGGGGTCGTGGTGCAGGTGCCGCTCTTCGTTAACGCCGGCGACCGGGTACGCGTGGACACCCGCTCCAACGAGTACCTGACGAGGGTCTGAGGGAGCTTCCTTGAGCCGCAGGACGGCCCGCAAGCAAGCGTTCCTGAATCTGTACCAGAGCGACGTCAACGACAGCGCTCTGGACTCCACCATCGAGCGCTGGAGGGAGTACAGGGGGGATCTGGAGCCTTACGCCGTCACGCTGGCGCGCGGGGTCGAGGAGGAGCAGGAAAGGCTCGACGCCGTGCTCTCCGACGTCTCCGAAGGGTGGCCGGTGCACCGCATGAGCGCCATAGACCGCACCATCCTGCGCCTCGCGCTCTACGAGATGCTCTACGTGGAGGACGTCCCTCCGGACGTGGCCGTGAACGAAGCCGTCGAGCTCGCCAAAGGATTCTCCGGCGAGGAGGCGCCGGCTTTCGTTGGCGGGGTGCTGCGGGGAGCCGGGCTGCGGGCGCACGGCGAGGTAGGGCATGGCCGATGAGGCTGGCGTGACGCAGAGCCAGGTGCGGTGGGAAGCGCACAGGCGCGTCTTCGAGGCGTATCTGCACGGGCTCAGGTTCACGGAGGAGGCGCGGCTAGAAGGGCTTGAAGGAGCCATGAGGTACTCCATGCTCGCCGGCGGCAAGCGCGTGCGTCCCACGCTGTGCATGGAGGTGGCCTGGATCTTCGGTGCCGAACCATCCCACGTTCTACCCTCCGCCGCGGCCATAGAGCTCATCCACACATACTCGCTTATCCACGACGACCTGCCCGCTATGGACGACGACGACTACAGACGCGGGAGGCCGACAGCCCACAAAAAGTTCAGCGAGGCCATGGCCATACTCGCCGGCGACGCCTTCTTCGGCGAGGCCTTAACCCTCATCACCGTCCGCCAAGACGGGAGTTGCGAGCAGATACTCGACGTCGTGCGCGAGCTCGCCGACTCGACCGGGGTCAACGGGATGGTTGGCGGCCAGATCATAGATATGGACCAGACCGGACGTGGGGAAGTAACCGATCCCGAAACCCTCTACATGATCCACAAGTACAAGACGGGCGCTCTCATAAAGTCCTCGGCCCGTATCGGCGCGATCCTGGCTGGGGCGACCCGCGAGGAACAGGTCGCCGTCTCGGAGTACGCTTCGGAACTCGGGCTCTGCTTCCAGATCGTGGACGACGTTCTGAACGCCACCTCGACGCGGGAGGAGCTCGGCAAGAGCGCGGGCTCGGACGCCGAGCAGGGCAAGGCGACGTTCGTGGGCGTGTTCGGCATCGAGGGCGCCAAAAGGGAGGCGGATGGGGCCGTGAAGAGGGCACTAGGAGCGCTCGCGATGGTGGACGGGGACACCTCGGGCCTGCGGGAGCTGGCGTACTTCGTGCGCCACAGGGAGAGCTAGCCGTCCGGCATGAACGGTAGCCCGAAAAGGGGCAGGCAGCGACTCGACGCCTTGCTCGTCGAACATGGCCTCGCCCAGAACAGGAGTCGGGCCGGAGCCCTGATCCTCTCCGGCAGCGTGCGCGTCGGCGACCGGATAGTGACGAAGGCGGGCTCGCGCATCGCCCCCGACGAACCGCTCTCCGTAGAGACCAAAGAACGCTTCGTGTCGCGCGCCGGCGAGAAATTGGACGCCGCCCTAAACGAGTTCGGCGTAGAAGTGGAAGGACGCTCCTGCCTCGATGCCGGCGCGTCGACTGGCGGGTTCACCGACGTTCTCCTGCAACGTGGAGCGAACAGGGTGCTCTCCGTCGACGTCGGCTACGGCCAGTTCGCCTGGTCGCTACGCAAAGACCCGCACGTTAGCGTCATGGAGCGCACCAATGTCAGGCGGTTGACCGGCGAGGATCTCGCGTTCGAGCCCGACCTCCTGGTGGCCGATCTGTCGTTTATCTCGCTCGTTGTCGCGCTCAAGAGACTTTTCTCGACTACGCCATCGCTGCGGGAGGCCGTGCTGCTCGTCAAACCCCAGTTCGAGGCCGGGCCCGAGGACGTCGGGCGCGGAGGACTCGTCAGGGACCCGAAGGTGCACGCCGCCGTGATTCTCGGCGTGGCTGAAGCCTTCGGTAAGCTCGGTTTCGGTGCGGTCGGGGTGGCGCGGGGCGCCGTTGCTGGACGAAAATCCGGGAACGTTGAATACCCGGTCCACCTAGTTCGAGGGGCAAGATCTACCCTAGACGAGTCGCGCGTCGGGAAGGTGGTCGCCGGTGGCTGAAGCGATGGGGGCCGACGCGATCCGTCGCGTGGGAATCGTCGCCAACCCGAGGGTGAGCGACGGCTACGTCGAGCGGCTGGTCGCGGTCCTGGAGAAGAACGGGGTCGAGGTTTCGGAGGTCAGGAACGACGATCAGGCCGACGGCGACACGGAGATGGACCTCGTGTTCGTGCTCGGCGGCGATGGGACCATGCTCAGGGCGTCGAGGATGTACCCGGAGCGGGTCCTCCTCGGGGTGAACCTTGGCAAGGTTGGCTTCATGTCGGGGATGCTCCCCGAGGAACTCGAGACCGGCGTCGAGAAGGTGCTAGGGGACGGCCTCGAGGTCCAGGAATACAGGATGCTCGACGTGCGGGTCGGCGGCGAGGAGGCGAGCCTTGCCGCCAACGACGCCGTGCTCATCAAGAAGCGACCCCACCAGCTCATCTCGGTCGACGTCTCCATTGGCGGTGAGGAACTATTCGCCTTCCGCTGCGACGGCTTCATAGCGGCCACGCCGCTCGGTTCGACGGCGTACGCGCTCTCCGCGGGCGGTCCGATCATCTCGGGAGACGCGGGCTGCTACGTGCTCGTTCCCATAGCGCCGCACGCGCTCGTCAGCCGGCCGCTCGTGCTCGGGGAGGACCAGGTTGCCAGGCTCGAGCTCGCAGAGAGGGAGGCGCTGCTCTCGCTCGACGGGGTCGAACCGCGGGAGATCGCTGCGAGCGGGAGCGTTGAGATCCGGCTCTCCCAAGAGAGCATCAAGATCGGCAGAACGGACGGCTGGAGCTGGTGGCGGGCTGTAAGGAGGACATTCCTGTAGTGCTGACAGAGCTCTCCGTCGAGAACGTCGCCTTGATAGAAGAGGCTACCCTGGAGCTCTCCGGTGGGCTGAACGCCATCACCGGCGAGACCGGCGCCGGCAAGACGCTCCTCGCGACGGCCCTGCAACTACTCCTCGGCGCCCGCTCCCGCTCCGAAACGGTCCGCTCCGGCGCGCAGAGGGCGACCGTCGAAGGCACCTTCGTCCTCCCCGAAGGGACCGAGATACTTGCCGACACTTTAGGCGACCTCGCCGAAGAGATAGAAACGGAGGAGGATCTGGTCCTCAGGCGGACCCTGACCGGAGAGGGACGCTCCCGGTGCTTTGTCGGCGGGGTTTCCGTCCCCGTGAGGGCGCTAGCCACTTTGGGCGAACGGCTCGTCTCCTACCACGGCCAGCGCGAGCAGGCCCGCCTCACCGAACCCGCAGAGCAACTCGCCATCCTGGACGGTTTTCTCGACGCTGACGCCGCCGAGGCGAAAAGGGAGCGCGAATCCCTCTGGCGAGCGGTAGGGAGCGACCGCAAAGAGCTCGAAGATATAAGGGAGACCTCCGAGGCGCGGCTCAGGGAGATAGACTTCCTGCGCTTCCAGGTCTCCGAGCTCGAGGCCGCCGGCTACGACCCGCGAGAACTCAAGGAGCTAGCCCGCGAACGCGACCGGCTCAGGAACGTGACGGACCTGCTCCAGGCCACCACGGTGGCAACGGCCGCCCTCTCCTCAGAAGAAGGCACGGGGGCAATAGATTCGCTCGGCAGCGCCGCTTCCGCGCTGGAGGCGGCCGCAGCATTCGACGACAGCCTCAGGGGCCTTCTCGAGCGCATGGGCGGGCTCTCCGCGGAGCTCGAAGACGTGCTCTACGAGCTCAGGTCCTACGTGGACGAATTGGAAGCCGACCCGAACCGTCTGCAGGCGGTCGAGGACAGGCTGGCCGCCATGCGAGCCCTGGAGAGGAAGTACGGGGACGTCGAGGGTTATCTGGAAGAGTCCAGAGTGCGCCTGTCGCGCCTCGAGAACCTGGACGAGGAGACCGCCGATCTCGAAAGGCGGCTCGCCGAGGGAGATCGGCGTCTCGGGGAGTTAGCGGAGAGGTTGACGGCGGGCAGGGAGGCCGCAGCGGGCCAGTTGTCCGGCAAGGTGCAGGAAAACCTCGGGGATCTCAACCTCGGGAAGACCACCTTCAGGGCCGAGCTCGTGCCTGTGGAGCCCGGTCCTTCGGGCACGGAGAGGGTGGAGTTCGTGATTCAACCGAACCCCGGTGAGCCCGAGTTGCCGGTGAGGCGTTACGCCTCCGGCGGCGAACTGTCCAGGATCATGCTCGCCATCAGGCTCGCCCAGGAGACCATCGAGCCCGGCGCCACGTACGTCTTCGACGAGGTCGACGCAGGAATAGGCGGCGAGACGGCGACGGCGGTGGGGGCGAAGCTCAGGGAGCTCGGAAATCGCAACCAGGTCCTGACCATCACCCACCTGCCACAGATCGCCTCCGAGGCCGGCACACACGTCGTCGTGGCCAAAGAGGAGTCGGGTGGGCGCACGATCACGCGCATAGGGCGCATCGAGGGCGAGGAGCGGCGCAGGGAGCTCGCGAGAATGCTCTCCGGCCGCATCGACGAGGCCTCCCTCGCCCACGCCTCCGAGCTCCTGGTCGGCGGGAGGTAGCCGTCGCAAGCGCCGGGGGCTGGCGCCCTCACACGGCCCGGTCTTTACGTCACGTACCGGCCGAGTTTCGCCCGTACGCTCTGCTCGCGTGAGGGACATCGCGACGACTACGGCCGAGAGAAGCGCTTCGCGGCTCGTCGGAGCGGGGCACCAACGCACAGATCGTCCGCGTCCTTTACAGCAGCGAGGGTACTGCCCGCAACCACCTCTGCAGAATATTGCGTAAGACAGTTGCGTAAGACAGGCCTGAGGGACAGGACCGGGCTAGACATCTTCCCCGTCGAGCGCGGGGCAGGAGATCCGTGCCGGAGTGACGGTCGAGACGTTGATCCGGCGTCGCCCCGGAGCCAGGGGCGTTGAACGCACTGCGGCATGTTAGAGGGGTCAACGGACAGCACGTTCCTACGCGGAACGGCAGGTAGCGCTTTTAAAGAGGCTGTCAGAGGGTACCCTTCGAGGGCAAGTGGTAGGGTGGGATGCACGTGGCGCACGCCTCAGGCATACTTCCCGTAGGTGGAAACAGGAAGTCAGAGGGACCACGCGTTCGGTGGACGGGTTACGGTGTGGCTGGGTGAGGTCGGTGTGGTGTACATACGTCGCCCCCGACACAGAGGAAAGGAAGGGGTATGTCTGCGGGAAGTGCTAGCTCAGGGGACGCTGAAAGGCGAAGATTCGTCAACATCGCGGCTACAATCACGGCCACGGGAGGCTTGCTCTTCGGCTACGACACGGGTGTGATCTCCGGCGCCCTGCTTTTCATCAAGAAGGACTTCTCGCCGCTCTCGCCTTTCTTGCAAGGCATTATCGTCAGCTTCTTGTTGGTCGGAGCGGTGGTTGGGGCTCTCTCGGGCGGGCCACTCTCTGACCGCATCGGACGCAGGCCTACCGCTCTCCTCGCCGCTATAATCTTCGGGGCGGGGGCGCTGGCTGTGGCATTAGCGCCGACGGTGTGGTTCATAATCTTCGGCCGCTTCCTGCTGGGCCTCGGGGTCGGGCTCGCGTCAATGATCGTGCCGCTCTACATCGCCGAGTTAGCCCCGGCCGACAGGCGGGGGGCACTAGTCTCGCTGAACCAGCTCATGATCACCATCGGTATCCTCGTCTCCTACATAGTGGGCGTCATCTTTACCCCCATTGAGGGCTGGCGTTACATGTTCGGCGTCGCGCTGAT
>JBKPOM010000301.1:0-5001 GCA_046733115.1 Actinomycetota bacterium | reverse complement strand
CACGCCGAAGGTCCTGGCGACCTCGGAGGTGGGCATGCCCCGTTCTTTGGCTGCGACGATCTTCTTCCTCAGGTCCAGCGAGTAAGCGTCCATGGGCGCATCCTGCCACACCGCCCAATTACGCTGCAAGATGCTCTAGTTCTCGTTGACGGCTGATCGCCCTTGGCTGACGTGCGGTGGGTCCTCGCGGTCGTGCGGATGTTTGACCCGGGGCGTTATTCGCCGCCTATGCGGGAAATCGGTGCGGCGTATACGTTCCAGAAGTAGTATGCGGCGACGCCGAAACCGATGATGATGACGAGCGCGCAGGAAGCGGCGATCTGTCCGGCCGGAGATCATGCCTCCGACGTATCCGCCCAGCAGGCCACCGAGGACCATAGGGGCGCCGTAGCTCCAGTTGACCACGCCCTCGATGATCAGCACCATAACCGCGAGGCCGCGCAGGAAGCCCGTGAGGAGGTTCTTCAAAGGCACCACGCGGCCGACGTCGCCCACTCCGAAGAGGCTGAGGGCGCTGATCATCAGGATGCCGATGCCCACCCCGAAGTAACCGCCGAAGATCGCGACGGCGAAAGTGACCGCCATCGCAAGCGGCAGCAGCTTCGTCGGTACGCTACGCGACGATGGCGAGCGGCTGCTCCTGCGAGAGAGCCTAGGCTCGAGTACGAAGAGTACCGTGCCGCCCAGGATCAGCCACGGCACGAGATAGGTGAAGTTGCGCTCGTTCGTGTAAACCAGCAACAGCGCACCCACCAGGCCACCGAGCACGCTAGGAACCAGGAGCAACCACACCAGGCGCCGGGGGGGATGGTGGCGATCTCGCGCCGCGTACGCCACACCGCCGCCGGATAAGCCAGCACCAACCCTACGGAGCTGGTGGCGTCGGCGGCCACGGGGGGATCACGAGCGTCAACAGGGGGAACGTGATCAGGCCGCCACCACCCGCCAGCGAGTTGATCGCACCCGCCAGTATCGCGGCCAGGAAGAACAAAAAATGGGTCAACAAGCAACAGCCTCCTTCCCGTCGTGCTCTCCGGTCCACGATCCCATACCGACCTACCCGAGGCACATTGGCGAGTCACCTTAAAGCCGCCGCTGACGAAGCGATGCCGACAAGCTGACAAGCGAGGCCCGAAGGGCTGAGCGTGCTGAACTGCTGAAGTGCTGAAAGCGGAGCCCGAAGGGCGAAGCGTGCTCTACGGCCCCCTGGGGTCGACGTGGGCCATGGTGCGCAGGCCCTGGGCGAGGGCCGCGGAGATCGCAACGCCGAGGATGTCGTAGGTGGTCCACAGGGCGTAGGGAGGACGCCTGACGCCGCCGAACTTGTCGGCGTAACCCGCGGGATCGTCGAGGGCGGCCCACGCGTAGGAGAAGGGATAGAGTACCCACTCCGCCGAGGTGGCCAGCGTGGCCATGACGATGGCGGCGAGAACCCCTTTCCAGCCGCCGCGGAACGCGAGCAGGACGCCGAGCGCCACGTAGACGAACACGCGGCTCGCCTGGATCAACTCCTCCCGTCCGAGACCGCCGTAGACGCTCCTCCACGAGAACACCTGCGACCCGAACCCGAAGATCGTGGCGGCCACGGTGCAGGCCACGGTCAGCGCGATAAGGGAGCGCCAACTTTCCTTCATAGAGAGAGGATTATATTGCCCGCGCTACCCCAGCGCCGAGAGCACGGCCCTGGCGGAGAGCCGATCCTTGAAGGGCACGACGCCTCCCCCTACCGCGCCCGAGAGGGCATCCTGGGAGGCGCCGAGCCTCTCCGAGGCGGCGACGAGCAGGCGGTGGCCCTGCCTTTCGGCCTCCCTCAGCAGCGCGACGCGTTCTACGAGGTTGCGCTCGGACCAGAAACCGAGGATCTCGAGTTGGACCACCTCTCCCGTGCCCGTGTTCAGCAGCGTGAAATCGGGGACGAGCGCGGTCTTTTTCTCCGGGAAGGGAAGGATGTCCGCTCCCCGTTCGAGCTTCCATTCGCCCGTGTTCTTCGCGCGCTCCCAGGCCCGGACGAACGCCTCGCGAACGTCGCCGGCCTCGCGCTCGGCCTTCGGCCCCAGGTAATGGGTCTCAAGTCCCGTCATCTCCGAGTCGAGCTCGAGAACGGCTTCCCGGCCCTTCCAGTCCACGTTCGCCGAGAGCTTCCATGGAGAAGTGAGGAGCAGGCCGGGGAGGAACTGCGCGAGGCGCAACCCGTACTTGCGGGTCGCGCCGAAGATGGAGAGCGGGCCGTCGAGCCTTAGACGATAGCCGGCGGCGAGCGGTTCGAGGTCGTAGATCAGACCAAGAAACTTGACGTAGTGGAAGACGAGCCTGGCGTCGGCGCCCTCACCGAGGTCGACGACGAGATCCCTCGCCGAGTAGAGCACGCCCTGTATCTGGGCGACGTTGTAGCGACGGACGAGCTCTCCGGGCGCGGGCCTGTCGAACTCGCCGAGGAGCTGCGCGCCCTGCCTGTCCGCGTACATCGAGGCTTCCGGGTCTTCGACCCCGGTCTCGGCGGCGACCTGCGAGAGCACGTCCTCGCGCGTCGGGGCCTCGAGTAGACCCCGCTCCTCGGCGGGCGGCTCGGGCAGGGCCGCAGCGAGCTCGAAGACGCGGGTGCGCAACGTGTAAGGGTCGGCCTCGGTCGGCGCGGCCCAGCCGGCCCGCTCTTCTAGAAGCTTCGAGAGGGCGCGTACGATCCTGAACCCCCTGCGAGCGTCGAGTCCGGGCCCGAGATCCTCCTCCCTGAGCGCCAGCTCCCGCTCCAGTCCGGACCGCGGAAGGCCGACGTTGGCGGAATAGAGATCGCAAAGCTCCGCCGCCACATCGAGGACGCGCCCGTCGTCCGGCGAGAACCGGTGGGGGACCAGTCTTCCGCGATACAAACGGGCCATGACGTGTTCGCTGCGAAGCATTAGTTGATGGCCTCTTTGCGGCGTCGGGCCGTGTATTCCTCGCCGGTCTGGGCCGTGACGAGCTCGTAGAGGATCGCGCGTTTGCCCTCCCTGGGACGGAGGATGCGGCCGAGGCGCTGGACGTACTCGCGGCGGGAGGCGCTGCCGGCCAGGATCACGGCCACCCCCGCATCCGGAACGTCAACCCCCTCGTTCAAAACGTCCGAAGCGATGACGACGCGGTAACGGCCCTCCCTGAATCGGTCGAGGATCTCCTTGCGCTCGCGCGCAGGCGTCTCGTAGGTGACGCCGGGGATGAGGAACCTCCGGCTGAGATCGTAGACCTCCTCGACGCTCTTGGCGAATACGATGGTGCGGTCGTCCCAGTGCCGCCTGAGGAGCGTCTCCAGCGTCACGCCCTTTCTCATGGCTCCTTCACGGATCTCGCGCCTCCGCCGCGCCGCGAGCAGGGCCTCCCTCCCCCCGGAATGGCTCGTCGAGGCGACCATGATGAAGCGCTGCCAGTCCTCGGGGGAGCGCATCGGCAGCCGGTGCTTTTCGAGGAAATCCCTGTAGACGGCCTCGGCCTGGGCGTAGTCGAAGCGCTCCTGGGCCGTCAGCTCGATGGGTATGCGGACCAGCTCGAAGGGGGCGAGGTAGGTTCCCGCCAGGTCCTCCGGCGAGCGCCGGTAGACGATCTCCCCGGCGAGGTCGGGAAGGAGTTCGTGGCCGCCGTCCGGCCGCTCCGGCGTGGCGGTGAGGCCGAGGGCGTAGGGCGCGAGGAGCATCTTGGGGATGATGGCGTTCTTCGGGGCCGGCAGGTGGTGGACCTCGTCGTAGACAACGAGCGCGAAGCGGTCCCCGTAGCGCTCGGCGTGGATGTAGGCCGAGTCGTAGGTGGTCACGGTGAGCGGTGTGATCTCGTGGTACCCGCCGCCCAGAAGCCCGATCTCGACCGAGCCACCGAAGGCATCATGCAACACGGAGTACCACTGCTTGAGCAGCGCGAGGGTCGGCACGACGACGAGCGTGCTCCGCCCGACACGCTCCATCGCGCGCACGGCCACCGCCGTCTTCCCCGCGCCGGTCGGCAATACAACGACGCCGCGCAACCCTCTTCGCCTCCAGGCGCCGAGTGACTCCCTCTGGTACGGACGCGGCTCCATCGCGACGCGCGACTCCAGCGCCACCTTCTCGAACGCGGCGGCCCGATCTTTGTGTGGGACCTCCGAGTTCCGCAGGCTCAGAACGGTCTCTCGGTAGGCGCTCGCGGGAGCCCGCCACTGGCGGGTCCTTCCGTCCCAGACGAAAGGGTCGGGCAGCCCCGAGGTGGCCCCCGTGGCGACCAGGGTGCCGGCTTCGTAGAACAGTTCGATCACACCTAGAGCATAACCGAGACTTCTTCCGCTCTCAGCGCTAAACTGCCCGCACCGTGGTCGAAAGCAGATTCTGATACGAACACACAGATCCTCCGGGATGCGGAGCGCGCTTCACGCCGCGCTCGCGTTCGTGACCCTGATCTTCGTCCTGACGGGATGCGCCGGCGCATCCAAAGACGAGCCGCCGGAAGGTGGAAGAGATGAGACGGCCCCACATGAGCGTGGCAAAGGACCGAACGAAAGGGGCTCCGCGTTGGCCGGCATGAGCGTAAAGGACATTGTTGGGCAGATGTTCGTCGTCGGCGTGGGCGGGACCGAGCCCGACTACTACATCGAGAAGATGGTGCGGGAGCGGAACATCGGGGGCGTGATTCTCTTCGGCTACAACATGAAGAACGAGGAGCAGACGGCGTCGCTCGTGGACCAGCTCCAGGAGCTCTCCATGCGGACGGACCCGGCGGGTCCGCTGTTTGTCGCCGTGGACCAGGAGGGGGGCGACATCGCCTCGGCTCCCTGGGTCGAGCCCGAGCCCGCGGCGGCGGCGGTCGGAAGGCGCAAAGACCCCGACGAAGCGCGGCGCATCGCGGCCAGGATGGGACGCCAGCTCCTGCGGGCCGGCATCAACACGGACTTCGCCCCCGTCGTGGACACCGGCTACGGGGCCGCGATCGGCAACCGTTCCTACGGGGAGGGCACCGAGTTGGTGGCCAGGATGGGGGCCGCCGCCGTCAATGGTTTCGAGGAGG
>JBKPOM010000300.1:0-14286 GCA_046733115.1 Actinomycetota bacterium | reverse complement strand
CCATAAACCGCAGGAGGCAACAGGTGGCTGATGGACCGCTGAGCACCGTGGTGGAGCGCCGCGACCACCGTAATGGGGTCCTCCAGCTCGAAAGGCGTGCCTACAGGCGCAAGGACGGACAGCTAACGCAGCGAGGACCGTATTGGTACTTCCATTACCGCGAAGGAGGTAGGCAGAAGACGATGTATGTGGGCCAAACGGACGATCCGGAAGCAAGGGTGGACAAGATAATGACCAAGGCAGAGGAGAGTAGGTAATATGCCCAGCACCGACGGCCCCAGGCGGGCCATTCTCTACGCCCGCGTCTCTACCGATGAGCAAGCAAGAAGCGGCTACTCCCTCGCACAGCAAATCGAAGCGCTAAGGGAGTACGCAGACCGCGAAGGGTACGAAGTGCTCGAAGAGGTCTCCGACCCCGGCCAGAGCGGAGCCTCATTAGAGCGTCCCGGCATGGATCGCGTGAGGGATCTGGTTGCTGCGGGCGGCGTAGCGATGGTGCTGGCGCTCGACCAGGACCGCCTCGCCCGGAAGGTGGTTCACAACCTTGTGCTTGAGGAGGAGCTTGCCAAACACGGCTGCGAGCTCCGGGCGCTAAACGACTACGCGGGCGACAGCCCCGAGGCGGCCCTGATGCGCGGAATCCAGGGCCAGTTCGCCGAGTATGAGAGGGCCAAGATCGCGGAGAGGACCCGCCGCGGCAAGGAGCGGAAGGCCAGGGAAGGCCGCGTGCTGCGTGGGCCGAAGCCCCCCTTACGGGTTTCGCTATAATGCGACACACGACGCCCTGATAGTCCACGACCATGAGATGTTTGTAGTCGAAAAGATCTTCGGGATGGCAGAGGCGGGCCTGGGGCCCGGCGCTATCCAGACCCGGCTATATACCGAACGGGTGCCCTCACCGACGGGCAAGCGGATGTGGCAGCGCCAGGTTGTGCGATGGATGGTGGAGAACGACATCTACCTGCCGTACACCTGCGACGAGGCGAAGGAGCTGGTGAGCCCGGAGGTGGCCGCCAGACTGGACCCGGAGCTAGCCTATGGCCTCTGGTGGTACGGGCGCCACGAGGTCACCGTACACGCCGTCTCGGAGCCCGACGGCAACGGTGGGAAGCGCTACGCCAGGCGCGAAGCGCGCAAACCCAGGCCGAGGGAGGAGCAGATAGCCGTACCCGTCCCCGCCGCTCTCCCGCGCGGGCTGGTGGAGACGGCGCGCGGCACCCTAGTCGCCAAAAAGGGCACAGAGCGGAAGTACCTGGCGCGAGATTGGGAGCTGCGCGGCTTGCTGCAATGTTCCTGCGGCGGGAGGATGGGGACCCAGACCACCAAGCCCCGTGGAGGCGAGATCACTTACTACTACGCGTGCAACCGGCGCAGGCAACTCCGGAAGATGGGCGGGTGCGCCCAGAGGTCGCTGGCGGCCGCAGAGGTCGAGGGCCGGGTCTGGGGCTTCCTCTCCGACCTGAACGCGGACCCCGAGAAGGTACTACGGGTCGGCATGAACCGGCTCGTAGAGCTGGAGTTGTCAGGGAAAGGCGGCGACCCACAGTTGGAGGCCCGAGCGCTGGCGGAAAAGATCGCCGGGTGCGACCGATTGAGGAGCGCCCATCAGGATCAGCAGACTGCAGGGTTCATGACCCTAGACGAGCTCGGCGCTAAGCTGAAGGATCTCGACCGTACCCGGGGAACGGCGCGCTCCGCGCTGGAGAGGCTCAGGAAGCGCCGCGAGCGCATCGAAGAATTAGAGCGCGACCGCGACACCATTATAGAATCTTACGCGGGGATGGTACCCGACGCGTTGGACGCCTTGACGGGCGAAGAGAGGAGGAGACTCTACGGGATGCTCCGCTTGGAGGTCACACCCACGCCGGAGGGCCTTGAGGTCAGGGGTGCTCTTAGTACATCTGGACCCCGTTCAACAGCTACGTGACCGGGCAGGCCATCCTGGTCGACGGGGGCATGGTTAGGGCTTTGTAAGGTACGGCGTTCCTGGTATGGAACCCGGATCATCGGGTAGTTATCTTTTGAGAAGGGTGGACATCATCGGGAGGCAAGAGATGGGCCAGAAGCGGCCGAACCCGTTCCGCGGGTTCGTGGACGTGATGAGCGAGATGAACCGGATGGGGGAGGTAGGAAGGGGCGTCTACGAACCCGACTACGAGGACAGGGAGCGGACCCAGGCCAGCGCGCGGGTCCCGAACGCCGACGTGTTCGCCAGGGGCGAGGGCCTCGTGATCAGGCTCGAGCTGGCCGGCGTGGACCGCGAGAACATCGAAATAACCTTGCACGACAACATGCTGAACGTCTCGGGCGAGCGCGAGAGCGACCTCGACGAACGACGTAAGCTTCTACATCCACGAGCGCTTCTACGGCGCTTCAGGCGTACCATGACCCTGTCCTCCGGCGTCGACGAAGGCAGTATCAACGCCTACTCGGACAACGGCATGCCGAAGATCACTGTCAAAGAGCACCGCAGCCAAGTCACACCGCATCGAGATCGGGGACAAGCCAGCTTAGCACGCTTCGGGCTCCGCTTGTCAGCACGCTCTCAAGCCCGCTGAGACCGGAGCGCGTTCGGGCTATGATGAGCGGTAGGAAGGCTGTCTCTCGTTTGTGCCGAGACCAGGGGAAGGAGATCCCGATGATCAAGAACTCCGTTGGGATATGGGCTTTCGGCCCCGCCGTTACACGCTTCGTTCCGCCAGGCTACCACCACGAGGTCGCGGGCGAGCCGATGGTAGACAAAACGGAGCGCGTCGCGGAAGGACTGCACGACCTGCTCGACGGCCTCGAATGTCACTATCCCGGCGAGATCAACGAAGGCAACGTCGACGACGTGCTGCGCGTCCTCGAAGCACACGAAATGGACTTGCCCGTGATCGCCGCCGGCCTTCACGCCGACCCGACCTACGCTTTAGGCGCGTTCGTCAACCCCGCTAGTGGGCTCAGACGCCAGGGGATAGATACCCTCAGGCGCGGCATCGACCTGTGCGCGGAGGTGGGGGCGAACTTCGTGATCTGGCCCGGCGCCGAAGGGTACAACTACACTTTTCAACGCCCTTATGCACAGACATGGCGGCGCTTCGTCGAGGGCGTGGCCGAGCTTACGGACCACGCCAACGAAAAGAACGTGAAGGTCTTTCTCGAGCACAAGAACTCGGAGCCCGCCATGAAGATTCTGATGCAGAACATCGGGATGACGCTATTCACGATCCAGAAGGTCAACGCCCTCGGCGTGGACACAACCAACCTCATGGTCAACATGGACTGGCAGCATCTGATCATGAACGGCGAGAACCTGGCCGAGTACGCCGACCTTCTTGCCTCGGAGCACAAACTGGGCCACCAGCACGGCAACGACGGATGGGGCAACTTCGACGACGACAACGTGGTCGGCACCAACTTCTTTATGCAGACCCTGGAGCTCGCCCAGACCCTGCAAGACGTAGGCTACGGTGAGGAGGGCGAACGGATAGGCTTCGACCTCTACCCCTACACCGAAGACCAGGTGTCAGCCGTCAGGCGCGCCATCTTGCAGTGGGAGTTCATCTGGGACCTGGCAAAAAAGATCGACCGCGACGCCCTGCGCGAAACCAGAGACCGGGCCGACGCCCTGGCCGGCCAGAGAGAGGTATACAGGGCGCTAGGCATGGACGAGGACTACGAGGCCGAGGTCCGGCGACGCCGCAAGGAAGCGCGCGCGAGCAGGAGCGAAGCATGAGCGTATTCGTCGGCCTCGACGTGGGGACCGGCGGCGCGAGGGCCGTCGCCGTAAACGACTCAGGGGAGGTCGTCGCCGAGGCCTCGTCCGAGTTCCCGCTCCACACCCCGCGCCCGGGCTGGACCGAGCAGGACCCGGAAGACTGGTGGGAGGGCGCGAAAGAGGTTCTGGCAAAGGTCGCTGCCGAGGCCGGCGAGGTGGGGGGCATCGGGCTCACCGGCCAGATGCACGGCTCCGTCTTCCTCGACGCTTCGGACCAGGTGATACGGCCCGCGCTGCTCTGGAACGACCAGCGCACCCAGGCGCAGTGCGACCGGATCACACAGGCCGTCGGCGAGGAACGCCTGATCTCCATCTCAGGAAACCCTGCCCTCACCGGCTTCCAGGCACCAAAAATCGTCTGGCTGAGAGAGGAAGAGCCCGAGAACTACGGGCGACTCTCCCGCGTTCTCCTTCCCAAGGACTACGTGAGGCTCCGGCTCACGGGCGAGTACGCCACGGACGCCTCCGACGCCGCGGGCACCTTACTACTGGACATGCAGGCCCGCGACTGGTCCGGTGAGATCCTGAACGCCCTGGAGATCTCGCACGACTTGATGACAAGGGTCTACGAAGGCCCCGAAAACACGGGCGCCCTCCGCAAAGAAGTCGCCGAAAAGCTCGGCCTGCCCCCGGGCATCCCCGTGGCCGCGGGCGGTGGCGACAACGCCGCTGCGGCGGTCGGGACCGGCATCGTCGGCCCTGGCCTCGTCAACTCCTCCGTGGGCACGAGCGGCGTCCTCTTTGCCCACGCGGGCGAGTTCAATCCCGACCCTTCGGGGCGCCTGCACGCCTTCTGCCACGCCGTGCCCGGCGCCTACCACCTCATGGGCGTCACGCTCTCTGCGGGCGGGTCGCTCTCCTGGTGGCGCGAGACGCTCGGGGGCGACTTCGACGAGCTGGTCGAGGCGGCCTCGGACGTGCCGCCGGGCTCGGAGGGGCTCGTCTTCTTGCCCTATCTCTCGGGCGAGAGGGCGCCGCACCTCGACCCCAAAGCCAGGGGGGCTTTCTTCGGACTGACGGCGCGTCACGGTGCCAAGCACATGACTCGCGCGGTGATGGAGGGTGTAATCTTCTCCCTGCGCGACTCCCTGGACATCATGCGTGACCTCGGCGTCCCCGTAGACGACGTGCGGGCCACCGGCGGGGGGGCGAGGAGCGAGCTCTGGCGTCAGCTCCAGGCCGACATCTACGCCACCCCTATCCGCCGCACCGTCGCCGACGAAGGACCCGCCTTCGGCGCCGCACTCCTGGCAGGGGTCGCCTCGGGCAGCTACGCCGATGTTGATGAGGCGACCTCGGTGATCGAACTACGAGAGGAGATCACCGAGCCCGATACAGAACGGGCGAAGATCTACGAGGAGCACTACGAAGTCTATCGCTCGCTGTACGCGGCGACTAGTTTCGCCATGTCCCGCCTTACGGATCTTGCCGCTGGGTCAATCGGCTGAGTAACCCTCCCGTTGCTGGTAAGATGCGAAGGATTCATACCTAGCCCGTCTGGAGGGTGGCGCTTTGTGGCCGCGAACGCACGCCGAGAGTTCATCTCATCCGTCATTCCCGCGCATGGGGGAACCCACGAGTAGTAGAAAGCTGGTCCTGTGCGCGGAGGTAGGACTTCAATCGCGCCGTTCCTGTTCACCCAGACCCGGTATCCCTTTTCAGGACACCCTGACGATGTGGCCGCGCGAGGACGTTTCGAGCCTAGGGCGAGGGTGTCTTTGGGTGCTGCCGATCGTGTGCGCCGTCGGTGGCCGACGCCGTGGAAGTTACTAAGTCCGCTTCTTGAGCTATTCGTCCTTCAGAAGGGCGTACAGGTACTCGTGGGACCATCCTCCCTTGAACCAGACGTCCTCGAGGAAGTGCCCTTCCCGACGCATCCCCACCCGCACCAGCAGCGCCCAGGAAGGTTTGTTTCTGCAGTCCGCGATGGCGACGACACGGTGGAGCCCAAGGGCCTCGAAGACGTAGTTCAACAGCAGCCAGACGGCCTCAGAAGCGAACCCTTTCCCCTGATGCTCCCGCGCCAGCGTGAACCCAATCTCGGCCCTGTATGGTTCTTGCCCGTCGACCTGAAGGGCGCAGTCCCCGACGAGTCCTCCCGTCTCTTTCGATTCGACGGCGAACTGGAACCACTCGCCCGGCACGCCAGGTTGCGCCAACTCCATCTCTCGGATGAAGGCCCTCGCGTCTCGCTCGTCGAAAGAGTGCCAAAATTGGTGTTTGGCTACGTCGGGATCGTTGCGGTAGGCCACGAAAGGGGCAAGGTCAGAATCTTCGAAGTGCCTAAGGATCAGGCGTTCCGACTCGATCCGGGTGAACACCGCTCACCCATCCGACGCCCTCACGCCAGGTTCGGTCCTGCTCTTCGCTTCCGTAGCGTCGACAATGACCCCGGCGCGGGCGGCGATCTGGGCGCGAGAACGGAGGCCGAGTTTGCGGAGTATCTTCGCGACGTGGTTGGCGGCGGTACGTTCAGAGATCGACAGGTCGGCGGAGATCTGGCGGTTGGTGAGGCCGCGGGCGACGGGCGTGGCTACCTCCTGCTCTCGGCGGGTGAGGTTGCCCATCGGTTCGACAGCAGGTGAGCGCTCGGGCACGGGGGCCGTGGACGGATCGTGCCCGTCTTCGGCGAAGGCGTACTCTACGGCATCCTCGAGGGTCATCGCCTGCCCCTCAGCGAATGCTGCTTCCCATGTCTGCTCGTCCAGACGGGAGCGAGCGGCGATTAGCTGGGGCTCATGTAGTAGACGCTCCGTGGGCGCCCAGGAAAGTCCGACAGCTTCGCGCAGCGCCTCGGACCTCTTGCCTATCGAAATCTGAGGTTGCGTCATACCTCCAAACCCGGAAGTACACATTCCTTTCTCCCCTCCCGGGAAATGTTCCTGCACGGTATTCTTGCTCATTCTCCTACAAGATCGGAGTACTCACCAATCAACAGCAGATCGCAACGAGCTCCCGTGGCGTTCCGTAGGAAGACGCGGCGAGAAGTACGGTCCGTAGCCCCGAGCAACAGCTGAAGACCTGACCAGCGGAAGCCGAAGGCTGGAGCGTGCTGACAAGCTGCCGCAAGCAGCATGCTGAAACGCCGCTTTACAAACGTTCGCGAAACCTGGAAACTTGCGCCTTATGAGGTCTTTTCTCAGCCACGACAGGTCGTGGGCCTTCCGTTCGATGTTGCTCGTCACCGTCTGCGCCGTCGCGGTGGGGGTGTGGGCCAGGCTCTACCATCTGGGCTTCCCGTCCCGAATTCTGTGGGACGAGAGGTACTTCCCGGTCATGGCCAACAAGTACCTGCACGGCGCCTACCAGTTCGACCTGCACCCGCCCTTGGGAAAGTTCATCATAGCCGTCGGCATCTTCCTCTTCGGCAACGAGCCGATAGGATGGAGGATCATGCCTGCGGTCTTCGGTCTCGCCCTGTTGACCTTGGTGGGGGCGCTCGGCTGGTATTGCATCAAGGAGAGGGTCGCCGCGCTGTTGCTCGTCACCTTCTTTTCCGTGGAGACCATCTTCATCGTCAACTCCAGGGTCGGGGTCATGGACATCTTCCTCGTCTTCCTGGTGCTCGCCACCTTCCTCGTGGCGCTAAGGGCCGAGGGCAGCGGGCAGGTGATCCTGTCTTCCGTGCTGCTCGGTCTGGCCGTCGCCACCAAATGGGCGGCATTCCCTGTGGCCGTGCCCGTCGGATACGTTTTGTGGAGAAAGGGGCTATTCCGTCCGTTCGTGGGTGGGCTCTGGATCTCCGCGGTCGTCTACGTCGCTGTCGTCTACGTGGGAGCCTTGATCTCCGTTACCGCCAACCCCATTGACGCGTGGCTGTGGGTGTGGGACTGGCACATAAAAGCCGCGACCAAGATCTCCGCCGCCATCCCTCACGGCTGGGGCTCGCCCTGGTGGAGCTGGCCGATCATGCTAAGGCCCATACGCTTTTTCTACGGCGTGAACGGGGAGGGCCTGTTGCAGGTGGTCATGGAGATTGGTAACCCCCTGATCTGGTGGTCGGGCACGCTGGCCGTACTGGCCGGCATCTTCGACATAACGCGCAAGGCCGTGGCCAGAAAGCTCTCGGCCGATGACCCGATCATACCGATCGTCCTAGGCTACGTGTTCCTACTGGCGCCATGGGTGCCCGGCACCAGGATTCCGTACATCTACAATTACCTCCCGATCTACCCCTTCGCCATCCTGGCCCTGACCTACTGGCTGTGCAAGCTCTGGAACCGCCGCCGCTGGGGTCCCTGGTTGGTCGTCGGCTTCGCCGTCTGCGCCGTGGCACTGAGCGTATACTTCCTCCCTCTGGCCATAGCGCTGCCAATAAGCGAACACGATCTCATGAACCGCATATGGACCGACTACTGGTTCGTCTTCGAGAAGCCGGTCCCCGGGAGCGGTTGCCTGGTCCCGAACCCCGCTAATCTCTGTCCCCAGGTGGGGGAGTAGGGATTGGTGGTGCTTTACCCCTACTCCCCAGCGATGGGATCGCCCGCCTTGATGCTGCCGGCTTTAACGACCCGTGCGCAGATGCCGCCCCGGTTTCTGAGGGCGCGCGTCATGCCTGGCTCGCTCAGGTCCTGTACGTGCCTGCAGGGAGGTCGTGGGCGGTCGTACTGGAGGATGGCCTCCCCGATGCGGAACTTTTTCCTCCGTAGGTCGCGGAGTCTTATACCGCGGGTGACGATGTTGCGGCGGTGTTCGCCGTTTTCGACCCTGATGCCAAGCTCGTTCTGGATATAGTCGAGGTCTTCGCCTTCGATCAGGGTGACCTCGCACACGTCCCCATACCGCGTCCAGAACCCCGTCCCCTCGCAGTAGCGGTCCCCCTCGATGCCGCACCCCTCGACGGTCCGCACCTCCTCCACCCGCTTCATCGCCGCGCTGCCCTCCGCGGTCACGTAGATGCCCTCGACCACGCCCTTCATTCTGATGGTGCTCCCTCCGGTAAGTGAATTCAGGTAAGAGACGAGCAGTCACGAGCGGTCGCCGGAACGCCCGTAACCGCCGCCACCAGGTGTCTCGACGGTGACCACGTCACCGTCCTCGATCTCCCGGCTGACCTTGGGTGGCAACCCTTCGTCGTTGAGGAGGTTGCGGCCGACTCTGCCCGCTTCTCCTCCTTTGAGGCCGCGCGGGCTGTGGCGCCTGCGGTCGGTGAGCAATGAGAGGCTCGCCGGTTCGAGGACTCTTACGGAGCGAACAATGCCGTCGCCGCCGCGGTGTTTTCCGCCTCCGCCGGAGTCGTAGAGGAGTTCGTAGCGTTCGACGCGCATGGGATACTCCAGCTCGAAGGCTTCGGTAGGGGTGTTGAGCGTGTTGCTCATCCCGACGTGGACGCCGG
Source organism: Actinomycetota bacterium (assembly GCA_046733115.1). Taxonomy (GTDB): domain Bacteria; phylum Actinomycetota; class Rubrobacteria; order Rubrobacterales; family Rubrobacteraceae; genus Rubrobacter_D. The sequence goes on along the minus strand of JBKPOM010000300.1, from coordinate 5,191 downwards.
AGGGACCCGGTCCCTTCTCGCTCGCGCCCTGGCCGCCGCCGATGGTCTCGTAGTACGTCCAGCCGGGACCACCGATTATGAGGTTGTTCATCGTGCCCTGGCCCTGGGCTGGGAGCTTCGCCGCGCCGGAGAGCGCCGAGAGGACGGTGTCGGCTATGCGGCTGCTCGTCTCCACGTTTCCCGCCACGACGGCGGAGGGACTCTGCGCATTGACCAGGCTGCCCTCGGGGGCCGTGATGCTGAGCGGGGCGTAGGTGCCGGCGTTGGCCGGGATGTCGCTGGGAAGCAGGACGCGCAGGGCAAAGTAGCAGGCAGAGCGGGTCACGGCGAGCGGGCAGTTCACGTTGCCCCTGACGGCGTCGGCGGTCCCCGAGAAATCTATGGACATCGAGTCGCCATCGATGACGACTTTGGCCCTGATAGGGATGTCCTCGTCCGTCGTTCCGTCGCCCTCCATGAAGTCCTCGGCGGAGTATTCGCCGTCGGGCAGGTCGCGGACGACCTTGCGGGTGCGGCGTTCGGTGTAGGAGATAACCTCGTCGAAAGCGGCGAGAACCGTTTCCGGGCCGCGGCGCTCGACGAGCTCGCGGATGCGTGTTTCGGCGATCTGGTTGGCCGCTATCTGCGCTCTGAGGTCGCCGCGCCTTATGTCCGGCGTGCGAACGTTGGCGAGCAGGAGGTCTAGCACGTCGCCGACGTACTCGGCGCTCTGCACCAGGCGGACCGGCGGGATGATGATGCCTTCCTGGAAGATCTCGCGCGAGTCGCTCGGGGCGGAGCCGGGGCGCATACCGCCCACGTCGGAATGGTGTGCGCGGGTGACGGCGTAGCCTATGATGTTGCCGGCTTCGCCTGGAACGATGGGGGAGACGAGGGTTATGTCGGGCAGGTGCGTGCCGCCCGAGTACGGGTCGTTGATGGCGAACACGTCGCCGGGCTCGGGTTCGCGCTCCATTGTGGCGGCGACGGCTTCGGGCATCGCGCCGAGGTGGACGGGGATGTGTTCGGCCTGGGCGACCATGCGTCCTTTCGCATCGAAGAGCGCCGTCGAGCAGTCGCGCCGCTCCTTGATGTTGGAGGAGTAGGAACCCCGGATCAGGACGGCCCCCATCTCCTCGGAGATGCCCGCGAGAGCACTTGCCAAAACCGAGAGGGTTACGGGATCCAGCCTGTTTTCGCTCATCTTTTCTCCAACACGAGCGTGCCGACGTTGTCGATCTCGCCTTTCCAACCCGGCCTGACTACGCAGGTCGACTCCTTGAACTCCACTATCGCGGGGCCTTCTACCTCCGACCCCTCGCCCATCCGCTCGCGGTCGAGGACGGGGACCTCTATCCATTCCCCCCCGAAGTTCGCCTCCCTGCGACCGCTCTCAGGCTCGCCCTCGGGCGGAGGCTCGGCCAGCTCCGGTTTATCGACGGGGACCGTGGAGATCAAACGCAGGTTCACGAGCTCGACGGTTTCGTCGTCCATCCTGTAGCCGTAGCGCTGCTCGTGCGCCGCATGGAACCGCTCCTCCACCTCATCGAAAGGCTCCCCGGCCTCGACGGTAAGCTCGAAGGACTGGCCCGCGTAACGCAGATCGGCCCTGCGGGTGTGCTCTGGCCCTTCGAGGTGCTCCGCCGCAGCGACCTCCATCTCTTCGAACGACCGCTGCACATCTTCAGCCTCAACCTCCTCCAGACCTTTAAGGTAAGGGCGCACGTAGTCCCTGCGCACGTCCGAGATGGCGAGTCCGAGGGCGCTGAGGACGCCGCCCGCGCGGGGGACGAGCACTGTCGATATGCCGAGCTCCTCGGCCAGCGTGCAGGCGTGCATGCCTCCGGCGCCGCCGAAGGCGAGGAGGGCGAAGTCCCTGGGGTCGAGGCCGCGCTCGACGCTAATCACCCTGAGCGCCCGGGCCATCTCGGCGTCGGCGACCCGCACGATGCCGAGGGCCGTCTCTTCGGCGTCGAGGCCCACCTTCTCGCCCAGAGATGCCAGTGCCTTCTCGGAGAGGTTGCGCCTAAGCACCACCTCGCCGCCAAGTTCGGTTCCGTCGGCGAGGTAACCCAGGAACAGGTTCGCGTCGGTGACGGCGGGTTCTTCGCCGCCCTTGTCGTAGGCGGCGGGGCCAGGTTCGGCGCCGGCGGAGCGGGGGCCCACGCGCAGGGCACCGCCCGCGTCGGCCCAGGCGATCGAGCCTCCGCCGGCGCTTACGGTGTGCACGTCCACCATCGGTAGCTTTATCGGGACGCCGGCGATCACGGTCTCTGTGCTCGTCTGGGCTTCGCCCCTGACGACGGGGGCGACGTCGGTGCTCGTCCCGCCCATGTCGAAGGTCAAGAGGTCGTGGTGGCCGCCGAGGCCGGCGACGTAGGCGGCGCCGACGACGCCGCCCGCAGGCCCCGAGAGGATGAAGGCGGCGGCGTCCCTGATCGCGTCGTCTATCGTGGATACTCCGCCGGAGGACTGCATGATCAGTGGCCTCGGCGCCCCAACTTCCTCGATCTTGCCGCCCAGGTTCTTCAAGTAGGCTGCAAGTCTTGGCGCGAGGTAGGCGTCTGCGGCCGTCGTGGAGAACCGCTCGTACTCGCGGAACTCGGGCAGCACCTCGCTGCTTAAAGAGACGTGCAGGTCGGGGAGCGCCTCGCGCAGCGCCTCACCTACCCTCTGTTCGTGGTCCGGGTGCATGAAGGCGAAGAGGAGGCAAACGGCGACGGCCTCGACCTCAGCCTTGCGGACGGCCGAGATGGCCTCGTCTAGGCTCTCTTCGTCGAGGGCTTCGAACTCGCCTTCCGGCCCCATCCGCTCCTTGACCGTGAAGCGCAGGTTGCGGGGGACGAGGGTGGGTGGACGGTCCTGCGTCAGGTCGTAGAGCGATGGTCTGTTCTGGCGGGCTATCTCCAGCACGTCCCTGAAACCCTCCGTGGTCATGAGCGCTGTGCGGGCGCCGTTGCGTTCCAGGAGGGCGTTCGTCGCCACCGTCATGCCGTGGGCGAGGGCGGCGAGGGATGCGGGCTCCACTTCGGCGGCGTCGATGGCGTTCATCACGCCCTCCGACTGGTCCTTCGGCGTCGACGGGACCTTCGCCGTGATGAGCCGCCCTTCGGAGAGCGCGACCAGGTCGGTGAACGTGCCGCCTACGTCCACCCCGAGGCGGGTGGCGCTCACGAGGTCACCCTACCCAACTGCAGCCCTCTCCATACGCACATCCTTTCGCTCGGTGCCAGGGGCGCCGCGTGTGGGTCACCGGTAGTCTGCCACGCATCTTTTCAACAACCTAAATGGAGGCTCCTTCGAGATTCTCCTGCGTCTTCAGGAGGTCAGTACCCGCCGTTTCCCTGACCGTCAGGACGACGAGCAGGGTTGCAACGGCGCCGCCGATCACGACAAAGGCCGGAGACAGGGGGTTGCCGGTCGTCGAGACTAGGTACTGCGCGAGGTAGGGCGAGCTGCCCCCGAAGATCGCCACCGAGAAGTTGTAGCCTATGGAGAAGCCCCCGTAGCGAACGCGTGTGGGGAAGAGCTCCGTAAGGGCAGCGATGGAGGTGCTTATAAACACCGCGAGGAGCGCCCCGAGCGCGACGTGGGCCGCAACGGCGGCGATGAGGTTGCCCACGTTCAGGAGCAGGAATAAGGGGTAGGTCAGCACCGCGTAGCCGATGCAGGACGCCAGCAGGAGCGGCTTTCTCCCGACGCGGTCCGAGAGGGCGCCGAGTGGGGGTATAAGCACCATCCCGACGAGCAGCGTGATCGTGGTCGAGAGCGAGGCCGCCGTTGGCGAGAAGCCCAGGGGGTCCTGGAAATAGGTCGTCATGTAGCTCAGGACGACGTAGAAGCCGATGTTCTGAATGATGACGAGCCCGCCGACCTGCAGGATCTGCTTCCAGTTCTCGACGAAGGTCTCCTTGAAGGGCGATTGGGAGACCTCGCCCGTCTCCTCCAGAGCCTTGAACTCCGGAGTATCCTCGAGCCTCAGCCTTATGTACAGGCCGACGATCCCCAGGGGTCCCGCGAGCAGGAACGGTATGCGCCAGCCCCAGGAGGTCATGGCGTCTTCGGGAAGTGTGCTAGAGAGGAACAGAACCAGAAGTGACCCGAGGACGAAGCCTATCAGGGTCGAGAACTCGAGCCAACTGACCAGGAATCCCCTGCGCTCGTCCGGCGAGTACTCGGCCAAAAACGTGGAAGCGCCGCCGAATTCCCCTCCGGCGGAGAACCCCTGCACGCACCGCGCGACGACCAGCAGCAAAGGCGCCCACACGCCTATCGTGGCGTAGGAGGGCAAAAGCCCGATCACGAACGTGGACAGCGACATCAGGATAATGACGGTTGCGAGGACACGCTGGCGGCCGAGCCTGTCGCCTAGAGGCCCGAAGAAGAGCCCGCCGAGGGGACGCACGAAGAAGGCCGCGGCGAATACCGCGAACGTGGATAGCAGGGCGGCCGTCGGGTTGCCCGGCGGGAAGAAGACGAGCGCCAGCGTCACGGCGAGGAAGTTGTAGGTGGCGAAGTCGAACCACTCGACGGTGTTGCCGATCGAGGCCCCGACGATGGCCCGCCTTAAAGTCGTCTCTTCTACCTGCGGTACTGCTTCGCCGACGGGTTGTCCATGCGCATCCATGCTCCGTACCCCCTGCAGACGCCTTTCCCCTGTGAGCGAAGTATAGAGAATGCCGCCGCCGAGTACTATGGCCCTTCGCATTGAGATCTCGCACCTCACCGCGACCGGGCCCGTACGTCTTCACCCTCCTGCTCCCCCGGCCTTTCCTCCGGACGGGACGCGGTCCGCGGGTTGGTGGTTGCTTCGGAATCGGAGACGCAAGATCCTAGCCCATCCTCCTTCACGACGACGCCGTAGACTTTGCGGGCGCGGTCCACCGATACGAGCCCGTTGCTCACGTCGCGGGCTACCTGGTCGGGTTCCCGCTCCGAGGGTTCCCCGTATCCGCCCCCGCCTGGCAGGCTCAGGACTACCCGCTCATCCGCCTCCATGCGCTGCTGGCGTTTGGGGTGAAGTTCTTTGCCGTCCGCGGTGCGCACCGCTCCGGCACCTCCAGGAGAACCTTCCTGTATACCCTGGGCGGGGCAGCGGGTACGATCGTACATGGCGGAGAGAACCCAGGGGGTGTCGCTGCGGACCCCGATCTCCATCTCCTGGCCGAAGCCGCCCCTGTGACGGCCAGGTCCTTCGGAGTCGGGGCGGAAC
>JBKPOM010000299.1:0-26798 GCA_046733115.1 Actinomycetota bacterium | reverse complement strand
TCGGCCATCTCCAGAACCTCCGGGCCGACGTGGGCGTAGCGGTATAGCCGCTTTTCGAGCTCCAAGAGCGCGATATCCAGCGCGCTAAGCAGATCAGGATTGGTCAGGTTGGAGAGCGCCTCCTCGAAATCCGGGACGGGCCCTCCCGGCCCGAAGGATTCACGCTCGTTTGGCTCCGCCGCCATCACCTAAACCTCCGTCTCTTCGAGAACCTAACATTCGAGAATCTAACGCCGGCCGCTCCTCGTGCCCCCATCCTCGTGCCCTCATCCCCCGGACCCTCGTATGCTAGCGGCCTATTCTACCCTATTCAGTCGGCCAACAGCTTCGAGGGTCGAGAGGGCTTCTCGTCAATGATCTAAAAATCTAGAAACAGAGGGCATAAACCGGACCTACATCCGCCCCAATGCCGCTCACATCGGCAGGGTATTATACTGATATGCCCTGGCAGCGAGTTCCTCGGCGCGGCGGATGTAGCGCAGGGTCGTCTTGGGGTCGGTGTGGCCGAGAAACTGCTGGATGACGAGGAGGGGCGCCTCGTTTACGGCCATGTTGGTGCCGACGGTGTGGCGGATGGAGTGGGGCGAGATGGCCTTGGTTATGCCCGCCGCCCGCACGTACTTTTTTACTAAGTTCTGGACGGAGCGGGTCGTAAGCTGTTTGTCCTTGCCGACCCTTGAGGTGAAGAGGGGTTTGCGAGAATCCGGGTGGGAGGTGAAGCTGCGTTCGGTCAGGAGGACGTAGCGCTGGACGAGGCGCCAGAGGTCGGGCGAGATGGGCACGTTTCTCACCTTGTCGCCCTTGCCGAGGACTCGGAGAAAGACGTTATCCTCCGACGCCTCGCGGAAGTCCCCGATCTTGATTCCCACGACCTCCGCTTCTCGCAACCCGCAGCCGGCCATGACGGCGAGCAGGACGTAGTCGCGGTAGTTGGAGGCGCGGGCCGCGCCGAGCATGCGCGAGAGCTCCTCGTCGGTCAGCACGTTGTAGGCCGGGTCCTGGCGCACGCGCGGGCTCTTGGCGAAAAACCTGAGCGACTCTGGGTTCACCTTCGTGGCGCCGGCCATGAACGCGAAGATCAGAAACCGCCTGAGAACCGCCAGCTTCTTCGCCGCCGTCGCCGCAGCGTAAGTCTTGATCAAATGCTCCCGATAAACTGAGATGTCCTCCGCCGTCAAGTTCCCAAGCACCTTCCCCATCTCCCCCTCCAGATGCGAGACGAACATCGAGATCTCTGTATTATAGGTTTTTATGGTCTGGGGGCTTGTCAGGGTGCGCAGGTAGACAGCGACGAGGCGCTCGGTTTCGGGGGGGAGGGGTTTTCGGGGCGGGGCCGCGTCTTCGCGCGGTACCGGCAGGTCAGTCTTGCGGGTCATCGTAGGTTATCAGGGAGACTACCTCGTAGGGTTTGAGTTTGCCGCGGCCGCCGAGGTAGCCGAGCTCGATGAGGAAGGCTACGCCGGCGACGGTACCGCCCGCGTTTTCGACGAGCTGGCACATGGCGCGGGCGGTGCCGCCGGTGGCGAGGAGGTCGTCGGCAACGAGGACGCGGGCACCTTCGGGGATGGAGTCGGCGTGGGCTTCCAGGGCGTCGGTGCCGTACTCCAAATCGTAGGTGGCGGAGATGGTCTCGCGCGGCAGCTTGTTCGGCTTGCGAGCGAGGATCAGGCCTTTCCTGGCGCGGTAGGCGAGGGCGGTTCCGAACACGAAGCCGCGGGCCTCCGCGGAGAGTATGCGGTCGTATTGGATGCCTTCGGCGACGCCGGCGAGGGCGTCTACGGCGGTGTGCAGGGCGCGCCCGTCCTCTATCAGGGGGGTTATGTCCTTGAAGGAGATGCCGGGGCGCGGGAAATCCGGGACCGTGCGGATGTGGGCTTCTATCTCTCTTGCGGCGTCTGTGCGCGTCGGTTCCGTCACGGGGCGAAGGTGTCGATCACGTTGGCCATCATCAGCTCTTTCATGCGCGAGTCCACCGAGGCGAGGTGGCGGGCCTTGTTCATCGCCTCGCCCACGCGCCCGTCGTCGCCGCTGCGAAGCTCCGGGTTCACGACCTGCTTGAATAGGGCAGCCTCGCGGTCCACAGCGGCCATGATGCCGCGCAGGTGGCGGGGTTGAATAGAGTACTTCGCCATCTCCAGGGCCATGCGCGCGATCTCGGCGTCGCGCTGCGTCAACTCGCCACTGCGCCCGATAACACCGACGCTTATCAGCTCTTCGACGAAGCGTATCTCGGTCTCCAAGGTGTCCGCGAGCTCCTCGCGGGTGTAGGTCCTGTCCTCCAGGACGCGCGAGAGGTCCCCGGACGAGTCGCCCGCGGTGAACGCGCCGCCTCCCTCTATCCGCTTTTTGATCACTTTCAGGGGAAGGTACTCTTTGTCTTGCAGGGTCAGGATGTACCTCAGGAGCTCGATGTCTTGCGAGGAGAACAGCCTGTAGCCACCGCGGGTGCGGCTCAGGTTGATCAAGCGCCTGCGCTCCAGGTAGCGGATCTTGCTGACCGAGAGGCTCGGGAACTCGGGCCTGAGGCGCTCGACGACCTCGCCGATGGTGAAATTATCCTTCGTCTGGCTGTACCCATCGTTCGGACGCCCGTAGCCTTCGTTGCCTTCGTTGACCTGCTGATCCATGCTGCTGCCGTCGTTCTCCACCCTCTGCCTCCCATCCTCTCGACTGCCTTGCCCGCGCTTCTAGGAGAACACGAACCTGAAGCGGTATTTGCCGACCTGTATCTCGTCCCCGTTTCGCAGGTCGACGGCGTCCACCCTGACGCGGTTGACGTAGGTACCGTTCAGGCTGCCGACGTCGCGTATCCTGTACCCGCCGTCCCCGTGCACGATCTCGGCGTGTTTCCTGGAGACGGTGACGTCGTCCAGGAAGATGCTGCTCTCCTGCCCGCGGCCGACCGTGACGACCTCGTCGCCCAAGTCGTGCATCCTGCGGCCCGCCGTGCCCTCCACCTGGTCCATCTCGATCAGGGCCGCACCGTCGGCGCCCCCCGTGGCCAGCTCCACCTCCTCGCCGAAGCTCGGGGCGTAGGAGACCGTGCTCTGGCCGGCCTTCAGCCTGGTGCCGCACTCGGCGCAAAACTTCATCGCCGGAACCACCTCGGCCCCGCACTCGGAACACACCCTCATCGTTCATCCTCCGGAAAGTTCCCGAGCAATACCCTGGCGAGGTCCTCCGGCGCGAGCGCGGCCACGCCCCGCCCCACCAGCTCCGCCCGGATGAGGTCTATCCTTCCCTGCAGGATACGGCGCCTGTAACTTACTGGCCTTCTCCTCCTCCGTAAGGGTTTCCAGGATCTCTCTAAGGTCTCTCTCGGAGAGCCCGGTGATGTCCTCGGCCTCCTCCCAGTCGAACCCCCGGAACGCCCCGAATCTTCCATGGAAGGAGTATAACCCGACCTGAACCTCAAGTGCAATCTTAGCTTGAGAGCATCGCCTAATCTTCTATCAGAGACTTCACAAGATCGACGTACTCTTTCATGAGTTCGGCGGGTCTGACTTCGCCGTTCTCCGTTTCGGCGTAGACGTAGAACACGGGGCTATCCGGGTCGGGGAGCATGAGGACCCAGCCCTCTTCGACACCGAGGAGCACGCCCTCGGCGAGGATTGCGTCGGGGTCCCGGCCGAACCTCTCGGCGAGGCCGCGCATCACGCGCCCCTTGGCCGACCACGGACACTCCAGCCTCTCCCTGGCGACGTTGCCGAAGGAGCCCCCGAACTTCTTTCGCACCCCGGAGAGCGGCGTCTCGCGGAACACCTCGAGGGCGCAGGCGATCGTCATAAAGCAGTCCGGGGCGGGCAGGAAGGAGGGGAAGATGTAGCGGCCGTCGGCCAGAGACGCTAGGTCGGCCCCGACGTTCGCCGCCTTTATGGCGACGTTGCCGAGGCCCGTACGACTCATCTGTACCGTGCCGCCGCCGTCCTCGACGAGCCTCCCGTACTCGCGGCTGAGGTTGATCGGGAACACCGCGTTCTGCGGGCGCAACTGGTCGATAAGGCAGGCGAGCATCACGTCGGGCGGCACCAGCTCTCCCCTGTCGTCGACGAACTGCACGTACTCCGCTTCCAGTCCGACGACGGCCCCGAAGGCCGAGTCCACGGTGGGCACGATGCGGGCGACGCGCTCTATTGTCTCTTCCAGGTTCGTTCTCCCGGCCTCGCCGACGGCGTTGGCGTTGGCGAAGCCTTCCAGTACGACGGCGCTCACGCCGAGCCGGGAGAAGACGCGGCTCGCCACGAGGCCGGCGACCCCGCCGCAGAAGTCGACGATGATGGTGGTGCCGGCGGTCTTGTCGCGGTCGACGGCACGTTCCAGGCGTTCCACGAACTGCTCCAGAACGCGGCCGGGGAAGATCAGCTCCCCTATGTCCCCGCCGTGGGCCCTGCGGTACTCCTCGCGCACGAACGCCTTCTCGACGGACCTCTCGTCCCCCTCGGTCATCGGGGTCGCGTCGGAGGAGAAGAAAAGGATCTCCACGTCGTCCGGGTCGGTGCCGGCACGGACGTGGGCCCCCGCGGACGACTTGCCGGCCAGCACGTCGTGGCGGACGACGCCGGCGTGGGCGGCCCTCAGGTCCCTGATGTTGATACCGGTGCCCAGCAAGGCCGCGGTCATGGCGCGCTTTGCGACCTGGGCCGAGAGCGAGGAGTCGCGGCCGAGGGTGACCACGGCGCCGGGATCCAGGGTGGTGCCGAAGGAGGAGGAAAGGCGGGTGACGAACTCGGGGGTGAGGTCGACGTTGAACTTGCCGCTGACGACGCCGCGTTTGAACACGGTGCGAAGCCCCATGGTCTCGTAGATCAGGGAATGCGTGACGTTGGCCCCGCTCTCGATGGTTTTGTGGGGGTAGATCTTGACCTCGGGGGCCACCGTGGCCCCTTCGCCGACGATCACGTCGTCGCCCAAAGCGCTGCGCTCCAGGAGGCGGCCCCTGGCCTGCACGTAGGAGTTGCGGCCGACGAGCGTGTCTATGAGCTCGGCGCCCTCGCCTATGTAGGTGCCCTCGGCGACCACGCTCCGTTCCACCGTAGCGCCAGCGCTTACTACGACGTTGTCGGCGATGACCGAGTAGGGGCTAATTTTCGCGCCCTCGCCCACCCTGACGTTCTCCCCTATGACCACGGGCCCCTCTAGCTCGTCGCCGTCGACCTGCGCCCTGCGGCCCACGTAGATGTTCTCCCTGAGGCGCGTGCCAGGGGGCCTCACGCCCTCGACCTTGCCGTCGAGCACGTCGCGCTGGGCGCCCGCGAACTGCTCCAGGGTGCCTATGTCCTCCCAGTAGTGCTCCGTGACGTAGCCGTAGAGCGGACGTCCCTTGTCGAGGAGCTTCGGGAAGAACTCTTTGGAGAAGTCGTACTCGCCGTCTTCGGGGTCCGGGATCTCGTCCATCACCGAGGGCTCCAGAAGGTAGATGCCGGTGTTCACGGTGTCGGAGAAGACCTGCCCCCAGGCGGGCTTTTCGAGGAAGCGCGAGATCCTGCCATCCTCTTCCGTTATGACGATGCCGAAATCCAGTGGGTTCTCGACGCTCTTGAGGACCATCGTCGCCTCCGAGCCCTTCTCCTCGTGGAACTCGACGAGGCGGCTGAGGTCTGCATCGGTCAAGGCGTCGCCGCTAATGATGAGCAAGCGCTCGCCTTTGAGGCCCAGTTGCTGCTCGGCCATCTTCACGGAGCCGGCGGTCCCGGCGGGCGCGTCCTCGACGGAGTAGCGCATGTCGACGTCCCAGTCCGAACCGTCGCCGAAGTAGTCCCTGACCTCATCCGGCAAAAACTGAAGCGTCACGGCGATGTCCGTAAAACCGTGGCGCTTCAAGAGGCCCACGATGTGCTCCATGCAAGGGGCGTTGACTATGGGGATCATCGGCTTCGGCTGGTCGCTGGTAAGCGGTCTCAGACGCGTGCCCTGTCCTCCGGCCATGATCACGGCCTTCATCGGGACTCACCCCGTCCCCGGAAATATCCCAAGCACATAGTGTGCCCGAACCTCACCGCCACGTCGAACATGTTCTCTCCCTACCCTTCGCGCCGTGGGCAAGGCAACCGGCCTTGCGCTCACCTACTGGAGTCTATCTTATACACGCTTCCGGTTCGCGGGGCCAAAACAGGGGTCGCACGACCGCGTTTCCGACTCCCCAGGGAACCGTGCCGTTGCCCTGAGCCGCGGTGCGCAGTCAGGACGGTTCGCGAACCACCCTTACAGAGTAGCGCTCTAGCGACTGCTCTTTACCCGTATCCTTACGCTGACGCCCCATAGATTGTAGCGTTCCCTGAGGGCGTTTTCGATGTAGCGGAGGTAGCTTACGGGGAGGTCTTTGGGCCTGTTCGCGAAGAGCGTGAACCTCGGGGGGGCGCTGCCGGTCTGGGTTGCGTACCGGATCTTGATGCCTTTGGGCGGCGCGCTGCGTGCCACCACTGCCCCGACGAACTCGGCGACCTCGTGCGTCGGCACCCGAAGCCAGTACGCCCGTCCTATCTCGGCCGCGAAGGGCAAGACCCCGTCTACCCCGGCGCCCGTCAGGGCGGAGATGCGCACGGACCTGGGCTTGAGGTCCGTGAGGCGGGCGGAGATGAGCTCTTCCACCTCGCGTAGCCTTTCGTCCGGAGCCAGGTCGCGCTTGTTGAGGACGACCCCGCACGAGGAACCCGCGTCCTCGATCTCGCGCGCGATCCTGAGGTCTCCGGCCACGACGCCGTCGACCGCGTCTATCAGGAGCAGAGACACGTCAGAACGCCGGATCGCTTCGGAGGTTCTGAGCGATGAGTAGTAGTGCACGCCCCGCGCGCGTCTGGCGCCCTTGCTCACGCCGGCGGTATCGAGCAGGAGGTAGCGTTCCTGCTCGCCGTCCAGGACTATTTCGATCTCCCCCGCCACGGCGTCTGTGGTGGTGCCCGGCTCCTCGGAGACGACGGCGCGCTCCGCGCCGAGGAGACGGTTGAGGAGCGTGCTCTTGCCGACGTTCGGCCTGCCGACGATGGCGAACCTCGGCAACTGATCTTCTTCGTCCGCCTCGGATTCCGGCAGCAAGGAGACGACCACGTCGAGAAGGTCGCCGACGCCGAGGCCGTGGATGGCGGAGACCGCGTGCGGCTCGCCCTCGCTTAGAGTGTAGAACCGGTGGCGTTCGGTGTCATCCGCCGGGTTGTCCAACTTGTTGACGGCGAGCACGGCCTTTCCTTTCGCCCGCCTGAGCTCGCGGGCGATGGCCCCGTCGGCCTCCGTGGGCCCGAGGCGGGCGTCGGTGAGGTGCAGCACCACGTCGGCCTCCTCGACCGCGACCCTAGCCTGCAACGTGACAAGTGCCTCCAGGCCGATCTTCGCGCTCGGCTCCATCCCGCCCGTGTCTACAAGGGTGAACTCCCTGCCGGCCCACTCGGCCCGGTTGTACGTCCTGTCGCGCGTCGTACCGGGTTGCTCGGAGACGACGGCGCCGCGGCGGCGCATGATCCTGTTCACCAGCGAGCTCTTGCCGACGTTGGGCGCCCCGACGACGGCCACAACGGGAAGTCTCCTCACCGCGGATCAGCCTTTTCGGCCGTCTGCTTTGGAAGGTCGTAGATGGAGCGCATGATCTCATCAGCCGCCGCCCGGTACGCCGCCCCACCCCGCAGCGCCGGGTTCAGATCTATCGGCTCGCCCACGAAGATGCGGAGCCGCTGGCCGCGGAGCCGGGATGCTGGTCCGGGTAACCTCCCGACGTAGACGGGCAGCACGGGGGCGCCGCTGCGGGCCGCGAGCACGACGGCCCCGCTCTTGGCCTGCTTCGAAGCCTCAGCGCCCCTGTGGGTGCCTTCGGGAAAGATCCCGAGCGCCCAACCTTCGGCCAGAAAGGCGAGGGCAGCCCGTATGGCGCCCCGTCCCCCACGCTCGCGGTCGACGGGGAAGGACCCGATGAAACGGAAGAAGGTCCGGAAAGGGAAGACGAAGAGTTGCTTTTTGGCCATCCACTGCAGACGCCTGGGCACGGCCACGCAGACCAGGACGGGGTCCGCGTACTGGCCGTGGTTGGAGGCGATGATCAGGGGGCCTTCCGCCGGTACCCGGTCCCCGCCGTGCAACTTATACCCGAACAGGATGCGGCAAAGCGTGATCATCGTGCGCCGAAAGAGGCGATACCTCGGGGACATCTCGCCCGGCGTCCGCCTGCCGCTGAAGAGATGCAAAGCCCCGCTCACGCCCCCTCGCGGAGGTCTTCGGCGAGCTTCAACACCCCGGAGATGACTTCTTCTAAGCTGAGGGAGGTGGTATCCAGGACTACGGCGTCATCGGCGGGTTTTAGCGGGGAGACCTCGCGCTCGGAGTCCTGGCGGTCGCGCCTGGCGATGGCGGCCCTTATGCGATCCAACTCCCCCTCCCTGCCCGTCTGCGACGCCCGGCGCCGCGCCCGCTCCTCCGGCGCGGCCGACAGGTAAACCTTTAGCTCAGCGTCAGGGAGGACGACGGTGCCGATGTCCCTGCCCTCCACGACGGCTCCGCCCTGGCCTCGCGCCTTCCCGGCAGCGGCCCGCTGGACGGGCAGCAAGACATGCCTGAGTTGCGCGTGCGCGGAGACCTTCGAGGCGGCGGCCGACACTTCGGGCGTTCTGAGGTCGGGCTCCGGCACCCTCGCGCCGTCGATGCTCGCCCCGTCCTGGTCCAGCTCCACCCTGCGGGCCAGTTCCGCGAGCCCGGGGCCGTCCGCGAGGTCTACGTTTTCGCGCAAGGCGAGGAGGGCCACCGCCCTGTAGGCTGCGCCCGTGTTGAGGTTCACGACCCCGAGGCGGCCGGCGACGGCCCGCGCGACCGAACTCTTCCCGCTCCCGGCGGGCCCGTCTATGGTTACGAGGATTCCTCCCATCGGTACAGGCAGTATAGCCGAAAGCCCGCGCCCTACCGCAGTTCCTCCAGCCGCGAGAAGTAATCGGGGAACGTCTTGGTCACACAGCCTGGGTCCCGGATCTTTATCCCCGGCGCCAGGAGCCCCACAACGGCAAACGCCATCGCCACCCTATGGTCACCGTAAGTCTGTACGACCGCAGGCCTGGGAGTTTGAGGTATTATGCGGATAGATGAGGGAGTCTGGCGGGTGGTGAGGCCGAGGCGGCCGAGTTCGGTGGCTATGGCTGAGAGGCGGTCGGTCTCCTGCAGGCGGGTATGGGCGACGTTTGTTATGGTTGTGGGGCGGTCTGCGAAGGGTGCGATGGCGGCCAGGGTCATCATGGTGTCCGAGAAGGCGTTCATGTCGACGTCGACGCCGCGCAGGCGGTCCGGGCCGCGTACCTCGATGGAGTTGGGGGTGAGCTCGACTTCGCAGCCCATGTCTTGCAGGACTTCGGCGAAGCGGAGGTCGCCCTGCGGGGAGGCGGAGCCTAGGCCTGGTATCTTCACGCGCCCGCCGGTGACCGCCGCCGCGGCCATGAAGTAGGAGGCCGCCGAGGCGTCGGGCTCCACCTCGTAGTCGAGGGGTTTGTAGACGGCGGGCTGGACCGAGAAGAGGTCCCATGCTTCCCCTACGTTCACGCCGAATGCGCGCATCACGGCGACGGTGATGCCGATGTAGGGCCACTGTTTTCTGCCGTCGACGCGCAGCGTAACGGGGGCGTCGGCGTAGGGCGCCGCCATCAGCAGGCCGCTCGCGAACTGGCTGCTTTTGGTCCCCGATATGTGCGCCGTTCCGCCCCGGATGCCGCCGCCCGGTACCTTCAGTGGGAATTTTTCGCTTTCGCCAGTGTACTCGACCGCGGCGCCGAGCTGGCGCATGCCATCTACCAGGTCGGAGACGGGGCGCTCGCGCATCCTGGGAACGCCGTCGACGGTGTAAGGACCGCGGCCAAGGGCGAGCGCGGGCGGCAGGAAGCGGGCCACGGTGCCGGCGTTGCCCACAAAGAGGTCCACGCCTGAGGCGGGGATCACACCTCCCTGGCCCTTCACGCGGACCTCTTCCCCGTTGCGGTCGGCGGTGAGGTCGATGCCGAGCCGGACCAGCGCGTCCATCAGCCAGAAGGTATCGTCCGAGAAGAGGGGGTTTCTTATCGTGGATGGTCCATCGGCGAGGGCGGCGACGAGGAGGGCGCGGTTGGTGACGCTCTTCGAGCCCGGGACGCGGACGGTCGCGTCGGGGGGACGGTCGAGGGGTATGATCTTCAGTTCCTCCGGGAAATCGCCCCGCACGTCTCGTACCGAAAAATCCACGCCAGGCACGCCGGCGACGCGGGTCACCGCAGGGACTCCAGTTCTTCCGGCGTGAGCGTACGGTATTCGCCCTCAGGGAGGTCGCCGAGGAAAACGGGTCCCACGCGGATCCTTTGCAAAGCGACCATACGCAGCCCCACCGCCACGCAGGCCCTCCGTATTATGCGGTTACGGCCCTCGTGGATGATCAGGTCGAGGGTCGTGGTGCGGGCGGTATGGCTGAGGCTGGAGACTTGCGGGGGGTGCATCTTTCCGTCTTCGAGGGTCGGGCCCGCGGCCAGGGCGGCGATGGCGTCATCGGGGACGGGGTTTTTTAGTGTGAGGTGGTACTGTTTCTCGACCTGTGAGGAGGGGTGGGTGATGCGGTGGGCGAGGTCGCCGTCGTTGGTGAGGACGAGCAGACCGCTCGTGTTCCTGTCGAGGCGGCCCGCGGGTACGAGGCCGGGCACGTCGGGCATCAGGTCGGCTACGGTCGCGCGGTCGCGCTCGTCCTTCATCGTCGTCAAGAATCCGGCGGGCTTATTCAGGGCCAGGTAGACCAGGGTGTCGGGCAGGTGGACGGGGATGCCTTCGAGCGAGACCTCGTCTTCCGGCGTTACCGTCGCGCCGAGGGTCGCCGTCTCGCCGTTAACCGTCACGCGGCCCGCGAGTATCGGGGCTTCGGCCTTGCGGCGGGAGGGGGCCGCGCCCGCCCGGGCGAGGAACGCCTGCAGGCGCACTACGGGGTTTCTCCGCCTGCCTCCGGCGGGGCGCCCGACGTCAGGCGTTCCTGCACGCGGGAGAGCTCCTCTGGCGTGACGAGAGAGCCTAGGGCCGGAAAGTCGTCCGTGGAGGAGCTGCCCGTCGCTGCCAGGAACTCGTCCGTGACGCCGAGGAGGGCGGGCGAGCCGGGGGCTTGGTGGTCCGTGCCGACTTCCGCCAGGAGGCCACGCTCGATCAGGGCCCTCACCACCGCGTCGGAGTTGACACCGCGCACGCGGGAGACGGCGCCGCGCGTGAGCGGCCCGAGGTAGAGCGCGCAGGCCAGAACCTCGTGGGCCGCGTTCGATAGCGGCGCCGGACGGGCCTCCTCGCGGAAGCGCTCGACCGCGCCCGAGCAATCCGGATTCGTCGTGAGCTGGTAGCCGCCGGCGACGTTCCTGAGCACGATGCCCGAGGTCTCGGGGGCGTAACGGTCTGTCAGGGCCTCGAGCGCGATCTCCATCTTATCCTTGGCGAGGCCCGTCGCCGAACTCAGGTCGGCGGGATTGATGGGGCCCGGGCTGACCAGGAGAACGGCCTCGATGAGGTGCTCGGGCCCTGGCTTCTTTTCGGTCATGCCGGCGGCTCCAGGGTCAGCGGGCCTAAGGGTTCGGTCTGGGCGAGCGTCAGACTGCCCTCCTGGGCGAGCGAGAGGGCGGCGGCGAAGGCGACGGCCCTGTTCAGGCGGTCCATGTCTTGTGTGAGGATCTCGTAGGAGATCGGTCCGGTAGCAAGGGCCGTGCAGATCATGCCCACCAGCTCCTGGAGGGTCAGCGTTATCGGGCCGAGGTGCCTGACCGGCGGTTCGATCAGCCTGGAGAACGCCCGCCGCGCAGCGAGCGAGACGCGGTCTGGTTTGACTTGCAGGCGGCCGCGCCTCGGGGGCACGGTGTGGGCGGACGGGTAATGGCCCGCGTTGGAGGCGAAGTTCTCGCGCAGTCGCTCGGCCGCGCGGCGGATCTTCAAGTACTCCGTGAGCCTCTCGGCGAGCTCCTCGGGCGAGAGGGGCTCGTCCTCGCCGCCATCGGTCTCGGCGTCTATGGCGGGAGAGAGCGTGCGGCTCTTCAGGAGGACGAGGGCCGAGGCCGAGCCGGCGAAGTCCGTGTCGCGTTCCAGGCCGTTTGCGGCTTCGGTTTCCCTGGAGCTCAGGTACGACGCGACGAGCTCGCGCAGGGGGACCTCGAAGATCTCCAGTTCGTCTTTCAGGATTAGGGCCAACAGCCACTCGAAGGGGCCGGAGTAGACGTCGAGCTCGACGGTAAAGTCCGAGAGCGAGCGGCCCTGTGGCTCGAAGGTCATCTCGCCTCCGAGTGGAGCGGCAAGACGGAGGAGAGCTGGATGTATTCCATTCCCGTGGCCCTTGCCAGCACCGAATCCACGACCCTTCCTTCCGCGACGACGACGCCGCTTGCGAGGCCTTGGTCGGTCCTTAGTGCGTCGGGGAGGCCGAAGCCGGCGAGCCGGCGCATGGGCGGAAGGAGGGCGTTGCTCAGGGCCCTCGTTGCCGTGACGGGTACCGCCGCCGGGACGTTCTTCACGCAGTAATGGGTGACGCCGTACTCGACGAAGGTCGGGTCGGCGAGGGTGGTGGGGTGGGAGGTTTCGACGCAGCCCCCGTAGTCCACGTCCACGTCCACTATCACGCTCCCCTCCTTCATCTCGAAGACCGTCTCGCGGTCTACCAGGGCGGGCGTGCGGGCGCCGACCACGTGGACAGCACCTATAAGGAGGTCCGAGCGAAGGACGGTGTCCCTGATGCCGAGGCTGCTCGCCGCCAGGGTCGTCACGTTGGGCAGCCGGGCCTCTTCGAGGCGCCTCAGCCGGTCCAGGTCCCGGTCTATGACCACGACCGAGGCTCCGAGGCCGCTCGCCACCCTGGCCGCGCCGGAGCCGACGATGCCACAGCCGAGGACGACCACGCGGCCTCGCCTGACGCCGGTGGAGCCGCCCAGCAGGATGCCCCGGCCCCCGAACGGGCGTTGCAGGTAGTGGGCGCCTATCTGCGGGGTGAGGCGGCCGGCGATCTCGCTCATCGGCGTGAGAATGGGTAGGCCGCCGCGACCGTCGCGGATGGTTTCCATGGCGAAGGCCACGCACCGGGAGTCGAGGAGGGCGTCCATCAGGTTCGGGTTCACCGGCAGGGAGAGGAAGGAGATAAGGATCAAACCCTCCCTTAAGTATTCGTACTCTTCCTCCACGGGCCCGTAGACCTTGACCACGATCTCCGAGTCGTCGTAGAGCTTTGCTGCCTCATCGACGAGCCGTCCGCCGGCCCTTTCGTACTCGGCGTCGGCGATGCTCGAGGCCTCCCCCGCTCCGGCCTCGACGAACATCCTGTGGCCCGCGCGGGTCAGCTCGTAGACGGCGTGCGGGGCAAGCGCGACCCTGCTCTCCCCCGGGGTCCTCTCTTTGGGAACCCCGATCCTCATCGTCTTTCCTCCCAAAAATTCCGCGGTCTCATACCCCTAGAGAGTACCCCGGATGCGGCCCGCGATCCAACCGCCTGCTCATGCCAACCTGTACGAAGGGTGCCCTTCGAGGAAGCCCCGCAGTTCTTGCTCTTTCCCGCTGACTCCGAGTCCGATCTCGCCTTCCGCAAGCGGCATCCACGTCGGCGCGAAACGGACGGGGAAGCCCGCCTTGCGGACGTCTAGCGCCAGTGCCTGCAGCGTCTCGGCAGGCGCCGGGCGCACGGGCGCGACGCAGGCGGCCCTGGTTTCAAGAATTGCGTCCGAGAGCGCCGCGGCGATAGTCAGGGAGCGCAGGATGGTTTCCAGGGCGGAGCCGAGGTCGCCTTCGGAGAGCGCCAAGATCTCGCCCAGTATCTCACGCCGATTCTCCGCGATATCGTACGTCTCGACGACGGAGCATCGTGCCCTCTCAGGCAGGACCGGAGGCGTGGGTGCCTCGGGCACGTCCTCGGCGCGCCTGAATGAGAGCGTCGCCGAGAACTCGATCAGGCCGGCGGAGCGGGTGGCGACGGTGCCTGCGAGGTCCTCGGTAGGCCGCACGGCCGCAAGCCGTGCTTCGGACCCCGGGAGCCCGTGGGTTCGGGCCGTCTCCCTCAGCGGGCCGCACTTTCTTCTGGCATCGTTGCGGCCCTCTCTTCCACTTCGATGGTCTCTTCGAGGGTTTCTTTGCACGCTCTGACGAAGCCGAAGAACAGGGGGTGGGGCCTGAGGGGGCGGCTCTTGAACTCGGGGTGGAACTGGCTCCCTATGTAGAACGGGTGGTCTGCTATCTCCGCGATCTCCACCAGCCTGCCGTCGGGGGAGGTGCCCGAGAAGACCATCCCGGCGTTCTCCAGGGCATCCCTGTAGGCGTTGTTCACCTCGTAGCGGTGGCGGTGGCGTTCGCCGACCAGGTCGGCACTGTAGACCTCCTCGGCCAGGGTGCCGGGCACGATCTGGCACGGCCAGTGGCCCAGGCGCATCGTGCCGCCCATCTCGACGCCGACCTGATCCGGCATGATGTCTATGACCGGGTGCGGCGTGTCCTGCTCGAACTCGGTGGAGTTGGCCATCTCCAGGCCGGCGACGTTGCGGGCGAACTCGATGACCTCTATCTGCATCCCGAGGCAGAGACCTAAGTAGGGCGTCCCCGTCTCCCTGGCGTAGCGGGCCGCCTCGATCTTGCCCTCCGCGCCCCTGTGGCCGAAGCCGGGCAACACGAGCACGCCGTCAATGCCCGCGAGCCGCTCCTCGGTAGAGGCCCGGTCCACGAGCTGTTCGGAGTCCACCCAGTCGAGCTCGACCTTCAAGTCGTGGGCGCCGCCAGCGTGGGCTAACGCTTCGACCACGGAGAGGTAGGCGTCCTGCAGCTTTATGTACTTCCCGATTATGGCCACCCTGACCGTGCGGCGCGCCTCCAGCATGCGCGAGACCAGGCGCCGCCACTCCCCGAGGTCCGCGTTGGGAGCACTGAGACCGAGCTTCTCTATTACCAGGTCGTCGAGGCCTTCGTCGTGGAGGCTTAAAGGGATAGCGTACAGATTCGGGGCGTCTTCGGCGGCGATCACGGAGTCCAGTTCGGTGTCCGCAAAAAGCGCGATCTTCTTCCTTATGTCGTCGCTTATGGGCCTGTCAGCGCGGCAGATGAGCACGTCGGGGGTGATGCCGATCTCGCGCAGCCTCTGCGCCGAGTGCTGGGTCGGCTTGGTCTTGAGCTCTCCTGCGGCCTCGATGTAGGGAACGTATGAGACGTGCATATAAAGCACGTTCTTGCGGCCCACGTCGTTTCTAAACTGCCTTATCGCTTCGAGGAAGGGCAGGCTCTCGATGTCGCCGACGGTGCCGCCTATCTCGGTTATGACGATGTCCTTATCCTGCCCGAGGCGCCCGATACGGTTCTTGATCTCGTTGGTTATGTGCGGGATGACCTGCACGGTCGCCCCCAGATAATCTCCCCGCCTCTCGCGGGCTATGACCTCCCAGTACACGCTCCCCGTCGTCACGTTGGAAAGCTTGCCCAGGTTCTCGTCCAAAAACCGCTCGTAGTGGCCGAGGTCCAGGTCCGTCTCCGCCCCGTCCTCGGTGACGAAGACCTCGCCGTGCTGGTAGGGGTTCATCGTCCCGGGGTCCACGTTTATGTAGGGGTCGAACTTCTGTAGCACGACCCTGTAGCCGCGGCTCTTCAGGAGCATCCCGAGGGCCGCCGCGCTCGTCCCCTTGCCGATCGACGACACGACGCCGCCGGTCACGAAGATATACTTGGTCTCGCTCATCCGCACACCCCCAAAGGATCGACCAACGGCGCGCCCCAACCTTCTCTACGAGTCGGGGAAGAAAGAAAGGCGTCGGCGGTGAGGCACGGGATCCTCTCTTCCCGCATCCTTCTCGGCCGGCGCACCTGCATGGATCTCTATCATACGACCTTCTGCGCCGAAATGGAATAGTGCCGCGCTCGATCTTCCGTGTCGCTGCCCTGTGAGCCAGAAGGACGCGGGAGCGAGGATCGCCGATTCTGCTGTGATCCCTGGCGTTCCCCTGTGACTTTCTACGGACTGACGCCTTACCGCGCCCTGGCGGATCGCACCGCCTCCACGAACGTTCGCGCGTTCTCGACGACCTCACCACGCGACCGTCCGGTCAGCGACCCCGGGGCCAACGCCCCTCCGGCACCGACCGCGATGGCCCCGGCCCCGAACCAGTCGGGGACGTTGTCGACCGAGACCCCACCCGTTGGTACGAATGATACTTCGGGGAAAGGCCCGAGGAGCGCCTTAAGGTACGAAGGGCCGCCCGAGGAGCCGGGAAAAAACTTGACGGCGGGTGCGCCGAGCCGGCGGGCAAGCATCACCTCCGAGGGGGAGAGCACCCCGGGCAGCACCAGGAGCCCTGTCCCGAGCATCGCGGGCAGGAGCTCGGGGTCGCAACCAGGACTGACAAGAAAAGCGGCCCCGCTTCCGATGACCTCATCTACCTGTTCGCGTGTGGTCACCGTGCCGGCGCCGAGCAAGATGCGGTCGCCGTACTCTTCGTCGAGGTCCCGGATCACCCGCGCGGCGTCGGGGGTGGTGAAGGTGATCTCGATGCCCAGAACGCCGCCCTCGACGAGGGCATCGACGACCTCCAGGGCCGCCTGATGCGAGTCCCCCCGCACCACGGCCAGAAGGCCCAGATCTTCCACGCGTTTCAGGGTATGGTCGGGCTCCATCTCGCAAGCTCCCTTCTCTATCTGCTGGCGTCCCCGGTCCCGAGGCCGCGCCGCAGCGCGAGGGCCTCCTCTTCGGTGGGAAGGCCCTTCAGGTCTCCCGGCACGGTGACCGCGCACGCGCCGCAGGCGTTCGCCATGTCCAGGCACTCCTCGGTGCTCCACCCCCGCAACCGACCCGACAGAAACCCGGCGACGAAGGCGTCGCCCGCCCCCACCGTATCGGCGACGTCCACGGAGTAGCCGGCCATCTCAGAGATTCCGTCCTCCACCGCGATGGCCCCATCCGCCCGGTGGACTACCACCGTCTTGGCCCGTATGGTCCCCTTGGCCTCATTGATGCGTTCCGGATCGCTGCCGCCGAACAAGAGCTCCGCCTCGTCCTCGGAGAGAAACAACAGGTCGGCGCGGGTGGCCAGGGGCTCGAGGACCTCCCGCGGATCCCGTCCTTTCAGCAGCTGCCGCCTGACGTTGACGTCGAAGGAGACGGGCACGCCGCGGTCGTTGGCCGCAAAGATGAGGCGCTCGACCAGGTCGTGGCAGCTCTCAGAGAGTGCGGCCGTGATGCCGGTGAGGTGCAGCATCTCACCGGAGAGCAGGTAGTCCACTTCCACGTCGGCGAACCGCATCCGGCTCGCGGCGGAGCCCGCCCTGTAGTAGTGGACGCGGAGCTGCCCGAGGGCTCTCCACTCCTTGAAGTACAGGCCCGTGGGGGCATCGGGGTCTTGGATCGCCCTGGAGACGTCGACCCCCTCGCCCCGCCCGAGGGCCAGGATCTCCTCCCCGAACTCGTCGTCCCCGAGACGGCCAACCCATCCGACCCTGTGCCCGAGGCGTGAGAGGCCCACCGCCACGTTGAACTCGGCCCCGCCCATGTGCTTCTCGAACCTCCCGACGTGCCTGAGCGGGCCACGCGAGAGCGGGTCCATCACGATCAGGGCCTCGCCCAGGGTCGTCAGCTGCGGGGGCCTGTCCATCTCAGCTTCCATCCGGAGCGCGCAGGAGCGCCCGGGCGGGGGCGCCGTCGCCGTCTTTCACCTTGAGCGGCAGGCAAATCAACTCGTGCTCGCCGGGGTCAACGCCGGAAAGGTCGAGGCCCTCGATGATCCAGACGCCAGCCCCGAGGAGCGCTTGATGCGTCTCGGGGCCGTCTTCGTAGAACCCTCCGACCGAGATGTAGTCGACGCCAACGGTCCTGACGCCGCGATCGGCGAGGTAGCGGGCCGCCTCCTGCGAGATGTAGACGAAAACCTCGATAAAATCGTACTCCCACCAGCGCCGCTCCGAGTTCCGCGTCTTAAACAGAACAAGCTCGCCGCGGCCGATCGCGTGCGGTCCCAGCTCATCCGGCTTGATGCTGACGGGGTCCTGGATCTCGATGACCCTCGCGCGCCCCATGGTGGCCCCGAGCGGCATCCGGTCCATCCCTTCCCCGTCGCGCCCGAAGTGCACCGGCGCGTCCATGTGAGCGCCCGTGTGCGAGCCGAGCGACATCTTCAAGACGTTGGCTACGTCGCCGCGTTTCATGTCGAGCATCCTCTCGATGCGAACAGGTGGGCTGTCGGGCCAATGGACCATCCCGCTGCGGAGTGGGACGGAGACGTCGATCCACCCTTTCTCGCCAGACGCTCGCGTCTCTGCAGCACACACTGAAATTCTCCCCTCTACAACAAGGTCAACATGCCGGCACCGCACGACAAACCGCGTCGCCTCGGGTACGCGAATGTTCGTTCGCTAAAGCCACCCGGCGCCTTTCAGGCTTCGGTAGAGCAGCGCCGTGATCAACACTATCAGCACCAGCAACAGCGGATAGCCGGCCTTCCAGGCCAGCTCCGGCATGTAGGTAAAGTTCATACCGTAGATGCCGGTGAAGATGGTCGGGACCGCGAGGATGGCCGCCCAGGCGCTGATCTTCTTGACTTGATCGTTCTGTTCTATGCTCGCCTGCGTGAGGTTCTTGACCTCCTCGTTCTGGTTCACGCTCACCAGCGTGAGGTTCAGCACGACGATACTCGAGAGCAGCTCGTGGAAGGCCTCGATCTGCTCCGTCGCCCGTAGCACGTGATCCTCGACGTCGCGCAGATGCCTGCCTACCTCCGAGTCGACGTCGTACACATCGCCCTTCATCAGTCGCTGGAGCGCCGTGGCAAGCGGTCGGGTCGCCCGGTGAAACTGGATGACCTCACGCGAGAGGTCGTATATCCGGCGCGACACGCCCGGGTTGCCCCCGAACACCTCCGTCTCGACCTCGTCGATGTCCCGCTCCAGGTTCTCGATAACCGAGGCGTAGTCGTCGACGACGTGATCCATGATCGCATAGAGCACGGTCGCAGGCCCCTTGCGGAGCAACCCGGGCTCGTTTTCTATCCTGCGGCGCACGCCGTGCAGCGATGAAGGCTCGCCATGGCGCACCGTAACGATAAAGTCCGGCCCCACGAACGCATGAATCTCGCCGAACTCCACGGTCCTCGAACTTTCGAGGTAGCGCGCTGACTTGAGCACGACGAAGACCGAGTCGCCGTAGCGATCCACCTTGGGCCGCTGGTGAGCCTTGATCGCGTCCTCGACCGCCAGCTTGTGCAGATCGAACTCGCCGGTAACGGAAGCGAACTCCTCCGCACTGGGCTCGTAAAGACCGACCCAGGCGAACCCGCCCTGGTCGCGGCAGGAGTCGTACACGCCTTCCAGAGGACGCGAAGGGCTACGTAGACCATCCACGTAGATGGCGACGTCGACGATCATCGCTCCGCGTTGCCTCCAGGCGAAAGCCCTGCCAAGTTTTGCATCCAATCCCTCAAGTCGTGTTTCCCAGTACGGTCGACCTTCTCACGCCCTACCCCTGATCCGGCGCCGGATGAAGCCGCGTACCGGCCTGGGTGAATACTCCGTCATCCGGACCGGTGCCCGAAGCCCGCTGATGCTGCCACGATCGCATCGTTCCCATCGGCCGGGTCATTCGGGGGGCATGCGGTATCAGCCAGACTCGACCCCAGATGCTGGGGTCAGCGACGCCTCGTCCGGGCCATCAGAGCCGGCCGGATACTCGCGCAACGGAACCTGACCGCTCCTCCAGGCGTCCAGTATGGGCTCGGACACCCGCCAGGCCTCTTCGGCCTCGTCGCCCCTCACGAAGAGCGTGGTGTTTCCCTCCAGCAGGTCCTCGAACACGCGCGCGTAGGCGGAAAAGAACTCCCTGGGGGCGAAGCCCGCGGTCAGCTCTATCTGGTCCAGGTCGAAGGGGTCGTAGGGGCCGTTGACGTTCAGGTTCAAGGACACCTTGTCGGGTGCCAGTTGCAGGCGGAGTACGTTGGGATGGGGCACGCCGGCCCGCTGGAAAGCCAGGTGGGGCACCGGCTTGAAGTGGACGGCGATCTCACCCCGGAACCGGCTCAAGGCCTTGCCGCTGCGCAGCACGAACGGCACCCCCGCCCAGCGCAAGTTGTCGATCATGAACGTAACCTGGGCGAAGGTCTCGGTCTCACGGGCAGGGTCCACGCCTTCTTCGTCGGCGTAGGCCGGGATGCTCCTCTCCTCGACCGTGCCGGCGCTATAGCGACCGCGGATGGTCTGGAGTTGGGCCTCCTCGGGTGTGAGGGGCCGGATGGACCTGAGCAGATCCACCTTGCGGTCGCGGAGGTTGCGCCGGTGAAGTTCGGTGGGGGCCTCCATCGCCGTGAGGCACAAGAGCTGGAGGAGGTGGTTCTGGATCAGGTCCTTGTAGGCGCCGGCGCGGTCGAAGTATCCGGCCCGGCCTTCCAGCGCGAGGGTCTCCTCCCAGTGGATCTCGACGCGCTCTATGTAGTTGCGGTCCCATAAAGGTTCGAAGATGCCGTTGGCGAAGCGCAAACCCATGATCGTGGGGAACGGCTGCCAGGCGAGGAAGTGGTCTACGCGGAAGATGTCTTTCTCCGGGAGGAACCCGTGCAGCAGCCGGTTCAACGCCTGGGCAGATTCGAGGTTCTCCCCGAAGGGTTTCTCGATGGCGAGCCGGCTCCCATCCGGCAGGTTGGCCTCCTTCAGTGCCTCGATCGTCGGCGCGAAGACCGCCGGAGGCAAGGCCAGGTAGGCGAGGATCGGCCTATCCAGGGGCTGCAGGGCCGAGATCACGCTCCCCGCGTCGGTGACGTCGGCGGCGCGGTACTCGAGAACCTCGTCGGCCATCCGCGCGCGGGTACCGGCGGACACGTTGGGCGCGTGGCTCTTCAGGCTGTCCACGACGAACGAGCGGAAGCCTTCCCCGGTGTCATCCCACCGTTTCCTGTCGACCCCCGTGATCTTGATGTCGCCCGCCAGCTTGCCCTCCTCGTAGAGCTTGGCGAGCGCGGGGATCAGGTACCTGGCCGTCAGGTCCCCCGTGGCCCCGAAGATCACTATGCGTTCCACCACGAACCTCCTTCAAGGTTTTCTGTACCGTCGGCCGGATGCTCAGACGCCGAAGGTGTAACGTTCGCCGGCTCCGATCTCTTGCGCCTCCTCACCGACGCGAACCTCGACGGGGGGTCCGAAGCCCTCACCGCGCGAGGCGACGGCCAGGGTGTCGCCTTCTAGGGAGACCTCCAACGGCGTCCCGTGATACAGCATGGGGAACGACAGGCCGTCAAGGTTACCCACCGGCTTGGGGTCGAAGTGGAGCACCCCGTCGCGGATCACGGTCCCGAGGTAGCCGCGTTGTATGAGGTCCAGGGTTCCCGCCATGACCCCCATGTGGATGCCCTCCTGGGTGGTGCCGCCCTGCACATCGCCGACGTCGCTCTCCAGCGCGACCATGTACCTCTCCCACGAGCTCTTCGGGTCGATCTCCGCCAGGATGCCGGCGTGCGCAATAAAGCTCAAGGTGGAGCCGTGGGAGGTCCTGTGATCGTAGTATTCGGCGTTCTTCCTGACCATCTCCGGCGTGTACTCGTAGCCCAGCCGCTCGAAGAGGCCCCGGATCTCGTCTTCGGCGAAGAGGAAGAAGAGGAGCACCGCGTCGGCCTGCTTGGTGAGCTTGTACTTGTCCGGGTCGTCCCCCTCGGCGCGCAGGATGCGGTCGAGGCGCTGGATGTTGCCGTACTCCTCGCGGTAGTGGTCCCAGTCCAGCTCCTCCAGGTCCTCGTAGCCTTCGAACTGGCTTACGAGGCCATCGCCGTGGAACGGGACGAACATCTTGTGGCTCATCTCGCCCCACTTCTCAACCTCGTCGTCGGTCAGCCCGATCCTGGCGCGCAGCGCCTCCAGGCGACTCTCGGGCAGGAGTTCGAGCACCTCGAGGGCAACCCCGCAGAGCCAGGCGACCATGACGTTGGTGTAGGCGTTGTTCCTCAGGCCCTCTTCTTCGGAACCCGGGTACTTCTCGTGGAACTCGTCCGGTCCCATGACGCCGTGGATCTCGTAGCGGTCCCTATCCCCGTTGTAGTGGGCGATGGAGGCCCAGAAACGCGCGATGTCGAGCATCATCTCCGCACCGTAGTCAAGCAGAAATTCCCGGTCCCCGGTGGTTTCGTAGTAGCGCCAGACGTTGTAGAAGATGTCGGCGCTGACGTGGCGCTGGTTGTGGCTGAGGTCGGGCTCCCACTTGCCGGACTTGGGGTTGATGTGCACTTTCTGCGTCTCCTCTTGGCCGTCGGAGCCGCTCTGCCACGGGAACATGGCCCCCTCGTAGCCGGCCTCGCGCGCCGCGGCCCTGGCCTCCTCCATGCGGCGGTAGCGGTACATGAGGAGCCCGCGCGTCACCTCCGGCAGCCTGAAGTTGAGGAACGGGTAGATGAACAGCTCGTCCCAGAAGATGTGGCCGCGATAGGCCTCGCCGTTGAGGCCCCTGGCCGGGACGCCGGCGTCGAGGTCGGCGGTGTGCGGGGAGCAGACCTGCAGGATGTGGGAGATGTGCAGCCTCAGCAGGAGCTGGACCCGCTCGTCGTTGGGAACCCTCACGTCGCAGAGCTTCCACAGCTCGTCCCAGGCCCGCGCGTGGCGCTCGAGGGCCTTGTTGTACGTCGCGTAGCGACCGACCGCCTTGCCGGCGTTGACCAGAGGCTCGTTTATGGCGGTGTCGCGCGAGGTGTAGAAGGCGAGCATCTTCTCCACGTGCACGGGTTCCCCCTCTTCGACCTCGAAGGAGAGCACCTGGTGGATGTAGTCCTGCATCTGGTAGAGGCCGCGGTCCACGGCGGGATCCGGGCCCCCGCGGTAGACGCGGGTGCGGGCGGCCTGGGCGACGTAGATGCGCGACTGGCGGGTCCTGACCTCGAGCGCGATGATCTCGGGCCCGAAGGTTCTCGGGGAGACGGGGTCGAGGTGCCTCCCTTCGAGCTGGCTGTAGCGGGCTACCCCCCTGTTGGTGACCCGGCCGTCGAGAGCCGATATCACCTCCACCCTGCCCGACCAGTTCTCGGGTGTGATGGTCCACAGCATGGCCGCCTGGTGCATATCAGCCATGCTCACGAAGCGCTCGGTCTGGAGCGTCGTTACCCGTCCCGTCCTGTCGCGGAACCTGGTGATGCGTTTGACCACGGCGTAGCGGGCGTCGTACTCGTGACGGTAAGAGAGCAGCTCGGCGTTGTCCATGCCGATGGCCTCTTCGCCCTCGATCCGCAACTCCAGCAACAGCCAGTTCGGGAGGTTGACCAGATCCTCGTTGAGGACCGGCACGCCTGCCATGATGGTGGTCTCCCGGTTGAAGCCGCCGTGCGTGTAGGTACCGGGGTAGCTCACACCATCGGCCTCTGCCCAGGTTAGTGCCCCCCGCGTGCAGAAGTAGCCGTTGCCAGTGGAGGTCAACGCCTCGCGCAGGCCTTCCCCCCCGGGGTCGAAGCCATCGTAAGCGAGCGTCCAGTTCGTCATGCAAATCCTCCCTTATACGTGTGCCGACGCCCGCAAGCTTGGCGCTCTACGTCGCGGGCGGCCATCAGCGCGCGAGGGTGTCAAGGAGACGCTCCACCTCCCCGAAGGTGCCAAGCGCGTAGTCCGCGGAGGTCGTCCGCCCGGCCGTCTCCGGGTCGTCGGCGCGTCCGACGAAG
Organism: Actinomycetota bacterium; assembly: GCA_046733115.1. Lineage (GTDB taxonomy): Bacteria > Actinomycetota > Rubrobacteria > Rubrobacterales > Rubrobacteraceae > Rubrobacter_D. The sequence continues at coordinate 3,234 of JBKPOM010000299.1, read as the reverse complement.
ATACCGATACCCCGGCCCGAGATGGCCTCGAAGGCGTGCTCATCCGTGACGTCGTCGCCGAGGTAGATCGGCACCACATCGTCGCGGTCGAGGTCGAGCGCTTCGAGCAGGTACAAAACGGCCTTCCCTTTGTCCCAGTCGATGTTCGGCTGGACCTCGTAGACCATCTTGCCCGGCGTCACCTTCAGCCTGCCGGGATAGTCGTCGAGAATATTCTCGACGATCTGGCCCACCCTGGGCCGCTCTTCTTCGGAGACGAGCCGGTAGTGTGCGGCCACGGAGGATTTTTTCGGCTCGACGAAGGCGCCCCCTATCGGGTCCAGCTCCGTCTCAAGTCGCCTCTTTACGTCCTCCAGCAACCCCCCGAAATCCTCGCCCTCTTCGCGCTGGATCTCGCCGCCCGCGGGGCTCCAGATGTCGAAGCCGTGGCTCCCGGCGACGATCAGGTCGTCCACGCCCATAAGCCTCTGAACCACGGTGCGGTCGCGCCCGCTGACCACGCAGACGGGGCAGCGGGCGGCCAGATCCCGCACGACCTCGCGCATGCTCTCCGAGATCACGGCGTCCTCAGGACGGTCCACGATGGGCGTCAGGGTGCCGTCGTAGTCGAGGAACACGGCCGGCCTCCTGCCCGCGAGTTCGCGGGCCAACCGGTCGCCATCTTCGAGTGCGTGCGGCAGATCTCCTATCTGGCGGGCCACGGTCTAAGCCACTCTCACGTGACGCGCCCCGACGGGCCGAGCACGTACTCGCCGTTCTCGCCCCGCGCGAGCGCGGCGGCGCCTAGCACGCCGGATTCCGGGCCGAGCGTGGCCTCCACTATCCTGACCAGGTCACGCGAGGGAGACCTGGCCCTGAGGTGCACCTCCTCGCGGGCCGGTCCCAAAACAAACTCCCCCGCCTGGGCGGCTCCGCCGCCGACGGGGATCACCTCGGGGTTGAATATGTTGACGAACCCGGCCAGGCCGATGCCCAACCACCGTCCCGTCTCTTCAAGGACCGTGAGGGACGCCTCGTCGCCTTCCCCGGCGAGCCTGCTGACGTCCTCGCCCAGCACTTCCCTTTGGACGGCGAGCCGCCCCAGGGCGGAGTTTGGCCTCTCGTTGGCGACCTCCCGGGCCCGGCGCCGGATGGCCGTGCCCGAGGCCAGGGCTTCGAGGCAACCGTGGTTGCCGCACCCGCAGCGCGGCCCCGTGGGGTCTATGGTCACGTGACCCAGCTCTCCGCCCGCGCCCTGGGCCCCCCGCAACAGGATCCCGTGGGTGATGACGCCGCCGCCGACCCCGGTCCCTAGAGTGATGAACACCTGGTGCTCGACGTCCTTGCCGGCCCCGTAGCGAAACTCGCCCCAGGCGGCAGCGTTGGCGTCGTTCTCGACCGTGACCTTGAGGCCCGTGGCTGCCCCTATCTCTTCGTCCAGGCGTATGTTCTCTATCTCGTGCAGGTTGGGCGCGAAGACGACCTTGTTTTCGGCCGCCAGGATCAGACCCGGAACGGCCACGCACACCCCGCCGACCTCGAATCCGTCCTTCACCTCCTTGATGGCCCGAGAGATGGTATCTACCAGCCGGCCCGGCGGGACCGCCAGGGTCGGGTACCTGGTCTCGTTCAGGATCTCGCCCTCCGGAGAGACCACCGCCGCGGCGATCTTGGTCCCCCCCACGTCCACCCCAATGGCGTTCATACCTTACGTCTCCCCATGTCCGTCAACGCCCGGAACGCTCCAGGCGGCCTGCAGAGATCGCTTCGAGCGAGACGTCGTCGAGGCTGGTGACAACGAGGTCGGCGTCCGCCTCGGCCAGCAATTGCTCGTCGTCGGCCCGCGCGAGACCGAGCGCCGCCATGTTGCCGGCCTTGGCCGCCTGCACGCCGTTGGCCGCGTCCTCCACCACGAAGGCCTCTTTCGGCTGAACCCCCGCTTCTTCGGCCGCGGTGAGGAAGATCTCCGGGTGCGGCTTGCCCTGCGCGAAGTCCCGACCGCTGACGTTCGCGTCCAGGGTGTCGAGCAGGGTGTAGCCCGGCCGCACGAAGTCGTAGCTCAGGCCGTCCTCCTCGACGAACTCGTCAAGCCTTATGCGCTCCAGGAACGCGTTGGCGTTCTTGGAGGATGAGGCGGCGGCTGTCCGCAGGCCCGCGGCCTTCACGGCGAGCACGAACCGCAGGGCGTCGGGGTAGGCGTGGAACTGGTTTCGCTCGATAAGCTCGACGATCATCACCTGCTTGCGGTCGCCGTACTCCTTGGCCCGCTCCTCGGCGTCAGGCACCCCGAAGTACTCGAGCACGGCCTGCGCGCCCGCGTAGCGCGGTTTGCCGGACATCTCTCTCTGGTAGACCTCGGGCGTAAACTTTTCGGGGGAGTACGAAGTCTCCCCCCTTATGTCGGCCCAATCGTTCTCCATCAGTTGCTGCAGGCCCTCGCGCCAGGCCTGCTCGTGGGGCGAATCCACCAGCACGCCGTCGACGTCGAAGATCGCGCCTCGGAAGCTCACCGTCCCTCCTCTCTATCGGCTAGCGTGCGCGGCTGGAGCCGACGGTCGTGCCGCGGAAGCTGGCCTCTATCTCCTCCAGCGTCCGGTTCTTGGTCTCGGGCACCCGGAAGTACACGAAGAACCACGCCACGATTCCCAAAGCCGCGAACAACCAGAACGAGCCCGCACCGCCGAGCGTCGCCAGCAAGACAGGGAACGTCAGGGCGACGATCCAGTTCGAGCCCCAGTTGGCGATGGAGGCTACGCTCATGGCGGTGCCCCGGATCCTGAGCGGGTAGATCTCCGAGATCATCAGCCAGAAGACCGGCCCCAAGCTTATCGCGAACGAGGCAATGTACAGTCCCAAGCAGATAGTCGCCAGCAGACCCGCCGCACCCGAGGTGGACCCAATGGCGAAGACCAAGCCTAAGAGCGCGAGGCTTACGATCATGCCGATGAGCCCGATGATTAACAGTGGCCTGCGCCCCGCCCGGTCGATGATCCGGACAGCGAGGATTGTGAACCCGACGTTTACCAGGCCCACGCCGACGGCGGTGGCCGCGATGGCCCCTCCTTCGGAGAAGCCGACTCCCTGGAGGATCGTGGGGGCGTAATAGATCACGGTGTTGATACCGGTTATCTGCTGGAAGATCGCTAATCCAATGCCTATTATCAGTGCGGGCCGGACGAAGGGGGCGAGCAGCTCTCTGTAGCTGACGCCCGCCTGCTCTTGCTCCAGGGCCTTAATCTCCCCCATCTCCTGAAG
>JBKPOM010000298.1:0-29138 GCA_046733115.1 Actinomycetota bacterium | reverse complement strand
GTCGGGTTGCAGTACGGTTGCAGTAAAAGGCCTGGGCAGCGTGCCCCCGGCGGCGCTTCCTATCCACAAAACTATACCATTTGCAGGAAATTTATGAGTGGGCGATGCTGGGTTCGAACCAGCGACCTCCTCCTTGTAAGGGAGGCGCTCTACCCCTGAGCTAATCGCCCGTATTAGCACTTCAGCTAGTCAGCACTTCAGCCTGTCGGCTTCTTGTTTTGGTTGACCGGCTGACCAGCTAACCTGTGCCCCCAACGGGATTCGAACCCGTGCCGCCGCCTTGAAAGGGCGGTGTCCTGGGCCTCTAGACGATGGGGGCTCACGAGCCTGGCAGGTCCCGCCTTCGAGAGTTTAACAGATAGTACCGCGGATGAGGCCGAGTCCCCGACGCCGACGAGTAGGTGAGCCAGGTAGGGATCGAACCTACGACACGAGGATTAAAAGTCCCCTGCTCTACCACTGAGCTACTGGCCCAGGCTCCGCCAAGAGTTTACCCGAAACCCGACCCATCTTCGACCCGGCAGTGGACCCTCTAGTGAAGGAAATGACGATGGCCGGTGAAGACCATCGCGAGTCCGTGGCGGTTCGCGGCCTCGATGACTTCGTCGTCGCGGACGGAGCCGCCGGGTTGGATCACGGCCTTTATACCCGCCTCGGCCAGCGCCTCGACGCCGTCGGCGAAGGGGAAGAAGGCGTCGCTGGCTGCGACGGAACCCTGTGCCTTTTCGCCGGCCTTCTGTACCGCTATCTCGGAGGAGTCGACCCGGCTCATCTGGCCCGCCCCGACTCCGACCGTGGCCCCGTCCCTGGCGAGGACTATCGCGTTGCTCTTGACCATGCGGGCCACGCGCCAGACGAAGAGTAGATCCGCCATCTGTTGCTCCGACGCACCCACCTCGGTGACCACTTTGTATCCCAATTCGTCCTCGACGGCGTCAGAATCTTGCAGCAACATGCCGCCCGTTACCTGCTTGGTCGAGAGTATAGGGCGATCTAGCGCGCCAGCGACGAGCACCCTCATGTTCGGTTTGGAGGAGAGGATCTCCCTCGCTTCTTCGGTGAAGTCCGGGGCGACCAAAATTTCCGTGAACACATTGGAGATCTCGGCGGCGAGCTCCCCGTCTACCTCACCGCCGAGCGCCACGATGCCCCCGAACGCGGACTGCGGGTCGGAGGCGAGGGCCTTGCGGTAAGCGTCCGCCAGTGACGCTCCTACCGCTGCGCCGCAAGGATTCGCGTGCTTGACGATGACGGCGGCAGGAGCTCCGAAGTCGGTCAGGTCGGCGAGAAGGGTGCGGGCCGCGTCGAGGTCGTAGAGGTTGTTGAAGGAGATCTCACGTCCCTGCAACTTCTCGACGCCGCTGAGCAGGTGCTCAGCTCCAGCCTCCGCGTAGTACGCCGCGGCCTGGTGCGGGTTCTCCCCGTAACGCAACTTCGAAACCCGCTCGTAGTCGACCGTCCGGCGCTCGGGAAACTTCTCGGCGTCGACCTCTGGAGATTCTGTCTCTTCCGCGACCTGCTCGCCTAGCCAGGCCGAGATCGCCGCGTCGTAGCGGGCTGTTCGCCGGAACGCGGCGAGTGCCAACCGCCGCCTCATCTCCTCGGGGACCTGTCCCTCGCCCTCCAGGGCGTTTAGTACCTCCTCGTAGAACTGTGATGAGGGTATGACCGTCACGGAGCGGAAGTTCTTGGCTGCGGCCCGCAGCATGGCTGGTCCACCTATGTCTATCTGCTCGATGGTCTCTTTCTCCGCGGCGTCGCCGGCGACCGTTTCCTCGAAGGGGTAGAGGTTGATGCAGACCAGGTCGATCGGGCCGATGTCCTGCTCGACGAGCTGCTGCACGTGGTCGGGGTCTTCCAGATCGGCCAGGATGCCGCCGTAGATCTTAGGGTGCAGCGTCTTGACCCGTCCGCCGAGTATCTCCGGTGCCCCGGTTACCTCGGAGACTGGGACGACGCGCACTCCGGCATCCGAGAGCGCCGTCGCGGTGCCGCCGGTAGCGATGATCTCGAACCCCATCCCCGAGAGCCGCCGCGCGAAGTCCTCGACCCCCCGCTTGTCCGAGACCGAAATCAGCGCCGTCCGCTTCATACTTCTATCCTCTCCTGAAAATAGTCCGCGACCGCCCCCACGAGTAGCCTGTGCTCGATCTGATGCAGCCGCTCCAGCAACGTCTCTTTGGTGTCTTCGGCCAAGACCGGGAGCCTCTCTTGCGCCACGATGGGTCCGGCGTCCACTTCTTCGACCATGAAATGGACCGTTACCCCCGTCTCGTCCACCCCCGCCTCCAGCGCTCGCTCCACCGCGCGAAGCCCGCGGAACTCGGGCAGCAGCGAGGGGTGGACGTTCAATACGGCGGGGAAACGCTCCAGGAAGACCGGGGATAAGATCCCCATGTACCCCGCCCCTACCACGAGCCCCACGTCGTGGGCCGCGATCCTGGCCGCGAGCTCCGCGTCGTAGTCCTCCTTGTCGACGAAGCCGGCGGGGTCGACGTGCTCGACTGGCACGCCGGCCCGCCGCGCCCGCTCGAAGGCGAGAGCCCCCTTCTTGTCCCCGGCGACGACTACGAGGTTACCGGGGTAGGCGTCGAGCAGGGCCTGCAGGTTCGTCCCCGAACCCGACGCGAGCACGGCGAAGCGCGACCCCTCGGGCAGCCGTTCAGGCAAACTTGACGCCCCCGGTCTCCGTGACCACCCCAATCCTCCATGCCTCACAACCCGCTCCGTGCAGTGCTTCGATCCCAGACTCTGCCTCTTCCGGCGGCACCACCACGCAGAAGCCGACGCCGAGGTTGAACACCCTGTGCATCTCTTCGTCGGGTACTTCGCCAAGCGAGCGTATGAGTCCGAAGACCGCGGGCTCCTCCCAGGAACCCACGTCGAGCCGAGCCCCGAGCCCCCCGAGAGCGCGCGGCAGATTTCCCACGAGCCCTCCCCCCGTCACATGCGCCATCCCACGGACCTCGACCGTCTTTCGCAGCGTTTCTACCTCCCGCACGTACGCCCGGTGCGGCTCCAGGTAGATTTCGCCGGCGGGACGGTCCACGCCTTCTGGTTGTTCCGAGTAGGAGATCCCGGCGTCCGCGAGCACCTTGCGGGCCAGCGTGTAGCCGTTGGTGTGCAGACCACTCGACGCCAGGCCGAGCAGGGTGTCTCCAGGGTTAATCCCCTCGCCGCTGACTACCTCGCTCCGCTCGCAGGCCCCGATGCAGACGCCGACGATCTCGAAGTCGCCTTCACCATAAAGCCCGGGCATCTCCGCCGTTTCGCCGCCGATGAGGGCCACGCCGAGCCGATCGCAGGCTTCCGCGGCGCCGCGGACTATTCCGGCGACGGCCCCGGGGTCGAGCTGACCGCTTCCTATGTAGTCCAGAAACAAGAGCGGACGCGCGCCGGTGGCGAGCACGTCGTTGGCGCAGTGGTTGACGATGTCCGTACCGAGGGAAGCGTATTGTCCGACTTCCCTCGCAACGAGGACCTTCGTGCCGACCCCGTCGATGGTCGAGGAGAGGATGGGGTCGTCGTAGCCGGCGAGGGCGTAGAGGCCCGCGAAGCCGCCCGGCGCGCCGAGGACCTCCGGGCCATGGGTTACCTCGACGGCTGAGCGCATGAGGTCCACGGCCCGCTCTCCGCGCTCGATGGAGACGCCCGAGGCTTCGTAACTGCCTTTCTCAGTCAAGAATCTCCCTCTCATAGATGATGCAATCGAAAGGTTCGATGACGCTGCGTCCCACCTCAATGTAGCCGTTTTTCAAATAGAGACTTTGGGCCGCCCGCTGCTGCACGGTCGTATCCAGGCGTAGCGTGGAGTAGTCGAGCTCTGTGGCGCGGCGGTGCAGGTCATCCAGCAGGGTCTGCCCATAGCCGTGGCCCTGGAGTCCAAGCCGCACCCGCATGCGCTTCAATTCGGCCTTCTCGGGTGCGATCTTGATCAAGGCGCCCATCGCGACGATCTCCCCATCCACAATGCCTACGAGGAACTCGCCTCCTGAATCCAGATAAACGTTCTCGATCTCGTCGAGATCATCGTCCCAGGGACCGCTCCCAAGGTGCGCGCCTACCTCGTTCAGCGCGCCGTCGTGCAGTGGCCTGACGGTACGTTTGTCTCCGGGTTCGTAGCGGCGGATGTGCAACGGTTCGGTCGTCAGCGTTTCGTCTAACTTTCTCTCGGATACTCGGTCATCGCGGTCCATGAATCAGCCGGGACTTCTCTCGTGCGACTCGTCGAAGCCTGCGGCGCGCAAAGCCGTTGCGAAATCGGGATAGCGCACCACGCTCGTCACGAGACCATCGTAGACCACGAAGACGGAGACCACCATCTGCCGGCCACTAGGCTCTGCCGATTGCCATTCCGCCTCCTGGTCGACAACCACCGTGTCCGCTTCGCTGAAGGCACGCCGGGGTTCGAGGTAAACGTTGGCGCGATCGACCCACTCACGTAGGATCTGCTCACCGTGGCTGGTGCCCTTTGGCCCGCCCACCTCGATGTCGGGATGAGAGAGCCCGACGAGGCGCTGTACGTCGCCGCTGTTAAGAGCATCGTGCTAGGCGGCGACGGTTTGAATCTTAGAGCCTTTATGTCCGGCGGGTAGAGAGAAGCTCATCCGCCCCCGGTGGGTACGTAGTGGGTCTGGTTCTCCAGGGCGAACTTGTTCGCGGTGCCCGTGATCGGGTAGTCCCCGTCGAAGCAGGCGCGGCAGAGGCGGTCCTTCGGCTGTTCGGTGGCGGCGACCATCGCTCCTGTCGAGAGGTAGGCAAGGGTGGTAGCCCCGATCTGCTGTCTTATCTCCTCCACCGTCAGGTTCGCTCCAACGAGCTGGTCCGGGCTGTCCATGTCGATGCCGTAGTAGCAGGGGCCTGTGATCGGGGGCGAAGAGACCCTGAAGTGGACCTGGGCCGCACCCGCCTCGAAGAGCAGCTCGACCAACTTGCGACTCGTGTTGCCCCGCACGATGGAGTCGTCCACCACAACCACCCTGTTGCCCTCGATCACGCTGGGCAGCGGGTTGAGCTTTAGCCTGATGCCGAGCTGGCGCATCCCGTCGGTCGGCTGGATGAAGGTCCTGCCGACGTAGCGGTTCTTTATGAGGCCTTCCGCGTAAGGGATGCCGCTCCTTTGCGAGTAGCCTATAGCCGCCATCATCCCGGAGTCGGGGACCGGTATCACAACGTCGGCCTCGACAGGCGCCTCCTCGGCGAGGAACTCGCCCATCTTGTGGCGGGAGTCGGCGACCTCACGCCCGTCGAATCGCGAGTCGGGGCGGGCGAAGTACACGTACTCGAAGACGCAAAGTGCGCGGCGCGGGGTCTCGGCCGTATAGCTCGTCAGGCCCTCGTCGTCTATGACGACGACCTCTCCGGGCTCCACGTCGCGCAGGTATTTGGCGCCGATGATGTCCAGTCCGCAGGTCTCGCTGGAGACGGCGTAGCCACCATCGACCTCGCCGATGGAGAGGGGTCGGAAGCCGTGAGGGTCGCGGAAGGCGACGAGCTTGTCGCGGAAGATCATGGCCACAGAGTATGCGCCTTCGAGATGGCGCATGGCCTCTCGCACGGCCTCGCCGACCGACAGCCCGCGCTCAAGCTCCCTGACCGCGGCAGCGGCTATATACGTCGTGTCGGAGGTGGAGTAGAACCTGAAGCCGACTTCTGCCAGGCCGTCGCGCAGTTTTCCGGCGTTGACGAGGTTGCCGTTGTGGGCCACGGCCACGTTTACGTCTCCGCGTCCTCCGAACTCTGGCTGGGCGTTCTCCCAGGAGGCGGAGCCTGTCGTCGAGTAGCGGACGTGGCCGAGTGCCAGGTGCCCGGCCTCGAGGGCGGCGAGGCGCAGGCCGTCGAAGACCTGAGAGACGAGGCCCATGTCGCGCATGGCGGTAGTGCGTTCCCCGTCCGAGACGGCTATGCCGGCCGACTCCTGGCCGCGGTGCTGGAGCGCGTAGAGGCCGAAGTACGTGCGTTGGGCCAGCTCGCCGGCGAGCTCGCGAGAGTAGAGCCCGAAGATGCCGCACGCTTCCTTCGGCTTGCCATCCGTATCCCGGTAATCCACGTCTGGGGCACCCACCTTCCGAAGGTTAGATCCTGTCCAATTCGGCAACCTTCGAGCCCGTTACGTTGCCCGTGTTCAGCGTCGACGCAGGCTCGAAGAGCATCACGCTGGCCTCCTCTTCCGCGACGGGCCTGTGCTCGACCCCACGCGGCACCACGATAAACTCTCCCCTCTCGATCCAAACCTCCCCGTCCCGGAACTCCATCCTGAAACGACTGTCCACGACGAACATCTCGTCCTCATCGTCATGATAGTGCCAGACGAACTCGTCAAAGAGCTTGACGAGCTTGATGTGCTGGCCGTTCAGTTCGCCGACTATCTTCGCACTCCAGTGCTCATCGAAGAGCGAGAGCTTCTTCGCAATGTTGACCTTCACTGGACTATCCAATGTGCCCGCCCTCAGGTGCGTGTTGCTCGAAGAGGTCGCGTTCGTAGGCGCCGCGAAGGTCGCTTAGGCTCACGTCGATCAGGTCTCCGACCTTGAACCTATTCCCGCCAGTACGCCCTACCACGTCGTAGGCTGTGCCCGGCTTGCCTTCTTCGTAACGGCCCAGGGCATCCTCGAGGTCGGTCCATCGAGCCTCTGGCACGGAGACAAGAAAACCCGCGCCCTGTTCACCGAAGAGCGTTTCGAGAAGGGTACCGTCGCTACGCAGGCTCTCGAACTCCAGCACTTCGTACTCGAACCCGGTGCCGCCAGCAAGCGCCATCTCGGCCAGCGCCATAGCCTCGCCACCGCCAGAAAGGTCGTGCACTGTATCCACCAACCCGGATGAGATCATTCCACGCACAAGATCTGCTACCCTTTTCTCGGCCGGGAGGTCTGGCGCAGGCGGCCGACCGGCTACTTTGTGGTGCACGATCTCCAGATAGCTCGAACCCGCGAGGGACGATTCCCAACGCGGCCGGGAGAAACCGGAGAAGGCCCCGACCACCACTACTATGTCTCCCTCACGCTTGAAGGCTGGCGTGGCGTGCCGGTTGACATCCTCTAAGACGCCGACCATTCCGACCGTCGGGGTCGGGTAGATGGCGCCACGGTCGGTCTCGTTGTAGAGGCTGACGTTACCGCTTACGACCGGCGTCCCGAAGACCTCGCAGGCCTCGGACATCCCTTCTATACACTCGGCAAGCTGATAGTAGCCATCCGGATTCTCGGGGCTGCCGAAGTTGAGGCAATCGGTGACGCCGACGGGCTCGGCCCCGACGCACGAGAGGTTCCTGTATGCTTCGGCGACCGTGGCGGCTCCGCCGCCTCTCGGATCGAGGTAGCAGTGGCGGCCACGGCCATCGGAAGTAACGGCGAAGCCCAGGTTCGTGCCTTTTATCCTCATGACCGCCGCGTCAGCGCCGGGCAGGACCACAGTATCCGTGCCGACCTGATGATCGTACTGGGTGAAGATCGGCCGCCTCGAACGTAGGTTCGGATGCCCTAGCATCCGGAGCAACACGGCGTTGTAATCTTTCGGCTCGGGAAGCTCGTCAAGGTCCACCTCTTGTACTTCGTCGAGGTACTGCGGCCGGACGATGGCACGCTCGTAGACGGGGGCGTCGGCGAGGTGTTCGGCCGGGACGGTGCCGACTATTTCTCCGTGGTGGATTACGCGCAGGTCGCCGTGGTCCGCGACGCGGCCGACGATCGCCCCGACCAGCCCGTAGCGTTCCGCGAGCTTCAAGACCTCGTCGGCTTTTTGGGGTTCGACGATGGCGAGCATTCGCTCCTGGGACTCGGAGATCATGATCTCCCACGGCTCCATCCCGCTCTCGCGAAGCGGCACCTTATCGGTCTCGATCTCGACGCCGACCCCGCCCTTCGCCGCCATCTCCGATGCTGAAGACGTGATGCCGGCCGCCCCGAGATCCTGCAACGAGACGAGCAAGTCCTCGTCCAGCAGCTTCAGGCAACATTCGATCAGCATCTTCTCGCAGAACGGGTCGCCGACCTGTACGTTGGACCTTTTGGACTCCGACTCTTCGGTGAGCTCGTCCGAGGCGAAGGTCGCTCCGTGGATGCCGTCGCGCCCGGTCTTGGAGCCGAGCAGCACGAGGCGGTTGCCCTCGCCGGTGGCGCTGGCGCGCATAAGGTCTTCGGTGCGGATCAGGCCGACGCACATCGCGTTGACCAGCGGATTTCCCGAGTAGGCCTCCGCGAACTCGACCTCCCCGCCTACGGTCGGCACCCCGACGGCGTTGCCGTATCCCCCGATGCCCCTTACGACCTCCCTGAACAGGTAGCGGCTCCGCTCCTCATCGAGCGGCCCGAACCGCAGCGAGTCGAGGAGCGCCACGGGCCGCGCGCCCATCGCCAGGATGTCGCGGATGATTCCACCTACCCCCGTCGCGGCTCCCTCGTAAGGCTCCACGGCCGACGGATGGTTGTGGCTCTCCATCTTGAAGGCCACGGCCCACCCGTCCCCCACCTCGACCACGCCAGCGTTTTCTCCAGGCCCCTGAACGACCTGCGCCCCCTCGTTCGGAAAGTGCTTCAGGAGTGGGCGCGAGTTCTTGTAGCCGCAGTGCTCGCTCCACATTACCGAAAACAGCGAAAGCTCCAGATAGTTCGGCGCACGGCCCATCAGCTCCAGGATGCGGTCGTACTCGAAGTCTGAGAGCCCCAGAGAGCTGTATGTCTCCTGGATGTTCAGACGCCAGCCCCCACGAGCACAGAGCTCAGTATCCTCAGCCCCTCGTCGGAGCCGAGGGTAGGATCCGAAACCCTCTCTGGATGCGGCATGAGTCCGACGACGTTGCGGCGCTCGTTGCACACGCCGGCGATGTCGTTCGCCGAACCGTTCGGGTTCTCCAGGTAGCGCAGCACGACGCGTTCTTCGCCTTCCAGCCGCGCGAGCGTCTCCAGATCGGCGAAGAAGTTGCCCTCATTGTGGGCGACGGGCAGGGTCAGCTCTTCGCCGGGATCACAGCCCGCGGTCCACGGCGTGTCCGCGGTCTCGACCCGCACGCGGACACGGTCGCACACGAAGCGCATGTGCGTGTTGCGGAGCAAAGCACCGGGCAACAAATGCGCCTCGGTCAAGACTTGAAAGCCGTTGCACACACCCAGGATGGGCCCTCCGCTCTTCGCAAACTCTTCGAGAGGGCCCATCACCTTCGCGAAGCGGGCGATGGCTCCTGGTCTCAAGTAGTCGCCGTAAGAGAAGCCGCCGGGAACGATCACGGCGTCAACACCTTTGAGGTTCGCGTCGGCGTGCCACAACTCGACCGCCTTCGTGCCCATCCGCTCCACACCGTACAGGGCATCACGATCGCAGTTGGAACCAGGAAAGACCGTAACCCCGATTCTCACCCTACGACCTCCCACTCGTACTCTTCGATCGTCGGGTTCGACAAAAGCCTGCGGCACATCGCATCGACCTCGTCCGCGCTCTCGACCTCCATCTCGATGAGTCTCCCGACATGAACGGTCCGAACGCCCTCGAAACCCAACGCCGGAAGCGCGCTCCTCACCGCCTCGCCCTGCGGATCGAGGATGCCGGATTTCGGACGGACGAGGACGCGAATTTTGACGCTATCAGCCATCAGCTATCAGCTTTCGCAGGAGGCATCAGGCTACAGGTTTCAGACTTCAGGTTTTCTGGCCCGTTCGCTACGGGCGTCGGGGCCTCGGGTACCATCAGGTAAGGCGACAGGGCTTCGCCGTCCGATTTCGTGTCGGCTAGTGCAACACGGGTCTCGTACCCGCTCCCCTGATGCCTGTAGCCTGATGCCTGAAGCCTTCTTTTCAATCTACCGCCCCTCTTTGCGTGATCTCCATCACCCTTCGAAGCATCTCTGCGTACGCCTCCTCGACGCCGCCCATGTCGTTGCGGAAACGGTCCTTGTCCAGCTTCTCGCCGGTCCCCTTGTCCCAGAAACGACAGGTGTCCGGGCTGATCTCATCGGCCAGCATGAGGTTGCCCTCGGCATCGCGCCCCGCCTCTATCTTGAAATCTACAAGCGTTATGCCGCGCTCGTCGAAGTAGGGCGCGAGGACCTCGTTGACCTTGAGGCCGAGCTCCTCGCAGAACTCGAGGTCTTCGTCCGAGACGCCGAGCTCCCTGAAGTGGTACCAGTTGAGCAAAGGATCGCCGAGGTCGTCGTCCTTGTAGCACAGCTCCACGATCGAGGCCTTCAGCTTGCGGCCCTCCTCGAAGCCGAGCAGGCGGCTAAGAGAGCCGGCGGCGACGTTGCGGACCACGATCTCGACCGGTAGCATGTCGAGCTTTTTGGTCTTGATGGTGTTGTCGTCGACCTGTTCGACGAAGTGGGTCGGGACGCCGTGCGTTTCGAGGTAGGCGAAGATCGCCGCGCTCATGGTGGCGTTGGTCTTGCCCTTGTTCTTCCACGACCCGCGCTTCTGGGCGTTGAACGCCGTCGCCTCGTCCTTGTAGCGGTGCAGCAGCACCCTCTCATCGTCCGTGGTAAAGACCTTCTTGGCCTTTCCCTCATATAGCAGGTCCTCAGCCATCCTCCAACCTCCTTTTCAGTTCCTCCACCCGCCCGGACACTACGCTCAGGTTGCGCAGGGCGTAAGCGGGGTCGAAAAGATCGTCCAGATCGTCTCCAAGACGTTCGCGAACGTCTTCGTCCTCTTCTAGCAACTCCCTGAAGTCCTCGTCGCCCTCCCAGGCCCGCATCGCTGCCGCCTGCACGATCCCGTATGCGTCGTCGCGGGTCATGCCGCTCTCGATGAGCGCGAGCAGGACGCGGCCGGAGAACACGATGCCGCCACCGCTGTTCAGGTTTTCGATCATGCGCTCTTTGTCTACCTGGAGGCCGCGCAGGATGCGGGACGTCGTGCGGAGCATGTAGAAGCCCAGGATCGTGGAGTCGGGGAGGACGACGCGCTCGGCCGAGGAGTGGGAGATGTCCCGCTCCTGCCACAGGGCGTTGTTCTCGAAACCGACCGCGGCGTTCGCGCGCAGGATGCGGGCCATGCCGCACAAGCGCTCGGCCAGGATCGGGTTTCGCTTATGCGGCATCGCAGACGAGCCTTTTTGACCACGTCCGAAAGGCTCGGCCAGCTCCCGCACCTCCGTGCGCTGGGCGCCCCTTATCTCCACCGCAACCTTCTCCATCGTCGAGCCTAAGATAGCGAGCGTAGCCAGGACCTCCGCGTGCCGGTCCCTCTGCACGACTTGGGTCGAGGCGGGCGACGAAGACAGGCCAAGCTCCTCGCAAGTAATAGCCTCGACCTTGGGGTCGACGTTGGCGTAGGTCCCGACGGCGCCGGAGATCTTTCCGACGGCAGCGACCTCCCTGGCGTGCGAGAGCCTGTCCAGGTTGCGCTCCATCTCGAAGGCCCACACCGCCAGCTTGTGCCCGAGCGTCGTCGGCTCGGCGTGGACCCCGTGCGTCCGGCCCACCATCACGGTATCCCTGTGTTCCAGCGACATCTCCGCCAGCAACAGCGTCAAATCTTTCGCCTCGTCCTGGATGAGACCTAGGGCGTCCCTGAGCTGCAAAGCGCTGGCCGTATCCAGCACGTCTGAGGAGGTCAGGCCGAAGTGGAAGTGCCTGGCGACACCGCCAGCGTACTCCGCAACGTTGGTCACGAAGGCTATAACGTCGTGGTTGGTCTCTTGTTCGATCTCGTGGATGCGGTCCACGGTGAAGTCCGCCTTTTCGGCGAGGTCTTCTACTTCTTCCGTGGGGATCTCGCCCAGCTCGGCCCTGGCTTTACAAACTGCCAGCTCCACCTGGAGCCAGGCGCGGTACTTCGCTTCTTCGGTCCAGACCGCCCCTATCTCCGGCAGGGTGTAACGTTCGATCAACTACCCCTCCAGCCGCTTCGCCAGCTCGGGGTCGGAGAGGGCAAGGATCTGGGCTGCCAGCACACCGGCGTTGGCGGCGCCGTTTACCGCGACCGTCGCAACGGGAACACCCGAGGGCATCTGGACGGTCGAGAGGAGGGCGTCGAAGCCGCTCAGGGAGCCCGAGGCTACGGGGATGCCGATCACGGGCAGGTTCGTCCGGGCGGCGACGGCGCCTGCGAGGTGGGCGGCCATGCCGGCAGCGCAGATTATTACTTTGAGGCCGCGCTCGCAGGCCGTGCCTGCGTACTCGGAGACGCCTTCGGGGTTGCGGTGGGCGGAGCGGACCTCCAGTTCGTACTCGATGCCGTAGCCTTCGAGGCGGGCCGTACATTTTTCGAGGATGGGGAGGTCGGACTTGCTACCTACCAGAATTCCCACGCTTGGGCTCAAAGGTCCTCCAGCTCTATCGCTTCTAGGGCTATATCGGTTCGGTATTGCATGCCTTCGAAGTGGATCTGCTCGACCGCCGCGTAGGCGCGGGCCCGCGCCTCGATGATGGTAGGACCGGTGCCTACGACGTTGAGGACCCTGCCGCCCGCGGTAAAGAAGCGGGTTTCGCGTTCTTCGGTGGCGGCGTGGTAGACGTAGACGCCGGCCGGGATGTTCTCCAGGCCGGAGATCTCATCCCCAGAAGACGAAGAGTCGGGGTAGCCTTCCGAGGCAAGCACAACACAGACGGCCTTGTCCGCCGACCAGACGACCTCGCGCCCGGCGAGGTCCTCGTTGACGGCGGCCAGCATCAATTCCAGGAGGTCGGAGCCGAGGCGGGGAAGGATCACCTGCGTCTCGGGGTCGCCGAAGCGGCAGTTGAACTCCAGCGCCTTGGGGCCCGTCTCGGTGACCATAACGCCGGCGTAGAGGAGGCCAGTGTAGGGAGCACCGATCAGGGAAAGCTGGTGGATGGTAGGGCGTATTATGTCTTCGAGTATGGCCGCGTAGGTTTCCGGCTCCATCCACATGATGGGCGAGTAGGCGCCCATACCCCCCGTGTTGGGTCCCTCGTCGGCGTCGTAGAGGCGCTTGTAGTCCTGGGCCGGCAGGAAGGGTAGGATGTCCTGGCCGTCGGTGACGACGAAGACCGAGGCCTCCCTCCCCTCCAGGCACTCCTCGATCACGATCCTCTCCCCCGCGGCCCCGAACTTGCCGGCGAACGAGGCTCTCACGGCCTCCTCTGCCTCGTCCTGTGAGTGGGCCACGGTGACTCCCTTACCCGCCGCCGCCCCGTCGGCCTTTATGACGATGGGGTACTCGGAGTGCGCACGCAGGTAGGCGAGAGCGGCCTCTTCGCGGTCGAAGGCTTCGAAGCGGGCGGTCGGGACGCCGGCGTGGCGCATGAGCTCCTTGGCGAACACCTTTGAGCCCTCGATGCGGGCGGCGGCCCGCGAGGGGCCGAACACCTTCAGGCCGGCCTCCCAGAACGCCTCGGAGATGCCCCCGATAAGCGGCGACTCGGGGCCGACTACTGTGAAGTCTATTTCGTTCTCGGCGGCGAAATCTCTGAGGGAAACGAGATCATCCACCGGGATATCCACCGTCTCGGCGATGCGCGAGATGCCGGGGTTGCCGGGGGCCGCATACATCGCCGGCTCCAGGGGGCTCGCGGCCAGGGCCTCGACCAGAGCGTGCTCGCGTCCGCCGCTACCGACTACGAGCACCTTCAAAGGCTCGGGCTCACGATGCTAGATCCCGATCCTCTCCACTATCGCCTGGTCGCGCTCGGGGCCGACGCTGATCATGCACAAAGGAGCCCCCACCTCGGCCTCGACGAACCCGACGAAGTCCCGCGCCGCCTCCGGGAGATCCCCCCTCATCCTGCACCAAGTAATGTCCTCGCCCCACCCCGGCAACGACTTGTAAAGAGGCCTCGCGTGATGCAGGTCGGTCTGGTGCATCGGATAACCCTCCACGGCTTTGCCGTCGATCTCGTAGCCGACGCAGATGTTTATCTCATCGACCGCGGAGAGCACATCGAGCAGCGTGATGGCTACGTGGGTGATGCCGTTGAGCGAGGCGGCCCACTTCACGGCGGGCAAATCGAGCCACCCCACCCTCCGGGCCCGGCCCGTGGTCGTGCCGTACTCGCGCCCGACGCTCCGGATCGTCTCCCCCGCCTCGTCGAAGAGCTCCGTAGGCATCGGCCCGTCGCCGACACGCGTCGTGTAAGCCTTGGTAACCCCGACCACGTACTCCAACTGCCGCGCGGGAATGCCGGAACCGACGACAGCACCGCCGACCGTCGGGTTGGACGAGGTGACGAAGGGGTAGGTGCCGTGGTCGTTGTCGAGGAGCGTCGCCTGTCCGCCTTCGAGCAGGACGCGCTCTCTGTTTTCTAGCGCTTCCCGCAAAAGCGTCCCCGTGTCGGCGACCATCGGCTCGATGAAGTCTTTGAAGGAGAGGAGCCAGGAGGCCACGTCCGAGACGTCGTAGTGGTCTTCGCCGTAGACGTTCTCGAAGATAGCGTTCTTCTCCCTGAGGGCCGCCTTGAGCTTGGCTTTCAGGATGCCCTCGTCGAAGATATCCTGGACCCTTATGCCGGAGCGGGCGACCTTGTCCTCGTAGGCTGGGCCTATGCCCCTGTTCGTCGTCCCTATCCTGGCGTCGCCGAGCGCGATCTCGCGGTGCGAGTCGAGCGCGATGTGGTAGGGCATGATCAGGTGCGCCCGCCCGTCCACCTTGAGACGATCCCTGACGCCGAGGCCCCGAGCCTCCAACGCCTCGACCTCCTCGACCAGCACCTCCGGGTTGATGACGACCCCGTTGCCGATGGTGCAAACGACGCCATCGCGCACGATGCCCGAGGGAACGAGGTGCAGCTTGAACTCCTCCTCGCCGACCCTGACGGTGTGGCCCGCGTTGTTGCCGCCCGAGTAGCGCGAGACGTACCCGACGTCGGACGCCAGCGCGTCGCACACCCTGCCCTTGCCTTCATCTCCCCAGGCCAGTCCGAGGACGACCGTGGCCGTCAAAGCTTCACCTCCGCGGTGATATGAGTAGTTTCGGAACGAGCGCGGCGATCAAGAAAACGGAGTAGCCCCCACCGGGGACTGAAACCTATCGTCCGCCGATCGGGGCCGCCACTCTCTGCCACGGTCGCAGCGTAGCACATAGATGTAACGTTTTGTATCGCCTGCGGAGAATTGTTGCGCCGCGAGCGCAAACGGGCGGCGGGCCGGTGGACCTAGGTCTGATCCATCACGTTCTGCAGCTCTCCTTGCATGTCCCTCAGCGCCTTTCCCACCGGCGCACTGTCCTTGAGGGCCTCGTTGAAGTGCTCGGCCATCACCAGCGACATGTCCGCGTAGTAGGGCGAGATGGGACGGGGCCTCGCGTTCTCGATGGCGGCCTTGCCAAGGACGGCGACGGGCACCTTCTTCAATACCTCTTCGTCCTCGTAGAGTGCCTTCAGGGTTGGAAGGCGCGCGCTCTCCAGCGCGAACGTCTTCTGGGACTCGGCCGAGGACATGTACTCGATGAAGGTCCAGATCTCATTCAGCTTGTCCTCGGAGGCCGCGTTGACCAGGAAGTTCCACCCGCCCAGGCCCGAGAAGCTCTCCTTGCCCGCCTCAGAGACGGGTATGGTCGAGATGCCAACCTGCTCCGGCCTCACCTTCGAAGTCTCGGGGCTCGCGAGCAGCGCATAGACGAAGGTCCAGTTGCGCATAAAAGCGGCGTCGCCGTTGGTGAAGATGGACTGGGACTCCTGCGTGGTGTAGTTCACGCTCGCGTTGGGGGCGATGCCGTCCGAGATCATGTACTTCCTGAGTTCGAGCCCCTTGGCCGACTCGGGGCTGTCCACGATGACCTCATCGCCGCTCAACACGTCTCCACCGGCGTTCCATACGTGCTCCAGGCCGTCGACAACGCCGCCCTCGTCCTGCGCCTCCTGGAAGACGTAGCCGAACTTCGTCCCCGAGTCGGACCTTATCCTGTCGGCCATTTGCTTCATCTCGTCCCAGGTCTCGGGGGCTCCGAGGAGCCGCTCTTTTCGAGCAGATCTTTCCTGTAGTAGAACATCCCGGCGTCGGTGAACCACGGGACGGCCCAGGTCTTGCCGTCGTACTCCGTGGCTTTCACGGGGGGCTGCAGGTTCTTGCTCTTCATCTCCGAGGTAAAATGGTCCGAGAGGTCCAGGACGTAGCCCTGGGCGGCGAACTGGGCGGGCCAGATCACGTCCCCCCCGATAAAGTCCACGGTGATCTTCCCCGCCTGAAGCTCGGTCTTTATCTGCTCGAAGTAATCGTCGCTCGCGGCAGCTGTCGTCCGCCACATAACCTTGATCTCACCTTTGTGTTCCTTGTTGAACCGGTCGATGAGCTCCTGCAAGCTCCCCGAGGCGTCCGGGCCGAAGGTTAAGGTGATCCCAACGGCACCACCTTGTTCGCCGCCGCCACAGCCAGCGGCCCCGAGCATCGCCATCCCCGCGAGCCCGGCCCCTCCCAACCCGAGAAACCTCTTCCGACTCATCCCGCATCCACCGAACACGGCCCCTCCCACCTTAGGCCTCACATACCCCTTCTTCGCCTACAGCCTGCCACCACAGACCAGGACGCGCCTGCTCGCAAAGACGGTGCGGGCAGGCGCGCTACAAACTTTCCAATTCGATTGCGGCGCGGTGCACAAGGCTCGAGCCTCGCTCACTGTGGGCCGTCAGCAACCAGCCATCGAAAAGGTGATAGGCTGAAGTGCTGACCGGCCGAAATGCTGGGCGGGTTGCGGAGCAACCTGCCCTATCACGCCTTCTTGGCGGCGTCGAGCCAGGGCTTCACGACGTCTTTGTTCTTCTTGTACCAGGCGCGGGCGCCCTTCTCCTCCCCGGCCTTGTTTATCTCCGCCTCTATCTCGTTGATCTGATCCTCGTTAAGGCTGATAGATTTGAGGTAGGCGTAGGCCGCGGGGTCGTCGCTGGCGAGGTCCTTGTTGACAGCGCAGGTGATCTTGGATGGGTCATCGAAGGCACCCTGGGCGTTCTTCGGGTCGTCGAGGTAGACGATGTCGTACTTCAGGTTCATCCAGTGCGGCGACCAGCCCGTAAACACGATCGGTTCCTTCGCGGCGTTCTTTTTCTGGACCTCTGCGAGCATTCCCGCCGTGCTCGAGGTGACCAGCTTCATGTCCAGGTTGTACGCGGGGATGACCTTGTTCTCGACGACTGGCATGAAGGCCGCCCCCGGCTCGATGCCGGTGATCTCGTTCGTGCCTGCATGGTTGAGGTCGGCGATGCTCGTTATGCCCTTCATATAACTGAGCACCGTGATGCCGAACTTGGTCGTCCCCTGATACCACGGCTTGAGGACCTCCACCCGGGGCTTGATCTGGGGCTTGCTCAAGTACTGCTTGTGGTTCGGAAGCCACACGTCCTGGAAGGCGTTCAGGTCACCGCTGGCCAGCCCCTGGAACATCGGGCCGAGGTCCAATGGGCCCTTGAGCTGAACGTCGTAGCCCATCTCGTCCCCCAGGACGACCTTCGTCAGGTT
This sequence comes from Actinomycetota bacterium, assembly GCA_046733115.1. Taxonomy (GTDB): domain Bacteria; phylum Actinomycetota; class Rubrobacteria; order Rubrobacterales; family Rubrobacteraceae; genus Rubrobacter_D. The sequence goes on along the minus strand of JBKPOM010000298.1, from coordinate 11,802 downwards.
CGAGACGGCGATGTTCTCGTCCCACCCGATGCTACCGAGGGTCAGGCTCTTGCTGGCGGAGCCAGAGCCGCCACCGCTGCCGCAGCCCGCAGCCCCGAGAAGGCTCGCGCCGGCGAGTGCGCCGCCGCTCAGCTTGAGCATCTCCCTTCTGGACAATCTACCCTTCAAGTCCACACTTTCCTCCTAGAGCTTGCCTTCGTGTTGCCGAGTGTTTCCGTCGTTACGCCTTCTTTAACCTGCCTCCTCCTCCGATACCGCGGGTCACCCTGTCGAGTACGATCGCGAGAACCACGATGCCGATGCCGCCCTCGAAGGCCAGCCCGACGTTGAGCTGCTGGAGCCCCTCCACGACGGGCTTGCCGAGGCCCTCGAACCCGACCAGCCCGGCGATGACCACCATCGAGAGCGAGAGCATTATGGTCTGGTTGACCCCGGCCCTGATCGAGCTCAACGAGAGCGGCAGCTCCACCTTAAATAGCGTCTGCATGGGGGTGGACCCGAAGGCGTGCGCGGCCTCTACCGTCTCCTTGGGAACCTGTTGTATGCCTAGCATGGTCAACCTCACGGCGGGCGGCGTGGCAAAGATGACCGTCGCGAGCAGGGCGGGTCCCGCGCCGAGGCCCAACAGGAAGACGAACGGGACCAGGTAGACGAAGGCCGGCATCGTCTGCATCAGGTCAAGGATGGGGAGCGAGATCTCCTCCAGGCGGCGCGACTTGGCCGCGACTATCCCGATCGGTATCCCTATCGCTAGACAGACCGTCGTGGCCACCAGGATGAGCGACAAGGTCGTCATCGTGAGGTTCCACAACCCGAGGCTAACGACGAGCAAGAGGCCAAGCACCGCGAAGAGCGCGATCCGCCACCCCGACAGGAAGAAGGCGATGACGACCAGGATGGCGATCATTACCAGCGTGGGTGGCACCGTCAGGAGGAACGACAGCCCATTCACGACGCCCTCGATCGCGCTGTTCAGGACATCGAACGCCCCCCCGAAGTTGCCGATGATCCAGGAGATGGCGCCGTTGACCCACTTGGCGATCGGTATCTGCGGGATGCTCTGCAGCAATGCCACCATCGCTACCGCCCTCCCCCTTCGCCGACCTCGCTGTGTTCGCGGGTGCCGACGCCGGAGAAGTCCTCGCCGTCCTCCGAGGTCTCCGTGCTCGTGGTCAATCCCGCTATGAGCGAGCCACGGACGATGGCGCCCGCCAAGCGACCATCCTCGTCGACGACGGCAACGGGCGCGTCACTGTCGTCCAAGAACGCCGGCAAAACCTCCCGGAGCGGCGTCCTGCGTCCGAGCGCGGGGGCATCTTCGCGGACGGCGGCCCCGAGCTCCCTGTCGTCTCGCTCCGCGAGCCTCGCGACCTCCTCTGCCTCGGCGAGCCCGAGGAGGTGCCTCTCCCGATCGAGCACGAAGATGTGGGAGAGGCCCGCCTGCTTCATCCGCCGCAACACGACCGTCGGGCCCTCGCTCGTGTAGGCGACCTCTTTGGGTTCGACCATCACGCTCTCGGCCATGCGTACCTTCGCGTAGTCCACGTCCTCGACGAAGCGCTCCACGTACTCGGTCGCGGGCTCGCGCAAAATTTGCTCCGGCGCTCCGAGCTGCACGATCTCGCCGTCCTTCATGATCGCCACCCTGTGTCCAAGCCTCAAAGCCTCGTCCAGGTCGTGCGTCACGAACACGACGGTCCTGTTCACCTCGCCCTGGATATCCAGGAAGAGATTCTGCATGTCGCGCCGGATCAGGGGGTCGAGCGCGGAGAAAGGCTCGTCCATGAGCAGTATCTCCTGCTCGGTGGCGAGCGCCCGCGCGAGCCCGACGCGCTGCTGCATACCACCCGAGAGCTCCGTGATGAGCTTGTTGCCCTGCCCTTGCAGGCCCACCATCTCCAGCGTCTCCTCGGCACTCTTGCGGCGCTCGTTTGAAGGGACGCCCTGTATCTCCAGCCCAAAAGAGATGTTGTTGACGACGGTTCTATTCGGGAGGAGGCCGAAGTGCTGGAAGACCATGCCTATCTTCTTACGTCTGACCTGTCTGAGCTGCTTCGAGCCTATTTCCGAGATGTACTCGCCGTCGAGGAAGATCTTCCCCTCCGTCGGCTCGATCAGGCGGTTGATCGCCCTGAGAAGCGTGGACTTCCCGCTGCCTGAGAGCCCGATGACCACGAAGATCTCGCTCGGGTACACCTCGAAATCGGCCTGGTAGACGCCGATGGTCGAGCCCGTCTCCCGCTCGACCTCGGCCTTGCTCTTCCCAGAACGCCGCATCTCCAGCGCCTGCCTGGCCTTGCGCCCGAAGACCACCGAGCAGTCCTCAACGCGGATGATCGGCTTACCCCCGTTGCCCCGCATAACGTTCTCGTGTACCTCGCTCACGACTACAGACCTCCTAGCCCCGTCACGGCCAGCATTGAGCATGCTGCTCGTGAGACCGGGTAAGTTTGTATACGTGCCCCGCGCCATCCGGGATCACTACCTGCAATACCTCTCATCAAGAGAGTACAAATCTACCGTCAGAATGGGAGTGCGCTCGAACGAACGCGATCCCGGCGATCAGCGCAGCATAGGTGCCGCAGGTCCCGCCCGGCCGAAGTCCAGAAGGCGAAAGAACCCAGGATACTGCGGTTAAACTGCAATGTAGCATAGATATTCCGCCATGCAAAGAGCGGTTTGGGGAAGTCTAGACTTCCCCAAACCGCTCTTTGCAGCATGTCAGGTCTTTGTTTGCCGACGACTCATCGTAAGAAAGTCTCAAGCCTTGTCCACGGCCATTTAAGCGAGCCTTACACCCCGCAGCGTTGACGGGGCAACCCTCACAACCTAGAATGCTGCAATGCCGACCGGCTTAAATGCTCTCACTCAAACAGCACGACAGGCTCTTCGTAGTGGCGCACCCTGCCTTCATCCCAGCTCCTGCGCACGTACTCTTGGAGCCTGTCGTTTTGCGCGTCTACGTCTCCGCCCGCCATGTTTTCTAGCGGATAGCGAACGCCGAGCACACGTTCTTTTACCCGGAAGCGGGTTATGCCGGCGGGCAGTACGGTCCCCGAGTCCACGATGGCGGCCAGTTCCCCTGGTGTGAAACCCTTGTAGCGAACCAGGACCTTGCCTTCGGAGAAACGGACGGCGCCGTCGGGGTCCACGCGGTGCACGACGACGCCCTTCGGGTAGAGGGATTGCAGGCTCCAGAGCGCCCGTACCCGGCCCTGCAACCCCTCCTCCGTAGAGGAGAGGTGGATGGTCCTGTCGCCGGCCGTCTCGACCTCGGCCAGCGGGTTATGGCCGGGTTTCCCGGACGCTTCGATCCCCTGGAGGTTGCCCAGTTCGGCGGTCTCTATCCCGCCGAGCAGGTGTCCCCAGCCCTCGGCCCGCTCCGGCGTCTCGACTGTCTGGACGAGGGCGAGGGGGGAGCCAAGCTCTCCGAGGGCGCGCACCCTGTGGGCGCCATCGAGGACGAGGTAACGGTCCACGTGCGGGGATACTATCACGGGGTTGCGCTGCTCACTTTCTGCTTCCATGCGCTTCCGCAGGCGGGCCAGGCGGTCTTCGTCGTGGGCCTCGTGCAGGATCAGGCACTCAAGATCCACAAGTAGCAGGTCTCTGAGGGAGGGGATCACGCAGCGTTAAGAGAGGTCGCCCTCTAGAGGTCTCCCCCACGCCGGCCCCAGAGAAAGTCGAGCAAGACGAACCCGCCGAAGAAGAACAACGCGATGATGAGGAAGAACCCTATGATGCCCATAAGCAGGTAGAGTGTGTCCAAAACTCGCCTTTCAGAGGATGAGTTCCCACCGTGCGGTCTAACCGCAAGTAGTCGGGACGGCCGGATTTGAACCGGCGACCACTCGGCCCCCAGCCGAGTGCGCTACCAGACTGCGCCACGTCCCGACGCGTCTCTGATATCAGACCCCGATCATACCAGACGGCGCCCATGCTATCATGCGATTCCCGTGGCGCTGGCTGCATCCTACATAAGGACCGACCCCGAAGGCGCGCTCCCCACAGAGGAAGAGCAGAAGGCCGCCATCTCAGCCTACGCCGCCGCGTCAGGCCACGAGATTGTCGCCCGCTACGAAGACCTTGACGCCCCCGGCCTCCTGCTCTACTACCGCCCCGGCCTCAAAGAGGCCATAAACAACATCAAGGAGATCGAGGACTGGGAGGTGCTCCTGATCGCAGAACCCGCCTGCGTCTCCGATACCGAGTCGGCCCTGCACGAGTTCGTGCACAAGCTCTCCCTCTACGGAAACCGCCTCGAGTCTCCGGCCCGCCCCTGGGAGGATTTCCTCGCGGACATGAAGTCCTACAGGCGCGCGATGGGCCCCTCTCTGTAGGGGTAGGGGCGATTCGCGAATCGCCCTTTATTCCCGTGAAACCGGCGACGGTGTCCGGTAGGATAGGATGGTGAGCTTTATTCTCACCGCCATCGGGCTTCTCTTGCTGGTGATCTCCCTCGCCGGCGTAGCGCTCGGTCTCTACATGGCCGCCGACAAGAGGACCCGTAGCCGCGGTAGGCTCTTCGCCGTCCTCTGGGTGCCGGCGGTGGCCGCATCGACCGGCGTCCTCATGCGCGACATCGTAACTTTCACGGTGGGCCTGCTCTGCTTCCTGGTCGCGGGAACCGTCTTCGCCCTTTCAAGGCGACGTGACCAGCGAGCCGCCAGCCGGCAGAGAGGCCGATCTGGCCAGGGGCCCAGCGGGAAACAGACTCCTCGACTCCACGAAGACTATCAAAGAAAATGAAGCCAGAGGCCACGGAAGAGTCGCCTCCTGAAAGGCGCTTTGCGCCTTTCAGCACTTCAGCATTTCAGCAGGTTAGTTAGCCGGCTAACTAACTAATTGTAGTGCACGCGTTCGGCCTGCGGGTTGCGCCTCGTGCTCTGCTGATGCCTGAAAGCTAATGCCTGTAGCCTGTGACCCGGAGCCACGACGACTCTCCCGAGTAGCAACGTTGTTGCTATACTGGCCGCCTAGAACGGCCCTTCGAAGGCTCGTGGGGAGAGTCCGGGGCGCAACTGCGTTGGTCGCGGACGGAAGGAGATAGAGGATGGGTCTCATCCGCACGATACTCGCCCTGGTCATCCTGCTCATCCTCGTCCACGTCGGGCTGGTATATACCAACGTCGGACAGGGCACCAACGTTTTGACGAACGCCGTCTATAGTCTGGGAGCGTTGGTCGAGTCGCCCGCCCAGGTGTTGCTCAACATGGTCACGGCCCTGCAAAGGTATTTGAACCCCAAGAGCTTCTACGTCGTCGCCCTCACGGCCGCCGCGGTCTACTTCATTCTCTACCTCCTTCTCGGCATCGGCCGCCGCGCCTAGCAAAGGGCGAAGCCCTTTGCAGGCTATCAGCGGTCAGCTATCGGCCTTCAGCTTCTGGTTGGGGAGGGTGGGGGTTTGTGGGATGGTCTACCGTCGCTACAAGAATCACGTATACTTCCCCCAATGCTGTTCTGTTGGTCCAGAGGGGAGCCATGGTCGAAAAGGTAAAAATACGTGAGTGCAGGGACAAAGAGTGGCATGTCTGGGCCCGCAGGAGGTGCAATGATCGAATTTAGAGGGGTAAGCAAGACTTACCCAGGCTCCGAAAAGCCGGTCGTCAACGATCTCTCCTTCGAAGTTCCCGACGGGGAGATCTGTGTTTTGGTGGGGCCAAGCGGTTGCGGCAAGACCACGTCAATGCGGATGGTGAACCGCCTGATCGAGATCACCGAAGGAGAGATCCTCATAGACGGCGAGCCAAACACCTCCCTGAGCGGCACGCAGCTCAGGCGCAAGATTGGCTACGCCATCCAGCAGATAGGTCTCTTCCCCCACCGCACCATAGCCGACAACATCGGCACCGTCCCAAACCTGCTCGGCTGGGACAAGGGGCGCATCAAGGAGCGCGTGGACGAACTTCTAGACACGGTCGGTCTCGCCCCCGACGACTACCGCGACCGTTACCCAGCCGAGCTCTCGGGCGGTCAGCAACAGCGCGTCGGGGTTGCTCGGGCGCTCGCTGCGGACCCACCGATAATGCTCATGGACGAGCCGTTCGGGGCCGTCGACCCGATTACGCGAACAGGCCTCCAGGACGAGTTCTTGCGCATCCAGGAAGACATCAAGAAAACCATCGTCTTCGTCACCCACGACATCGACGAGGCCATAAAGATGGGCAATAAGATCGCCATCCTCAAGCAGGGGGGCGTCCTCGCCCAGTACGACACCCCCGAGAACATCCTCTCCAAGCCAGCTTCAGAGTTCGTCTCTTCGTTCGTTGGTGGGGACAGGGTCCTCAAGCGGCTCTCCCTCACGCGTGTAGGCGAGATGGACCTCGAGAACGCCAACGGCGGCACCGAGGATCTCCTCCGCATAAACGAAGGCGTGACCGTCAGGGACGCCCTCTCCGAGCTTATAGGCTCGGGGCACACCAGGGCCGTGGTGGAGAAGGACGGTGAGAACGGGCTGCTGACCTTCGAGGCTATAGAAGATCTCATGGGCGGGCCTTCGGGTGAGGATTCCAACGGCGGGGAGACCTCCGCGTGACCAACCCGGCGCTGCTATTCTTGCAAGACTTGACCGGGGGACCCGAACTCATAGATTGGGAGTGGCTCAGGGAGAACTTCTGGGAGGACGTCGTGCCGGCCATCCAGGGGCACATCTTCCTCTCTTTTGTATCCGTCGCGATCGCCCTGGCCATCGCGCTCCCCGTCGGTATTCTCTCGGCCCGCTATCGCAAGGCGTACCCTCCGGTAACCTTCGTCACGGGCATCCTCTATTCCATCCCGAGCCTCGCGCTCTTCTCCATCCTCATCTCCCTACCTGGCGTGGCGCTCGGGCCGACGCCCGTGATCATCGCCCTCGTGGCCTACTCGCTTCTGATCCTGATTCGCAACACCGTCGCCGGCCTGGATTCCGTGCCGCCTGAGACCATAGACGCGGCCCGCGGCATGGGCCTGACGAACCGCCAGATCCTGTTTCGGGTCGAGCTTCCGCTGGCGTTGCCCATAATCGTGGCCGGCATCCGCATCGCCACCGTGACGATCATCGGCATCGCCACCATCGGCGCGTACATCAACGGCGGGGGTCTGGGAAAACTCATCTTCGACGGCATCAACCGCCAGTTCCCCACCATGATCATCGCCGGCGCGGTCCTCGCGACGGCGCTGGCCATCATTGCCGACCTGCTGCTCCTCGGGCTCGAGCGCTACCTGAGGCCCTGGGCGCGGGCGAGGAGAGCGTAGCATGATCTCAGATCTATTGGGGGTCTTCGCCCGCCCGGGTTTTACCACCCTTCTTAGGGAGCACATCGTGCTCTCGGCGGTCGCCCTGCTCATCGCCATCGCGATCGCCTTGCCCGTCGCCCTGCTGATACGCAACACGCGGGTCGGAGCGGCAATAGCCATCAATATCGGCAACGTCGGACGCGCGGTACCGAGTCTGGCGATCCTGGCGCTGGCCTTGCCGTTGCTGGGTATCGGGTTCTGGTCGGCGCTGGTGGCGCTCGCGGCGCTGGCTATCCCGCCGATCCTGATCAACGCCTCGACAGGGCTCAGGGAGGTCGACAAGGGTATCATCGACGCCGCGCGCGGGATGGGGTTGTCGGGGGGCCAGATCCTGACCGGCATACAGTTACCCATAGCCGCGCCCGTGATCTTCGCCGGCATCAGGACCTCCGCCGTGCAGACCGTCGCGAGCGCCACCCTCGCAACGTTTATCGGGGCGGGCGGCCTAGGGGACCTGATAGTCGAGGGTCTCCAACGCCGCGGGCCGGAGATCCTGCTTGCCGGAGCCTTCTCTGTGGCCCTCCTCGCAATCATCACGGAGATAGGGTTCGGTGTGCTGGAGAGGGCGTTCACCCCCAAGGGGCTCAAGATCGCGCAGAAGAGACGTGGCCGTTAAGTCAAGTGAAAGAGGAGGAAGGATGAAGAACAGGACCAAGTTGATCCGCGCGGTACCCGCGCTACTGGCGGGCCTGACGCTGCTGCTCGCCGTTGCGTGCGGCAACGTGGGCGGCTCCGGCGGATCGGGCTCGGGCGGCGGCCCGACGATCACCGTCGGCTCCAAGAACTTCACGGAGCAGTACATCCTGGGCAACATGTACGCCCAGGCGCTCGAGGCAAACGGGTTCGACGCACAGACAAAGCTTGACCTGGGCTCCGAGCAGATCGCGGACAAGGCGCTACAGAGCGGTCAGATCGACCTCTACCCCGAGTATACGGGCACGGCGCTCGTCGCCATCGTCCCCTACGACGGGAACCCCGCCGACCTGAACACGCCCAAGGAGACCTACGAGGCAGCCAAGAAGGGCTACGCCGGTCGTAGTCCTGCCGACACCATGCTAACGCCAGCGCCCTTCAACAACACCTACGGGATCTTCGTTCGCAAGTCGGTGGCCGAGGACATGGGCATCACGAACCTGGAGCAGCTATCCAAGGCTTCCCCGAAGCTCACGTTCATCTCGTACTCCGAGTTCCAGAACCGCTCGGACGGATATCCCAACGTCAAGAAGAACTACCCGGCGTTCGATTTCAAGCAGATCGAGATCGTCAATCAGCTGGGCCTCCGCTACTCCGGGCTGCAGAACGGCGACGGCGATGTGGGCGTCGGCTTCACCACCGACGGCCAGCTGACCTCCCCGCAGCTCGTGGTGATGAAGGACCCGAAGAGCATCTGGCCCTTCTACTACCCGGCGCCGGTCGTCAGGAGCGACGTGCTGAAGAAGTACCCGAAGATCAAGGGGATACTGAACGAGGTCTCGGCGAGCCTGAGCGTGGAGAAGATGCGTGAACTGAACGCAAAGGTAGACCTGGATCAGGAAGACCCCGAGGACGTCGCCGCGGAGTACCTCGACAAGCAAGGCATCGTAAAGAACTAAAGGAACGCAGAAACCACGCGATATTTCGGAGCCGCTGCGGCGCGAGACTGCAGCGGCTCTTCTCTTGTCCACTTGCGCTCGGCGAGGGTCACGCCGAGCGCTCGGTACTCCCGATGCGCGGGAAGGGGGTGGTGGAGAAGATCACCTCCACTGGGACCTCGAAGTACTCGGCGATCCTGAGCGCGAGGTAGAGGCTGGGGCTGTACTCTCCCCTCTCCAGGTAACCCACGGTCTGGTAGTGGACATCGAGGGCTTCGGCGAGTTGTCGCCGTGAAATGCCCCTTTCGGCGCGCAGCATTGCTATTCGGTTGTAGGTGGTCTCGCTCAAAACGGGTTCCGCTGCATGGCCTTCCCCCGCCGCTCGGCGACCCTGGAGCCGGATTCGCGGCGCGCCATCCGGCGAAGTACGATCGACGCCAGAACGAGGCCGACGGCCCAGAGGCCAAGGACCCCGACGGTCTCCAGGTGGCGCCAGGAGCTCCCGATCTCCGCGGCCGCCATGGAAGCGGGGAGCAGCGCCGAGCGAATCCCGAGGCCGAGCCAGTAGATCGGGAAGACCTGCGCGATCCCCTGCAGCCACACAGGGAAGCCGCCTATGTGGTAGAAGATACCTGAGGTGGCGACGAGTCCCATCATCGGCACCATGATGAGCCCCATGCTGCGGGGGCCGGGGCACAGCGAACCGAGGACCGCGCCGATGGGCATGGTCGCCACGAGGCCGAGCAGCAGAACCCACGCCAGGGTCAGCCACGAGCCGGGGCTGCCCAACCGCAGGCCGTCGAAGAGGAGCATGCCTGGCACCAGGATGATGGCCAGCGTGACGAGCGTCATCCCCGAGACCGTGACGATCTTGCCTACGAGGTAGCCCAGCATCCCGTTCGGCGTCGCCTTCGCCCGTAGCAGCATCCCATCCTCGCGCTCGATGATCAGCACGGCCGCAGGGACCACGAGCCCGCCGAAGGCTACCTGTATGCCGACGACGCTCGGGATCGACATCGCCCCGAGCGAGAAATCCGTGCCGGGCACCGTCTTGCCGCGCAGAAAGTACATGACGACCAGGAAGATGGTCGGCATGAACACGTAGTTCCACAAGTCCTGGGCGTTGGTCAAGGTCTGCCGCAGCTCGATCCCGCCGCGCCCGAGCCCCGCCCCCACGGCCGCCACCGGGTTCACCCGACCACCTCCTCGAACTCGCGTGCCGCCCGGCCTTCGCGTCCCGACTCGAACTCCCTTACCAGAGACATGTACGCGTCCTCCAGGCTGGCAGGGCGCACCTCCAGGTCGGAGATGGCTTCGCCGTACTGCCCGAACAGCTCCCCGGCGAAGCGGGTCGAGTCGGCGTCCGAATGCACGAAGCTCTGGTCGTCCCGGCTCCACTTTACCTCCGACTTGGTGGACATCCTGCGCGAGAGCTGATCCGCCGACCCGTCGGCGATGATCGTCCCGCCAGCCAAAATCAGAATCCTGTCGGCCAGCTTCTCGGCCTCGTCGAGGTCGTGCGTGGCGAGCAATATCGTGGTGTCCTCCAGATCCGCCAGGCGATGCACGAGGTCGTGGAACTCACGGCGAGCATGCGGATCGAAACCGGCGGTCGGCTCGTCCAGAAACAACAGCTCCGGCTTCCCGACGATGCCGATGGCGACGTCCATCCTGCGGCGCTGCCCACCGGAGAGCGATGAGATCATCTTCCCCGTCTGCTCGCCGAGCCCAACGGTCTGGATCAACTGGTCCACTTCATACGGCCGCTTCCGCTCCGGCGTCCTATAGGGCGCGTAGTATCTTCCCAGATGGGAGAGCAGCTCCCGCGCCCGCCACGCCTCATCGCCCCTCGCCGGGTCCACGCCGAGCACCCTGACCTCCCCCGCCGAGCGCATCCTGCACCCCGCCAGGATCTCGATGATGGTCGTCTTGCCAGCCCCGTTCGGCCCGAGCAAGGCCAACACCTCGCCTCTCCGCGCAACAAACTCGATGCCGTTCAACACGTCCACCGACCCATAACGCATCCGCAGACCACGAACGTCGATCACCAAACCCTCTCGCTTATCCTCGGCAATACGAGGCAACCCACCCAGCTCACTCATCATAGTTCTCTACCTTTTGATCCTGATTCTATGACGATGTGTAGTAACTCTACTATATATCATGGAGCTTGTAAAAACGCGTGCGTTCGCGCGGAGTTTGCCGAGCCCCTGGTTGCTGGCGCGGCGGCGTTGCCATCCACCCGAACTCGGTTTGAGAACAAAAAGCTGGCAAGCGACCGAAGGGAGCGTGCTGAAAATGGAGCCCGCAACGGCGCAGCGTGCTAAAGTGCTCTAGAGTAATTCAGTGGGACCTACTGCGTCGCCGGTTGTGGAGACGGGTTCGAGGGGTCCTATCTCGGAGGCCACGCGGGCGACGAGCCTGCCGGTGTCTATGGTTTCCGTCAGGCCGTCGACATCGGGCCAGCGTTCTTCCGGGTCTGTGGTGGCGAACTCGCGGGCGATGTCCCGGGCGATTCCCGTTCCGGCGCCGAGCGGCGGGTTGCCGCGTAGGTCGATGGCGCGGGTGGCAACGGTGAGCTCGAGCGCGGCCGTGCGCCGCGCCATGGAGAGTAGTTCCTCCGTTTTGCGTACGCCTAGAGGGGCCATGCTGGCGTGGTCTTCGAAGCCTTCGGCGATCTGGCCGCGGTAGTCGAGCGAGACGGGATTGGCTAGCACCCGTGCCTCGGCCGCGAGGGACGCAGACGTGTAGCCCAAGGGCCGTAATCCCTCGTCGCCGTCGCGGGCGGCGAGGCCTGTGGGCAGGCCGGAGAACTGGGACCAGAGGTGTTTCTGGATGCGCTCGTTGGCGAGGTGGACGACCTGGGCGACGGCGACGCGCAGGAGGTCGAAGGCCACGGCGAGGGCGACGACGTCGAAGTTGCCGACGGAGATTATGGACTGATCGTCGAGCAAGA
>JBKPOM010000297.1:0-5397 GCA_046733115.1 Actinomycetota bacterium | reverse complement strand
TAGCCCCGGTCGGCGATGAGGCGTTCGAGCCGCTTACGTGGACGGCCTTTGCCTGTGCGTGGCACCCGGGCGGCGTCGAGCACCTCCTTAAGCTGCGTGCTTTCGTGGCGCTGACCCGACGTTACCACGACCGAGGGCGGGCAACCTCGCCCGTCGCAGGAGAGGTGCAGCTTCGTGCTCAACCCGCCATGGCTTCGCCCTAGCACCTCATCCTCTGGGTGGAAGACTCCTATTTGCGTCCTCCCGGCTCGGGACTCGACGCGCCCCAGCGGCGTGCTGATGTGCCCGGGTGATCGTGCTGTCCACGCTGACCTCCCACACGATCTCGCCAACCGCGTCGCTCTTGGCCTGTGCGTGGGAAAGCAGCGGGTGCCGGCATGCCGCCGCGCGCTAGGGCGGTAGGTGCCACGCAGCAGAGCGTAGAGTGGGAGGCCTGAGAAGCCTACAGGGAGCCAAGCCAGCCCGCCTAGGGAGAAGTCGGTAGCAAGCGTAGGCACTCCCGTATGGAATACCTTCCGAGAACACCGATTTTCTAGCCATTCTCCCACCCGCCAACCTAATACGGGCTTTCCGGTAAGGTAGCTTGCACACGGCTCAAAAGGCCCCATGTAAGGGTGAGCATTAGCGGTCTTCTATCCGGCCCGTACCGCCACACCTACGACAGCGGATAGCCTCAAAAACCTCCCAACCATCGTGGTCTATGGAGCCCAAGAATACCCACCCCTCGAGGCAGAAGGAGCAGTCGCGCTCTGCTTGTTCAGCGTGAGTGTGACTAGCTTCGCTGGCTGCGGCGTAGAAGCCGTCGCCGGCAGGCGATATCCTTATCTCGTCCACAGTGGACACCCTTTCTTCTGTGGGCCAGGCCTCGGGGTGTTGCCCCATCCGCGAGGCCATTTCTTATCTATGCCTATGCTTTACCATTTCATCACCATTTCGCAACCTTATAGGTGCTTTTTTAGTACGGTCATAGACGGCGATGAAATGTGAAGGCGAGGTGGTGGCCAAATGGCTACAATTGACGCCGTGGTCCACATAGGGAAGCGATTGCGGCGGTTGAGGGAGGAACGGGCACTGAGGCAGGAGGACCTCGCCAAGCTCGCCGGCATCGGCAAGAATACCGTCAACCGGATAGAAAAGAACCGCACCGAGCCGCACATGACCACGATCCGCAAGCTCGCCAACGCCCTCAAGGTGGACCCCGCCGAGCTGGTTAGGGAGGAGTGAATCTCACCTCGAGTTACGATATCGGGCGAAAAAAGACACTCGAAAGAACATCGCTACTCCGCGGATCTTTCTCCCTCTTAGATCCTCAACTACAGGGCTTCACCCTCACGGGTGCTATCTCTAGCGCCTTCCCGCGTGCCTCAAACTGCTGGCAAGAAACGTTGGGCCACACCTCCTCTCCTACTCATCCACACTCTCCAAGGCCCTCAGAACGGCTCTGTGCGCCGCTGGGTGAGGCTCCAGAGCCCCGACTATGACCGCCCTAAGTTCCAGCCATTGGGGGGAGATGTTGAGGTTCACGACCGGACGCTCATCCAGCTCTCCAGCGAGCTTGCCAAGAAGCTCCAGATTGCCTCGCGCCTGGGAGATCGCGGCAAGGGCGGTCCTGAGGTCCCCGGCCTTCTCAGCGCGATCCAGGATGCCGAGGGCGTGGGACTGCAAGTGCCTTACCTGATCGAGAAGATCGTCCGCCCTTGCTGCATCTTCGACTTCCCTAGCCTTCAACAAGTGAGCCGGTAGGTGCTCGGCCTTGTGACGTTAGACCGCGCTTTCGGACAGTTCGAACCGCTTCGCTACGCTCCGGTACGGTGCTCCGATAACCAACATCTCATCGATGCCGTGCCTCTCAGGATGGTCGCACACGGTGCACCTTCTGGGCATAGAGCTATCCTTCACCCCAACTCTCGGAGTCGCTGCTGGTGCTCCTACTTATCACGCGCCTGACTCTTCTCCTTCGCTGGCCACTCTCTGACGCTCTTCTCGTACCACATCGGTCCCATAGCAAGCAGGCGGTTGGGGCGAGGTATGCGGCGGAAGTGTCTCCTCGACAGGTAGGCAAGCACTGTGTCCCGCTTGAAGCCCAGGCGCCGGCCCAGAGCCGTTGCGTCCAAGACCTCCTAATCCTCGGGCACCTCTATGCGGTTTAGGTCGCCCTCTCTCACCATGACCGTCATCATACAGAAATTATAGACGAACCTGGAAAGAATGTCCGTATTCTATTGACGTAAAGAACTCCCCAATTCACACATTGCGGGAGAACGAAGGACGACCCCCCCTCACGGAGCGTGTAGGAGTGAGAAGAGCGTGTGGATTTTTCCAGATGCGCTAACCGACAGGGTGCCAAAAGTGCCAGAAGGGTGTTTAGGAGGCTTTTGGCACTTTTGGCACGGTCTCACGCTAGGACACCCGAGCGAACCACAGACGAACGCGGTCGGCGAACTAATGTGAGGGCTCCAGCTTTTAGAGATACGGTTTGTAGTGGTTTGTAGGAAGGTAATAACCGGAGAGGCAACAGAGCAAGGCTCGGACCACTTCCCACAAGAATGGCCTGGGAGCTAGCAGAGGCGACAGGCGCTAGCCCTCTCTCCGGCGGTCGTCGAGGTCTCACTCCGGGGCTCTACGGAGGCCTTCTGGACCGCTTTGAAGCATCATTAGGTAGGATCCGGAGGCACATAGGAAGCCTTCGAGAGCATGGTCAGGGATGAGCCGGGACGATCACCGCCCTACTCTACAGCGGCGTGCGATGGCGTTGACCCGTGTGACCTCGCTTATGGCACCAGAGCACACTCGGTCAGGCCACAGGGACCGTACGCGCGAAGTCCTCATCGGTCAGGGCGTAGAGTACTTGGTCGATCACGACGCCCTCTTTGATCGCACTCCGGCGCATCGTACCCTCACGGATGTAGCCGCATTTCTCCAAGACGCGAATCGACGCGGAAGTGGCCGCGAAAGGAACGGCGAAGATGCGCGTGAGGTTCAGCGCTTCGAACCCGTATCTCGTTAAAGCCTCTACGGCGGCGGTGATGATCCCTCTCCCCCAGAGGGTTTCTCCGAGCCAGTAGCCGATCTCCGCCGAACGGCGCTCGATATCGCTTCCTAGCTCGAGCCCGATGCCGCCGGTAGCTTCGCCACGCAATTCTATTGCGAGGTGCGTCTGCGGATCCTGCCGCCGAGCGAAAGCGAGCCACCGCTCGGCATCCGCGTGGGTGTAGGGGTGCGGGAAGCCATCCCGCAGGCGGCGCCAGACCTCGTAATTGTTGGCGTGACGAACCAACGAGGACTCATCGCCCTCCCTCCAAGATGGAAGCACGCAGCACCCGCAGTCTAGCCTCACACCCTAATCCTCGGCGGCACCCGTCATAGTAGTCTGCTCGGCATCGAATAAAGTTTCACGGCTTCATGATGCCCGACGGTTCGTTTCCATCGCAAGGCGCTGTAAGTATTTTCGCCTCGATCACGATCCGCTTTTTGGAGCCGGATGTAATGTGAATGTTACTCGCCGCAGCGTGGAGCGCACGAGTATGTACGCTCCACAATAGTGATGTTGCACTAACCTTGCCCTAGGGGGGTTGAGAGCTTGCTCCAAGAATGGATGTCGTATAGATTGTTCATGGTCGCTCTCCTTTCCGTGTCCCGTTCCCTATGTCTTAGGGACAGCTTAGGAGGCGGCCGTTACCTAGAGCGTGTTATGAACTCGATTAGAAACGGCATAGGAATACAGGAAACGGAGATCGCGAAGGAACCAAGCCAAGCGTGGAATCCGCATTTCTATGCGGTTTTCGCCCAAGTTCATAACACGCTCTAGAGGGCCCTAGAGCGTACTCAGGATTGAGTATTTCTTGAGAAGGAGTCAGATAAGTAGCTTGTGTGGAGACGCATTGGGACCGCCACCGCCCTTTATCAAGTTGCTGCCGTCTTCGCCACGCACCTAGCCGTTGAGCCCATCACTCAGCGCTGCGCACCCATGGAGCGTGGTGACGATTGCCGACCGGCGCGAAGGAGGAGGGCCGAGGTACTTACCCCGGCCCTCGATGATACGCCTTAGTAGGTCGCGAGTTCGGTCAGTGCTTCACCACCTTAAATCTCCAGGTGTTCTCCCCCTTGAGTGCGGGGGCGTCGGTGGCCTCCACCTTAACCGTGTGCCTACCATAGGCGAGCTTGTCGCTCTTACAGGTCAGCTTGTCGCTCGCCTTGTCGTAGGAGGCGGTCCTTTCGCTCCCGTCCACGAAGAGCTTGATGTTGCTCCCGTCAAGATCCGTCTCGGCATCTCGGACGGTCGCGCTTATGAGCGGCGTACCGTTCTTGATCTTTGAGCCAGGAGCTGGCGCAATGGGGACAATCGTAGGAGCCGTGTTCGTCGGGGTCGGCGTCGGGGTCGGCGGCTGCACGTTCCTGTACACCTGGATGTTGGCTGTGAATGCACCGTTGCCGTTGCCCGGCCGGTCGTTGATCCTCAGGTACAGTCTGCTATCCCCACTATTCTGTATCTGGTCGATGCCTCTCCTCGGTAAAGCGTTACGTTGCCACGGCACGCGAAGGCAAGTCCTTGGCCCCGAAGAAGAGGCCCGGGTCTAGGCCGAAGATCGGGGAGGATGCCAGCAAGCTCCTGGAAGCGGACCTCGAGAAGCGCCCAGCAGCGACTCTTCCTCAAAGACGCCAGTTCCTGTGGCGAGTTGCCGGGGTGGAGGTTAGTGACTCTACCGTTTCTCGGATGCTCAAACGGATGGGGTGGAGCAGAAAAAAAGATCGGTGGGCGCGAGCGAAAGGGACGAGTGGCTCAGAGCCGCCTCCTCGGAGCCTTCGGTGGCCACCAGTATTGTCGTCGGAAAGATGCTCGTCTTTTCGCTCCTCCTTGCTCGGCTTTCCCTGCCTGTTCAATAACATAACTTGCTAAACGACACTAGCCAGATAGGTGTCAAGAGCCTGTGCCTTCAGAGTGGCCTGCCTCCTATAGAAGTCTTCCATCAGCCCCATGACCTGCGCACCCGCGCGGGTTTGGTCTCCGGTTAGCATCTCCAATTAGGCTCTTCGTGAGCGGGTCGGGCCGCTCCGAAAGTCTATGAGAGCAGCCCGAACAGGTAGGCTATCGTTAGCAGAACGCAGAAGATCACCAGACCAAGAAGGATGGTAAGCCGGAGCCGTTTGAACACTCCGGCTACACCATCTCCACAGACAGGGCCCGATCCTTCTTACGTCAGATTATCATGCAAATACAGACGGTCCCTGGGTGAACAACAGGTAGAGTATGTAGACCGCGAAGGCGGCGTACATCAGAAACGCCAGGACCATGCCCGCCAGCCGCCAGCTGTTAATCTTGATGGGGTCAGGCAGGAACCGGCGGTTGAGCAGGATGAGCAGCGCCGAGTAGAAGAACATCATGAACCCGCCCCCCGT
>JBKPOM010000296.1:0-4227 GCA_046733115.1 Actinomycetota bacterium | reverse complement strand
CGCTCGTCTCCGGTAATGACTCGCCGAACGCTCTTCTGACGCAGGACAAGGAACGTCCGCCTGAACGTCGGGCGATGGGCGGCACGATGGCCTGTGCCGCCGCGGGCGATACCGTTAGCGGCGTGGCCATCGCCCTGCTGGGCGACGGCGCGCGACACGCACGTGCTGGTCGAGCTACAGGAAGACTCGGACGGTCGGCCCTCCGGGAAAAAGCTGGCGGGCGGCCTCACTCACGCTCGACCAGGCATGCCGGCGCAACTGGGTCACGCTCTCGTTCCCCGAAATCGTTACCCACTTCTCGGAGCCGTACTGGATCCTGCTGGGAACCGCCGCCGGGCAGGCGATCTGGTGGGCGGATACCGGCGACGGGAACTTGAAGGTCCTCGACAGAACCGCCGATGGGCCGTTGGAGTCAAAGGCCCTCGATGGATTGGTGTCGACGCAGGAGTTGCTCGTGCCCGACGGACAGACGCAGCAGCAACGGCCGGCTTCACTCGCTATTGGAGAAAACACCGTGGTTGGAACCGCCGGACAAAATAACGTATGAACCTATGACCTGGCCTTCGCCATCGGCTCCTACCCGGATAGCTCCGTCAGGACCGATCCGGTGACAACTATCCCGTTGACCCTGACCTCCGCATTGCGCGGCCTCGTAACCGTGTACCCGCATGAGATCGAGTTTCATCTGCAGTAGGCGGGAGGTCCTGTCCCTCTCAGCGTGGCAGTCGAGCCTGTTACGGGAGCACTGATCTAATATCCTGGTCTTCCCATCCTCTTGTAAGTGATCTGCTTTCCCGCTTCGACACCCGGCTGGTTGAACGCGTTGACGCCGTACAAAGCGCCGGCTATTGCCGTCTGTACTTCGAGGGCCTGGAACACGTAGCCGAGGTTCTCCTCGTTCGTCGCGCGCAGCTTTATGGTCGAGTTAGGGTGGCCTGCGCCGGTGAGGGCCCGCCGCGTGGCGTCGCACTCTATGTTGAGGAGCTCGGCCATGGAATGCCCCCCGAGGTAGCCGACGCCTTCGAGATCGTCGTAGGCTTCTGGTATCGCCAGATCTCGCGGGTGGTCCTCGACCTCGACGATCTCGATCACCTTGTCCTCCGGGCCCTCCATGTAGAGCTGGACCTGCGAGTGCTGGTCCGTCGTGCCGACCGCGCCGTGCGGCGTGGAGCCTTTGCCGTCCTTGCCCAACGACTCGGCCCAGAGCTGGACGAACCAGGCCGCGAGCCGCTCCAGCGCGTCGGCGTAGGTCATCATGACCCTGACGTTGCGCCCCCGCGCGGTGTCCATAAGGTAGTGCATCGCCGCCCCGACGACCGCCGGGTGCTCCACCCCCTGCTCGTTCACCTCATCCACGCACTGGGATGCGCCTGCGAGCAGGGCGTCGATGTCGAGCCCGGCCACGGCCGCGGGCAGCAGCCCTACAGGCGTGAGGACCGAGAAACGGCCGCCCACGTCGGCGGGTATGGGGAGGACTTTGAGGTCCTCGCGGTCGGCGATCTGCTCGAGGAACCCTTCCTCGGGATCCGTCGTGGCGATAGTACGTCCCTGGAACCCGAAGGCCCCCAGGGCGTCGATGAGTATGCCCCGGATCACGAGGAAGTTAGCCATCGTTTCGGCCGTCGAGCCGGATTTGGTGACTACGTTGACGTAGGTCCCTTCGGGGTCGGCGAGGTCGAGGATCGCCGAAAGCGTCGCGGGATCCGTGTTCTCCGCGAAGTGCATGCGTGGGCCGCGACGGTCGTCGCCCGAGAGAGCATTGTAGTAAGGGTGGCTCAGCGCCTTGTGCACGGCCATAGGGCCGAGGGCCGACCCCCCGATGCCGACGTGGATAAAGTCCGTCGCCCCCGAGCTACGTACCTCCTCGGCGACCCGCGCCGAAGCCTCAGCGTACTCGGCGGTCTTCGGCAACCGCATAAAGCCCGGCGGGTTCCCGAGAAGCTCGTCTGTGGCCCCACGCAGGCGCGGCTGTATCTCGTCCAGCTCCCCGCTCTGCAGCCCGCCCTCCACCTCCATCATGTTTTGGTAGTCGAAGGTGACCTCGGCCATGTGCGGGCTCCTCTCTGTCGTGGTCTCTCGAAGAGATAGTTTAGAACAGGGTATAATCCCCGGCCATCGTGAACCCATCACCAGCGCCCGCCCCGGAAGTCGTAGCCCGTCTCAAATCTGAGCACCCCGACGCGCGCACCGAGCTTGAGTGGACGAACCCGCTGGAGCTCCTGGTCGCGACCATGCTCTCCGCCCAGACCACCGACGTGCAGGTCAACCGCGTGACGCAGAGCCTGTTCGCGAAGTACCGCACGGCCGAAGACTACGCCGAATCCTCCCCCGAGGAGCTCGAGGAGGATATCCGTCCCACGGGCTTCTACCGCAATAAGGCCCGCTCCCTGCGAGGCATGGCGAGCGCCCTCGTCGAGGAGCACGGAGGCGAGGTGCCCCGCACCATGCAAGAGCTGGTGGCGCTGCCCGGTGTCGGCCGCAAGACGGCCAACGTCGTTCTCGGCAACGCCTTCGGCTTGGACGAGGGCATCGTCGTCGACACCCACGTTCGCCGCGTCTCGGGCAGGCTCGGCCTCACGCAGAATCAGGACCCGCCGAAGATAGAGCAAGACCTCATGAAGATCGTGCCAAGAGAAGACTGGACCGCCTTCTCGCACCTCCTTATCTTGCACGGGCGCCGAACCTGCAAGGCCCGCAAGCCCGACTGCCCGAACTGCATCTTGAACGACATCTGCCCGTCGGCGTTCTATTACAAAGCGTCCCGCTGACCTCGTACCCCTCTGGGTCGGGCCTCACCTCCAGCTGCAGCATCCGGTAGACCCGCATGCGCTCCTCACCCGAGAGCTCGTCCAGCGCCTCCGGTACCGTCTCAGCGTAGGAGGCCAGGGGGCTGTCGCGGTCGGCCTCGAGCTCACGCAAGCGCTCCTCGCGAGCCGCCTCCAGCGCCTCGAGTTCCGCTGCCACGACGCTGCGGGTTTCCTCTAGCTTCGCGAGCTTGGAGGCTAACTCCTCGGGCGTCATGAGCCCCGCTGCCTGTTGATCCTGATAGGCGCTACTGAGGCGGGAGCACTCCGCGATCGTCTCTTCCCAGGGCGTCGCCTCCTGTTTGGGGTCGCTATGCACTTCTTCGTCTGCGGCCCGACACCGCTGATGGAGACGGTGGCGACCGTACTCGTGGAACTCGGGCACCACCCCGCACGCGTCAAGACCGAACGCTTCGGACCGACGGGAGGTTAGAGCGATGGACGAACACAGGCTGGACGGCAACGCAGAAGGGGGACTCCTCGGCGAGATCTTCCCGTTCGAGATGACCACTGCCCAGGTCACCTGCGCTAAATGCGGCTCGCTCTGGCGGGTCGGGCAGACAATGATTTATGGACACGACATGGGTACGATCGTGCGCTGTGCTTCGTGCGACAACGCCCTCATCCGTGTCGGACGCGGGCCGGGACGCTACCTGCTAGACATGAGGGGTATCAGATACCTGATACGGTCGAGGAAGCCTGACTTGTGCTCCACAGGCATGCCCGAGCCTTAGATGTCCCGGTTGTAGTCTCCTACTCAGATCTGGCCGATCCGCCGGAACCGGGGTGGATGACGTTCCTAACGGACGAGGCGATCTGGTCGAGGTGCTGTCAGAACCGGGCGCGGGTGGCGGCCAATTGGACCCTAGGGCTCCTCTTCCGCCCCGCGGCCACCGAGATCCGAGACCTCGTTTAGTACCACTTCCCGTGCCCTTTGGGTGACGATTTGTGCATGACCAGATGACGAGGATATTTGCGAGCAGCCAGACTTGCTCCCCATGGGGCATGGAGTGAACTGACAATATCCTTGTCGTAGATCTGGTGCAAAGGACTCGGCTGCGGCTAATCCACGGCGTGTTGACCCTAGTGTGACCCTAGCCCGGACGCAATACCCTGCAATAGTGGGCAATGCAGGGCAGAGAAAACCCTTTGTCTATGCGGGACTTGCAAACCTGTGCAACGTTCAGCAACCATCGACCGCACACTCGTAATGAGGGTAGGTAAGCGGTTCGAGTCCGCTCGTGAGTTTCCGTTCTTCGTCCCTCTCCAAGAAGGTGCGTGAGCTGACCTAATTCGATGTGGTTAATCATGAGCTAGTAGGAGAGACGACGCAGCCACATAAGCCTAATTGGGGTTGCTCACCGATGCGTCTCCGAATGCTAGCGCAGAGCGAGAGGCACCCAATAGACAGCTAGGCGAGCGG
>JBKPOM010000295.1:0-3998 GCA_046733115.1 Actinomycetota bacterium | reverse complement strand
TCTCTTCTGGGGCTTTCGCCCTGTTCTCGTCGCTCCCTGAGGAGCAGTTCCTGTCCTGGGGTTGGCGCATACCGTTTCTCTTGAGCGTCTTTATCCTTGGGGTAGGGCTGTACGTCCGGCTGCGCATCCTCGAGACGCCGGTGTTCGAGGAGGTAAAGGAAACCCACACCGAGGTCGAGGTGCCGGTCAAGGAGGTGGTGCGCACCCAGCCGAGGAACCTCCTCGTGGCGATCGGCGCGCGCTTCTCCGAGAACGGGAACTCGTACCTCTTCAACACCTTCGTGCTCACCTACATCACTGCGCAGTTGGCCCTGCCGGAGAACGTGGGCTTGTACGGCGTCCTGATCGCCTCCGCCCTTGGGCTTTTAACTATCCCGGCCTTCGGGGCGCTCTCGGACCGCGTCGGCCGGCGGCCGGTGTACCTGGCTGGCTCGACGTTCGTGGCTTTGTTCGCCTTCCCCTTCTTCTGGATGCTCAACACCAAATCGACTATCTTGATCTGGCTGGCCATCATCCTGAGTACCTCCGTCGGCATATACGCGATGTTCTCCCCGCAGGCGGCCTACTTCGCGGAGCTCTTCGACACCCGCGTGCGCTACAGCGGGATCGCGCTCGCCCGTGAGATATCTGCGCCGTTAGCGGGCGGGATCGCGCCGTTCATCGCCACGGCACTGCTCTCGAGCACGGGCAGCTACTGGCCGGTCGCAGTGTACGTGATCGTGCTGGCCCTCATCACCGTGGTGTCTATCTACTTGGGCCCGGAGACGTACAGGAGGGGTATGACGAGAGAGGAAGTCAGGGAGAGGGAGACGGTCAGGCTGGAGCCCGCAAGTTAGCTTGGATTCGACTTGAAGCCGAAAAACCTTTGAAAACTACCCCTCAGCTATTGTAGAGACGAGAGAAGAAAGGACAATGTCTTGGCGGAGACAGTAACGAGGCAAAAAGAACGCAAGGAGAAGCTGGAGGACATCCTCGTCGTTGACGCGGACGTGCACGTCCACGAGTCACCGGGCGAACTTGTGCCCTACTGCGACATGCCGTGGCGTAGGGCGCTGGAGAACATCGCTGACGTAGAGGAGTACTATCTCGATATCCCCGGTTTCTCCCCCGGAATGACGTGGTACGAGGCCCGCTTCCCGAGCGGCCACGAGGGCCGGCGCATGGTGCACACCCAGGAGCAGATGCGCGAGGAGCTTTCGGAAATCCACGTGGACATCGGCATTCTATTCCCCGATCATCTCCTCAAGATCGCGCTCATCACCCAGGACGACTACGCCTCAGCCCTGGCAAGGGCGTACAATGCTTGGCTCCTGGACAAGTGGTGCTCGCAAGAGAAGGGTCTCCTGGGGTGTATCATCGCCTGCCCGCAGGATCCCGAGGACGCTGCCAGGGAGATCCGACGGTATGCCAGAGAGCCGGGGATGGTCGGGGTGTATTTGCCGTGCTCCGGCCTGGACCCTCTCTGGGGGCACCGCAAGTATGACCCCATCTACGAGGCGGCTCAGGAGACGGACCTGCCGGTCCTCTTGCACAGCGTCACCGTAGTCCACCCGGTCTTTCCCTTCAACCTCCACGTCTTCGAGACAGAGTTCGGCCGGCACATCTGCGGCCACACCTTCTCGATCATGGCCAACCTGGTGCACATGATCTCCTCCGGTGTGCCGGTACGGTACCCGGGTCTGCGAATCGCTCTCACCGAGGTCGGGATCTCGTGGGTGCCCTTCCTGATGAACCGCATGGACAAGGAGTATCTGGAGCGTAGGCGGGAGATCCCTATACTCGAGGAGCGACCCAGCCACTATATGAAGAAGTTCTACTACGCCACCCAGCCCGTCGAGGAGCCCGAGAACCTTAAGGACCTCGTCACCTTGATGAACCTCTACGATGGCGAGGACCAGACCATCTTCGCCTCGGACTGGCCGCACCACGACTTCGACCACCCGATGAAGGTGCACCAGATCCCCTTTTCCAACGAGATGCGGCGCAAGGTGTTCGGGGAGAACGCCCTCAGGCTCTTCAAGATCGATGCCCAAGGCCGGCGCCTTAACTTGTAGGTCGAGTAGAAACCGGCCAGGGAGAAACGATGGCGAGCGAAGTCAGAAAAGATGACGAGGAGTTCGAGAACGGGCCGTTTGCCTCAACGGAGGCCCACGACCGGCACTCCCCAGGGGAGGCGGGGACAGCAAGGCGGGAGCCCGTGCCCGATGAGGCCGATTTGGCCGCGATGGCAAGAGAGCGAAAGGAGCATGTCGTAGGATACGTATCCGACTTTCCGGCAGGCAGCCACCGGCTGGTGACGGTCGGGGGTCGGCAGATCGGTATCTTCAACATTAACGGCGAGTTCTACGGCCTGCCCAACGTCTGCCCGCACCAGACCGGACCCTTGTGCGAGGGAAAGACGACGACCGGCACCCTGGTGGCCAATAAGGAGAACGATTGGAAGGTCGAGTGGGCCCACGAGGGCGAGATCGTCGCCTGCCCCTGGCACGGCCTCGAGTACCATATCCCGACGGGCAGGTGCCTGGCCTTCCCGAACATCAACCTGCGCCGCTACGAGGTGGTCGTCGAAGACGGCAAGGTTAAGGTCCGGCTCTAGTCCTCCGTGGAGGAGTTCAACCTACAGGTGGCCGGGGAGCTGACCGTCGTCGAGGAAGCAGCGGCGTTCTTCGTGGTTCGGGCGGAAGACCCCAACGACTGGCTGGTCCGGTTCAAGAAGGACCCCGGCTTCCCGGCCCGCGAGTGGGCCGAGAACATGGTCCGCGTCTACAACCGACGCCTGTCCCGGCAGTCCGCCGGCCCTCCCACGCCTCCCGGCACGCGACCGGGCAGCTATCACCCGGGCTTGGAATGAAACTCGCCAGAGAAAGGAGGTAGGATGACCAGGGTATTCTACGACGCGGGTGTCGATTTGGGCCAGCTGACAGGGCGCACGGTTGCCGTGATCGGGTACGGCAATCCGGCCCGCGCTCAGGCGCTGAACATGCGCGACTCGGGCGTGGAGCGCGTGTTGGTAGGCAGCGTGCGCTACCAGGGCTGGGAGACGGCGGAGTCTGACGGCTTCTCCCCCTGCCGATAGCCGAGGCGACGGAACCGGCGGAGATTAGCCTCATGCTGGTCCCCGAGGAGGCGGCCCCCGAGCCCACGGTGGCGCCGCCGACGAAGGCCTTACCGTCCAAGCCCAGATCCAAGCTGTCAACCTCCCGTTAGAGACGCGACGCGCGCGGCGAACCCGTTCACTTCGTCTTCGCCTTCGAGGGCGCCGAGTTCGAGGTCGTAGGTGCGCTTCTCTCCTGCCTTCAGCTCGATCAGCTCGCCACGCTCTCGGGCGTCGAGCCGACCAGCCGTGCGGTTGGTGCTCGCCTCGATGCCCACCACGTACGTCCCCTCGCCGAGCATCCGCCAGACGAAGTGGTGCGGGAACTGCTCGCGGTTGTAGAGCTGGTAGAGACCGAGGCCAGCCTTGCGGTTGACGATCGCCACCGGCACGGTGCCGTCACCTTCCGAGATCAGTTGGTGCTCGAAGACCCGCTCGACGTAGCCTGCCTTGGACGCGTGGAGTCTACCATACCCCTCCGCCGGGTAATCGCCGCGGGCGGCGACGCTCCTCGCGGGCGCGAGCAGCTCCGAGCCCTCGTCGACGACGGGGAAGCCCACGTTGACGTGGTAGAGGTACATGTGCGGCGTGCGGGCGTACCCCACGTTCTCGACCTCGTCGTGTATCTTCAGGCGCGATTTCCCCACCTTCGCCTCGATCCGGCGTGTGAGCAGTAGGTGCTCGCCGAAGACGGCGGCCTGCAAGACCTCCCCCTCCGCCCACAGCACACACTCCTCCCCCTCCCAGCGCTCGCCGTAGCTAATCAGCCGGGCGGGGCGGTTGGAGACGCGCCCGTGCAGGCCGAAGGTCTCGGTCTTCTTCGGGGGGTAGTGGTACTGCTCTGCCGTGTCCTCGGCCATGAATAGTGTGTGCTCCAAGCCGCAGGTCGTGAGCAGGCCCCCGC
>JBKPOM010000294.1:0-29255 GCA_046733115.1 Actinomycetota bacterium | reverse complement strand
AAGTAACGAAGCCAGATCGCACGTGCCGAGCAGAGAAAGCTCGGGGCGACAGCGAGTAATAAGCATCGGCTTGCCGGTGTGGCATCGCGTTTTACCGTTCTGGTATTGCGGTCACTGCGGATGGGAGCGATTTCCCGGTCTGATACTCTGGCCTTAAGCTTGACACGTCGTCTGAGAAACGGGGCGTTGATGGAGAAGTACACTGCGATATACGGGTGAGGTGAAGATGGTTGGTGGGTCGCTAACTGTCTGGAGATACCGGAGGCCATCACGCAGGGCCAGACCATTGAGGAAGCGCGAGATAATCTCAGAGATGCGATCCAACTGCTCCTGGAGGTAAGGCGCGAAGATGCCGAGAAGGAACCCGAAGGCAGGAACGTTGTCCGGGAATCACTCGCTTTGTGAAGCGCCGCGCTCTGCTGAAGCACTTGCAGTAGCACGGGTGCGAACTTCGTCGGGAAGGCGCCCGGCACTCCATTTATCAGAACACCGACACTGGCAAACGTACCAGCGTTCCGAGACACTCTGAGATAGACAACTCTACGGCCCGAAAGATCTGTGCACAACTCGGTGTACTTCTGCCACGGTAGGTTGAGTGCAGCTGGCCCGTGCTCTACCTCACCCGCGATGGTGCCGGCTTCGTGAGGTCGCCGTTCGCGCGGACGTGCGTGTTGCGGAGCAGATACAGACCGTAGGCGACGAAGCCGACGGTGCTGAGGAGTATCACGAGGCGGAAGGTGAAGGTGCCTAGCGTCGCGATGCCCACAGCGAAGGCGAAGGCGGTGTGGACCAGAACGACGGGCCAAATGGAGGTGGTACGCCAGCGGAGGGTGCCGTAGGTGAAGCCACCGCAGAAGGTCAGGGCCGCGAGGCGTACAGCTTCGGGCCAGGGGCCGTCCGTCGCGGTCCTGCCAAGGATGAGCAGGCCCGCGAGCAGGGAGGTCAGGATCACGGTCAGTACCGGGCCCTTGTGCACCAGCGCCCGCCAAAGGAGGCCACGGAAGATGATCTCCTCGCCGAGCGTGGCGACGAGCACGGCGAGAAACGTGGACGTGAGGGCGGCGGGACCCGAGGTGAAGACGCCGCCAGAGAGGGTCAGTACGCAGATGAGCAGGGGGAAGGCGAGGAGCCGCATGTTCCGCCACCGCGAGGGTCGGGTGAAGCCTGCGTCGGCCCACCAGCCGGTCCAGGCGAGCAGTACGAGGCCTAGCACGATGGCCAGCGCCCAGAACAGGGTGTCCGGGCTCTTCATGTCTGAGAGGATCAGGCCGAGCCCCTCGGGCGGCTCGAAGGCCTTCTGCGGCAGCTTCGCGATGTTCCCCACCGGCACCCTCGGGAAAACAGCCCGGCACACGAACGTGACCCCGAACAAAAGCAGCGTGATCACGACGGAAAAGTAGAGGGGACGCTGGTCGGCGAAACGCCTCACCGGCGTGTCCCTCTACACGCCTTCGTACAAGAGATCGTACCGTACAGCATACGGGGAGTGTATCCGGTAGGCCCTCTCAGAGCTTTTCCTTGAGGCCGGCGATGATCAGGTCTAGGCCGAACTCGAACTCCGCGTCGTGATCCACCGTCTCCAGATGACCGTCAAGCTCGTGGATGTGGGGGAAGTCGTCCCGCGGCAGCGTGGAGGCACCGAGACGGCTGCCCGCCGGTTCCATGGCGAAGCCTCGGATCTCCGCCATCGCGTAGCCCGACGCGTAGCTGGAAAGCGCACGGAAGGCGTACAATGCTGTCTCGGGGTCGAAGCCGGCCTCCCCGAGCGTCTTGAGGAACTCCTCGACGAGCCAGAACTCGTCCATGTTGTCCGGCGGACGGACGACGAGCAGCGGGAAGACGTTCGGGTGCTCGCGGGCGAGCCGCCGAAACGCTCGGTAAGCGTCTTTGACCCGTCTCTCCCAACCTTTGCTTTCGGGCGGTATCTGAAGTTTGCCGAGCAAGATCTCGACCATCCCTTCCAGCAAGGCACCCTTGTTCGGCACGTGGTTGTAGAGCGACATCGCCTCGACCCCAAGCTCACTCCCGAGCTTTCGCATCGAGAGAGCCTCCAACCCCTCCCGATCCACAAACCGAATCGCCGCCTCTAGTATCTGCCGCCGGCTCAACGGCCGTCGCTTCACAACCGCCATGGAAACCTCCCTCAGCTAGTCCCCTTGACAGCTTACAGTATAAGCGCTGTATTTACAGTGTAAATTTACACTGTAAATACACAGTGGATGAACAACGGGCGAGGTGAAGAGATGAAGGTAAGCAGGAAAGACCTTAGCTGGGCGGTTTCGGAGGGTGTGATCTCGGAGGGTCAGGCGGAGGATCTTTGGCGCGCTTTGGAGGGGCGTAACGCGGATCGCCCGCGCTTCGATCTTCCGCACGTCGCCTACTACTTCGGGGCCTTGGTCGTCGTCTCCGCCATGACCTGGTTCATGACCCTCGGCTGAGGAGGTTCGGTGGTGGGGGAATACTCGCGATCTCGCTTTCCTACGCGCTCGCTTTCGTGGTCGCCGGCGGTTTGCTGTGGCGTGACAAGGACCTCAAAGTCCCGAGCGGACTCCTCGTTACGGCGGCCGCGTGCATGACGCCGCTGGCCATTTACCGCTTCGAGACGATGACGGGGGCATGGTTGTAGGGGGTACCCGGTGAGTAGCGGGACTTCTACTATTACATCAAGGGCGTATGGTTCCCGATGGAGGTCGGTACGGTGGCCGCCGGCCTCGTCGCCCTCCGGTACTTCCGGTTCCCGTTCCTCACCGCGCCCATCGCCTTTGCGCTGTGGTTCATGTCCATGGACCTCACGCCGCTCATCTAAGGCAGCCACTACTACGAGGCGCAGGGTTACCAGGTGGTATCGCTCGTCTTCGGACTCGTCGTGTTGGCGGGAGCGTACCTGGTGGATCGGCGCACGTAGGAGGACTTCGCGTTTTGGGGTACCTCTTCGGGATGTTCGATTTCTGGGGTGGGCTTACCCTCCTTGAGGGTGGAAGCGAGCTAGATTGGTTCCTCTACGGTCTCATCAACGCGGGCCTCATACTGCTCTCCGTACTGTTGCAGCGGCGGTTGTTCGTAGTGTTCGGAGCCGCGGGCGTGTTCGGATACGTGGGGCATCTCGCGTGGGAATCTTCGAAGATTCCTCCTCTTTCCGTTCACCTTCTCTGTGGCCAGGCTTGCCTTCATCGCGCTAGGTATCCTCTACGCCAAAAACCGTGACAGAATCGAAGGCGCCGTAATACGCACGATCCCCACCGGCATCCGCTGCCTGCTCCCAATGGAACGAAAAAACCTGTAGGGGCGATTCACGAACCGCCATCGCCGTGCCTCCCGCAAACCGAGGCATCAGGCTACAGGCATCAGGTTTCAACTAAACTAAGCTGAAATGCTGAAGAGCTGAAATGCTACTCGTAGAGACTGGCCCTCTTTTTCTGCTGTTCGAAGGTGTTCTTGATCCTGCGGGCGTCGGGGAGGGCCATGCGGTTTAGCTGGTAGACGCGTCCCTTGTTGGTCTCTATCGTGAGGGTGACGTTTATCAGGCCTTTGATGCTGATCAGGGAGACGTCGCGAAGGCCGACGCTCTCTATGTTCTGGGATTGCCAGCCAGTTTTGAGTTCGATGCGGTCCCCGTAGACGGCGACGATAGTGTTGTTGTGGCCGGTGGCCTGCGTTATAGGTCCTTCCAAGCTTCCCTCCGTGCCGCTCGCGGTTCGCCTCTCACCCCAGCATACAAGACTGCGTTACAGATGTTGTCGGGTAGACGTAAAAAAACACCGGCCGGAGGAGATCCGGCGGTGCAAGCTTTGTCGCTTCTAAGCTGTTCCTTCTACTGCATCCGGGATCTGACCGCTCCCGTTCTGGTAGTCGGTTGCGACGAGGTCCGGGTAACCGAAGACGCCGTGCTCGTGGATGTCGAGGCCGTCAAGTTCCTGCTCGGGCTTCACCCTGATGCCGATGGTCGCCTTGAGCGCGGCGAAGACCGCGAGCGAGGCGATGAACACGAAGCCGCCCGCAGCGACGATGCCAAGCGCCTGGATGCCGAGTTGGTAGAGGCCACCGCCGTAGAAAAGGCCAGGCTCGCCGACCGCGGCGAGGGCCGGGGTGGTGAACAGGCCGCAGGAGAGCGTGCCCCAGACACCGCCCATGCCGTGTGCCGCGATCGCGCCGAGGGGATCGTCGACCCCGATCTTGTCCACGTAGAAGAGCGTCGCGTACATGATGATGCCTGCGACGAAGCCGATCGCGATCGAAGCCCAGGGCACGACGAAGGCGCACGGAGCGGTGATGGCGACGAGGGCCGCGATGGCGCCGTTGCCGCCCATCCCCACGTCAACGTTGCGCCTATACAGGTAGCTCATCCCCATCGCACCGAGAACGCCCGCCGCCGCGGCCAGGTTCGTCGTGAGCGCTATGTCGGCGATCTGTGGTGTAGCGGCCATCGTCGAGCCGGGGTTGAACCCCCACCAGCCGATCCAGAGTATCAGGACGCCGAGAACGGCGAGGGGCATGTTGTGGCCGGGGATGGTCACGGGACGGCCGTCGTCGTCGTACTTGCCAAGACGCGGGCCGAGCAGCAGGGTTCCCGCGAGCGCGGCCATGGCGCCGGAGAGGTGAACGACTGTCGAGCCGGCGAAGTCCTGCATGCCGAGCTCGGTCAGCCAGCCGCCGCCCCAGATCCAATGTCCCACCATCGGGTAGATGAGGCCGGCGAAGACGACCGCGAAGACTACGTACACGGCGAACTTGGTCCGCTCGAGCATGGTGCCCCATACGATGGCGAGCGAGGCCGCGCAGAAGGCGACCTGGAAGAGGAACTTGGCCGAGAGCGGAACCTGCGTCCACGAAAGCCCCGCGTAAACATCATTGACCTGCCCAGCAGGAACCGCGAGGAACCAGCCCTCGGTGCCGACGAGCGCGTTGCCCGTGCCGAAGGCCAGCGCGAACCCGACGGCCCAGAACAGCAGCGCCGCGATCGCCAGGTTGACAAGGATCTTCGCGACCACGCTACCGCCGTTCTTCATCCGCGAGAAGCCGACCTCGAGCATCGCGAACCCCGCCTGCATGAACAACACCAGGCACGCCGTCACGATCACCCACACCGTGTCCATCGCCAGCGAGAGCTCCGCCGTCGAAGGACCTTTCTGGGCAAAAGCCAGCCCCGGTAGCGCGAGCACCAGCAACAAAACCGCCATCGATAATAACGCAAGCCTCCGCAAAAGCTTCCTCCTCATCAGGGTATATACTTATGGAACATAGTCTAGGCACCACCACGGAAGCGGTCTTTAGCCAGATGTACAAAGATAGCTTCACCGCCTGATGCTCAAGTTCCGGCGGATGTACAAGTCAGCACGCCGCTTCGCGGCTCTCAGCCAGTCAGCACTTCAGCCTGTCAGTAATGCTGCGAATAGCGCAGCCGGGACGCGTCATGTGCCAGGCTACACGAGCCGGCCAAAGAGGTTCGAACAGCGAGCAACCTGAAATGCTGACTCGCTGAAGTGCTACCTATCCGAGAAGCTCGATGGTCTTTCGGGGACGCGGCCCAGGAGCTGCATGGCTTTTATGCCCAGAGTGAGGCGTTCGCGGTCGGCGCTCTTGTCCACGTCGAGGCCTGTGAGTTCGCCTACGCGGTCGAGGCGGTAGCGGATGGTGTGGCGGTGGGCGAAGAGGTCTCCGGCCGTTCTCACGGTCGAGGCGTCGTTGCCGAGGTAGGTTATGAGGGTCTGGACGAGCTCTGTGCCGTAGCGCGAGTCGTAGAGGACGACGGGCTCTAAGGTTTCGCCATAGAAGGCTTCCAGCTCTTCGGGGTTCTCCTGGAGCACCCTGAAGAGGAGCTTGTATGTTCCCGTTTCGCCGAAGGTCGAGACGGAGGAGGGCCCGTGGATGCGGTGCCCGATCTCGAGCGCCACCCCGGCCTCTGAGTAGGCCTCGCGGAGCTGGGACGGATCTCGTTTGTAGCCGCCGATGCCGACGGAGACGGTCAGGTCAGGGAGGAGCCCCTTGACGTAGCGCTGTACGCCCCTGGCCAGCAGTTGCGCATTCTCTAGCAACTCGTCGGGCTCCTCTCCTTCGGCAGGACCGAGGAAGAGGATGACGTTGTCGGAGCGTGGGCCGAGGAGGAAGTTCGAGAAGTGCTGGCGGATCTGCAGGCGCACCGCGTCGGCCAGGCGTCGCTTGAGTTCCTGGATGGCGGGCTCTTTGGGTTTACGGCGAGCGAGGTAGTGTGCGAAGTCGTCTATGTCGACGACCATCACCAGGGCTCCTTCGGACAGGTCGGCGCCGAGGTAGCGGGCGCGTTGCAGGAGGAGTTCGACTGAGCCGTAGTGGCCGCTTACGAGGTCGTCCACGAAGTCCCCCCTGAAGCCCAGCTCGGTCTCCAGGCGTATGCGCTCCTTGCCTAATTCTGCCTCCAGGACGAGCCTGGCCCAGTACAGGAGGACGACGTCTTCCGGCTTGAGGTGGGCGCCGTCGAGGTCGATCCAGAGGTACCCCGCCGGTGCGCCGGCGCCGATGGGGGTCCAGAACATCTCGCCCTCCTCGACCCGCCAGCGCTCGACGGGCACGGAGAGGTAGCCGTCGGGGAGCCTCGCGTAGCGGTCGCGCCGCTCTCGGCGGGTCTCGTCGATGCCTTTGCCCCTGGAGGCCCGCCAGCCCTCCTCTTCGAGCGTCGCATAGAGACGGTTGCCTTCCGAGGTGTTGCCGGAGCCGGCGATCAGGCGTCCTACGGGGTCCTCTATGACGACGGAGCGTCCGAGCATCCCGGAGATCCTGCCGGTCAGCTCTTCGACCTTTGTCTCGCCGCCGGCGCTCTCCAGAAGGGCCCGGCCCGCGCCGTGGGAGAGCAGCAGCAGCCCGTCATCCTGGGAGAAGACCTCGAAAAGGCGCTTGAGGGGAACGTCCGGGGCGATCAGGAATAGGCCGAGCCCGAGCGCGGCGGCCTGCTCTACGGCTTCGGGCCGCGCCCCGCCCTCCCGGCGACAGATGATGGCTGGGGAGCCGGCGGAGGCTACGCCCTTCAAGAAGTCCTCGTCGAGGATTTCCCGGTCGGTTAAAGCCGCTTCGTCCGAGGAGATCCAACCTTTGATCGGTTCGTCGACCGCGAGGCCGCGCACGCGTCTGGTCGCGTCGCCGGGGAGCGGGCAGTCCGCCTCCAATTCTTCTAGAAGGATGCGGGAGAAGTCCTTCAGGATCACTACAGGCTCCGTTCGCGACGTGGTGTAACCGGCGCGTGTTATTTTGGGACCCTGGACCGGAAATGGCAAACCGGTTTACAGAGGTGGGCCTTTCAGATGGTAAAATCTTGTCCAAAAGCGAACTGCTTCTTTGGGCTCCCAACAGGGGGCCGTATACTTGCCAAAGGCGTGCCGAAAATGTGGGGTGAATAGAGATCACGGATAACCAGATCGTCGTGCGTGGGGCGCGCGAACACAACCTGAAGGACATAACGGTCTCCTTGCCGCGCGACGTGATGGTGGTCGTGACCGGGCTCTCGGGGAGCGGAAAGTCTTCGCTGGCTTTCGATACGATCTACGCCGAAGGGCAGCGACGCTACGTCGAAAGTCTTTCGGCGTATGCGAGGCAGTTTTTAGGCCAGATGGATAAGCCCGACGTCGACCATATCGACGGCCTATCGCCAGCGGTCTCCATAGACCAGAAAACCACGTCGAACAACCCGCGGTCTACGGTTGCGACGGTGACGGAGATCTACGATTACCTCCGCCTGCTGTACGCCCGCGCGGGAAGGCCACACTGCCACGTCTGCGGCTTTCCCGTGGCGTCTTCGACGCCGCAGCAGATGGTCGAGAAGGTTTTGACGCTTCCGGAGAAGACGCGCTTTCTGGTGCTCGCGCCGGTCGTGCGGGGTCGCAAGGGCGAGTACGGTAAGCAGCTCAACGACTACGCCGAGCAGGGCTTCGCCCGCGTCCGGGTGGACGGAGAGGTGCACGAGCTTCCGGTCGACCTCGGGTTGGACAAGAACTACAAGCATGACATCGAGGTCGTGGTGGACAGGCTTGTGATCCGGGAGGGCATAGAGCGCCGGCTCACGGACTCGGTCGAGACCGCCCTGAAGCTAGCCGAGGGGCTCGTCCAGATCGAGACCGTCGCGGGCGACGGGCCCGGCGAGTCGATGCTCTTCTCCGAGAGCTTCACGTGCACGAACTGCGGGGCTTCGATCGCGGAGATACAGCCGCGCACGTTCTCGTTCAACAGCCCGCACGGCGCCTGCGACCGCTGCGACGGCCTCGGGAGCCGCCTCGAGATAGACCCCGATCTCGTCGTCCCCAACGAAGATCTTAGCGTCAACGAGGGGGCCGTGGTGCCGTGGGCAAACTCTCAGACCGAGTACCACGCGAGCGTGCTCGGCGCGCTCGCCGAGAAGTATGGGATAGATTTGAACGTCCCGTGGCGCGAGCTCCCCGGGGAGCACAAGAACCTCATCCTGTTCGGCACCAACGGCGACCGCATCTACGTCTCTTACCGCAACCGCTACAACCGGCGCAGGCAGTACATGACCAGGTTCGACGGCGTCGTCGGCAACCTCGAACGGCGCTACGCCGAGACCGATTCGGAGTACAGGCGGGAGAAGATCGAAGAGTTCATGAGCCACGTCCCCTGCCCGAAATGCAAGGGCGCCAGGCTCAGGCCGGAGGCCCTGGCCGTGACGGTCGGCGGCAAGAACGTCTTCGAGTTCACGGAGCTTTCTGTTACGGACGCGCAGCGCTTCTTCGACGACGTGGGGTTCACCACGCGGGAGTGGATCATCGGCGAGCGGGTGGTAAAGGAGATCAGGGAACGCCTCGGCTTCCTGGTCGACGTTGGCCTCGGGTACCTGACGCTGAGTCGCTCTGCGGGAACGCTCTCGGGGGGCGAGGCGCAGAGGATCAGGCTCGCCTCGCAGGTCGGGAGCGGCCTCGTCGGTGTCCTTTACGTTCTGGACGAGCCCTCCATCGGGTTGCACCAGCGGGACAACAGGCGGCTCTTGACGACGCTGGAGAAGCTAAGGGACCTCGGGAACACGCTCCTCGTCGTCGAGCACGACGAGGAGACCATACGCGACGCGGATTACGTGGTCGATGTGGGTCCTGGCGCCGGGGTGGACGGGGGTGAGATCGTCGCCGCCGGCAGCATCGAGGACATCGAGGCCGAGGAGCGTTCCGTGACGGGCGATTTCCTCTCGGGACGGCGCCGGATAGAGCCTCCCGAAGAGCGGCGGGAACCGACGGGTTCCATAACGTTGCTCGGGGCGGTAGAGCACAACCTCAAGAGCGTGGACGTGGAGTTCCCGCTCGGGGTGTTCACGTGCATCACGGGGGTTTCAGGGTCGGGGAAGAGCACGCTCGTGAACGAGATCCTGTACAAGGCCCTCGCGAACGCCGTAAGCCGCGGCAAGCACCGTCCGGGGCGGCACGCGGGCTTGAGGGGCGTCGAGGACGTGGACAAGGTCATAGACATAGACCAGAGTCCTATCGGCAGGACGCCCAGGTCCAACCCTGCGACCTACACCAAAGTCTTCGACCACATCCGCCAGCTCTTCGCCTCGACGCCTGAGGCCAAGATCAGGGGCTACAAGCCAGGCCGCTTCTCGTTCAACGTTAAGGGAGGCCGGTGCGAGGCATGCCGGGGTGACGGACAGATCCGCATAGAGATGCACTTCCTTCCCGATGTGTACGTCCCGTGCGAGGTCTGCAAGGGACGCCGCTACAACAACGAGACCTTGCGCGCCACCTACAAGGGCAAGTCCATCTCCGACGTCCTGGACATGGCCGTCGAGGAGGCCTGCGAGTTCTTCGCCCCCGTGCCGGCGATCTCACGCCGCATGGACACCCTTCGCGACGTCGGCCTCGGCTACGTCAGACTAGGCCAACCCGCGACCACGCTCTCGGGTGGCGAAGCCCAGCGCGTCAAGCTGGCGAGCGAGCTAGGCAAGCGGGCGACGGGCAAGACCGTCTACATCCTGGACGAGCCGACGACGGGACTCCACTTCGCCGACGTAGAGAAGCTGCTCTCGATCCTGCACAGGCTCGTCGACGCGGGAAACACCGTCATCGTCATCGAGCACAACCTCGACGTGATACGTTCCGCGGATCACGTCATCGACCTCGGCCCCGAGGGTGGCGACGCCGGCGGCGAGATCATCGCGACGGGAACTCCGGAAGAGGTCGCAAACGTAGGCGAATCTCACACGGGCCGCTTCCTGCGCGGCCTTATGCCGGAGGTTGTCGCTGCGGGCTAAACCGGCTTACGGGGGCGCTTCGCGAAGCGCCCCCGTAAGCCGCGTCTAAACGCATTACGCACCGGCGGTCCGGCCTTTTCCAGGCCAAGTCTGCGTCCCGAGATGAACAGCAAGATGCAAGCCACGACCACGCGCGGCGCGAGCAAGGTCAGCTCGGAGGTTACGTAGGGAAGGAGACCTTCGGCGTTTATCCTTCCCTGCAAGAACATGGAGTCGTTGTGTAGGCCGTGCATGGATATTGCGATAAGGGTACTTCCACCGACGCGGTGGTAGAAAAAGGTCATCACGATGGAGAGGAACAGGAACCGGACGAGGAGGATGCCGAGGAGCAGCGCGCCACCCCACAGGCCGTAGGCGCCCGCGAGGATGTCGGGCCTCGCGGGGAAGTGTCACACGCCCCAAATGAGGCCGACGATCAGGGTCGCCACGAGCGACGTCATCCTGCCCTGCAAGAGGGGCAGGGCGAACCCGCACCAGCCGGTCTCCTCCGTTACTCTTCCGATGTCGAGGAAGATCGAAGCCAGAAGGGCCGGCGGGAACGACCACGAGAGGATGGGCGTGTTGACCCACTCGAAGCAGCCTGACGGGGCAAATAGGTAGTTCAGTCCTGCTGTGGCGAGCGACATCGCGAGGAAAGTGAAAAACATAAGCCCCCAAACCCGCAGGCTCCTCCACCACCCGACATCTTTGCTCCAGAAACGGTAGCGACCCACGAGGACCACCACGCCCCCAGCCCGAAAGCAAGACCCGCCACGACGAACGTGGCTATGTCCGGCGAGAGTGGTTGTAGCATCGAGAGTAATACATCGAGCCAGGACTCGGGCTCCAGTGCGACGAGGCGACCGGTGGAGACGAAGTCGGTCCTCTGCCCGAGGCCCGTGGCCCGTATGGCAACTTCCAGCACTTCGGCGGCGCAACTAAAAAGGAAGACCGCCACGACCACAAGCTCAATTCCCGGTGCGATGGCGAAGTATCACGCGGCCGGCCGCCGCCTCATCCTGTCCCTGATCCCCCGCATACCCTCCTACCTCTCGCACGGCGTCTTGATCGTGTACGACACCGTCGAAGGTAGTGCTAATCTGGGGTTAACGGTATCGGCCGAATGCCCTAAAGTGGCGGGTAACGGGGGCTGTTACGGTCAAAACAGCCCGACGGGAGTTCGGTCTATTCGAGGAGGTGGAGGTCTCTAGCCCTGGAGACGGCCTCGGCGCGGGAGTCGACTTCGAGCTTGCAATAGATGCTCGCCACGTGGGCCTTGACGGTCCCCGGGGCGATGAAGAGTCTCTGGGCGATCTCTCTGTTGGTGCACCTGTCGGCCAGCAGATCCAGAACCGTCAATTCCCGGTTGCTCAAGTGCTCCTCCAAGGACTCGACCGGTGTTGCTTCGACCGGATCATCTTCGTCCGTGATCTCCGGTGGCAGTTCGGAGAGTGCGAGACGGTCGCGTTCGCGCAGGGCATACACGATAGCCCCGTCCCCCACCCTGGCCTCCAGGTGCCCCTCGCGCGCGAGCCTCCTGCGCGAGTCTCCTCTGTAGGTTCCTGGCCGCCGAGGCGGCGGTAAGGGGGATGAGCATCGCCGCCGAGGTGGGGGTCAGCTCGCCGTGCTCGCGCAAGGCGCCGAGCAGCTCTCGCTCGGCGCCTTGCGCACTCCATCGACAGCATCCCTTCTCGAGGCCTAGCCGCGCACCGCCACCAGCGTGACGGGCGCCGCCGTACCGAAGAGGAGGACTAGCCACCAGAATCTCGTCACGTCCGCGAGGCCTCCCGCGGAAAATGCCAGCACGATCAGGCCCCAAGCAAACAGAGCGACCAGCGTCCCTTCCCGAACAGAGGGCCGGGCGTAGCTCGCACTTCCGGATCTTCGGTGGTCATAACCAGGATGATACCAACGACCCCAGCGCTAGGTTTCAGGCATCAACAGGGTTTCTGGCAGAGTTCAGGGCAATGCGCCACACCCGACCACGAGCGGGAGAAAGTAGCCGAAGTACTGACTAGCTGAAATGCTGAAAGCGGAGCCCGCAAAGGCGCAGCGTACTGGCTACTCGCCGTCAACGCCTTCGACGATCTCCTCCAGGGCCGAGCCGGCGACGATGCTTTCGAGGCCGCGGATCACGGTCGCGGAGTCCTCGACGAAGTCGGCGTAGGTCTCGTCGGCGCGGGAGCGGCGGTGGAGGCTCTCCAGGACGCGGCCCAGGCGGTTGATGCCCCACTCCATGTACTCATCCCTGTAGAGGGCGACCCTCACCACGGCGTCGACGCTCAAGGGGTCGAGGTTGCCGCGTTCCAGGGTGGTAAAGACGTAGTCGTACTGCTCCAGGATGCTGTCCACGATGGGGCGCGCGTCGGGCATCTCTTCTTTCTCGAACATAAAGACGTAGGTTCCGGCGATAATCTGGAGCGCCTTGTCCTGGTGATCGTAGGTCCCCTGGGAGTAGGTCCTTATCACCTCGAAGAGTTCCGCGAACTTCGCGTTTTCGGGCTCCGACATGCCTCTACCCCTCCCGTGTTTGCCTGCGGGACATTCTAACTGCGGGCCGTCGTCGGCCGCCACAGGCGGACTATGGAAATCTCTTCGGAGAAACCACCCGGCACCCTTTGAAACCGCGTGGGCGTCCTGATAGATTCAACAGCCGTGAGTGCGAACAGTGGAAATCCGGTAGTCTCCACGCCCCAGATCATGTCGGCCGGCCTCGCGGCCACGGGGGCCTCTTTCGTGACCTCCAAGTTCGGGGTTGCGGGCACGATGCTCGGCGCCGCCCTTACGGCCATGCTCGTCACGGGCGGGTCGGCGATCCTGCGCGCGTACCTCGAGACGCTTACGGGCCGTGTGAAGCAGGTACCCAAGAAGCTGCGCTCGGGCCGCGAGCAGCAGGGGAATGCCGGGGCTACCGTGCCGGGACGTCCGGATCTCCGGGACAACTTCGTGGGCAGGATGCGGGCGGCTCTGAGTTGGTTCTCCAATCTGCCGACCCTCCCCCGGCACTCCATCCTCATGAAGGGGCTCCTGGCCGCCGCGGTTGCGTTCGTGATCTGTATGGGTCTCGTGTGGGGGACCGAGAAGTTGATCGGCAACAGCCTCTCCTGCGGTCTTTGGGCCGAGTGCTCGTACGGCGCCACCCCCGGTGTCCATCCCTTGGGCTACGGCGGTACGGGCGCGGGCTCCTCGCTCTCGGGTGGCACGATGAACACCGGCGGGGCAGGCCAGACCGGCCCCCTCGACCGCTTGCGGCGGAACGGGAACCCGTTCGGGGGTGACCAGCCTGTCTTCGGTAATCCTGGCGGTGGCGCCGCTCCATCGGCTTCTCCCGAACCTGCCGCCTCGCCGGAGCCGGGCGGCGGGGGGTCTGCTCCAGCGGCGGGCGGGCAGGAATCCGCCTCGCCCGCTGCGGGAGGGCAGGATGCCCCCTCCAATGCCGCACCGAAGGCGGGCCGCCAAGCTGCACCTTCCAGCGGCTCATCTAAGGCAGGCCAGCAAGCTGCACCTTCCAGCGCCTCATCCGCAGCCGGTCAGTAACCGGGCCCGTCCGGGGCTCCCTTTCTGTCTTTTCCTGGCAGGCGTCTGCCGCGCGGAGTGTGTCGGGGTTCCTTCCCACGGGCGTTCGAAAGGGTAGAATAAACCGGACTTGACGAACGCCGAGAACAATACGCCAAAACCTGCCCTGCTCCTCGTGCTCGACGGCATCAGGCCCGACGTGCTGCGCGCGGCCATCCGCGACGGTGAGGCGCCACACCTGGGCGTCCTCGCCGAGAGGGGAGAGGCGCTCTGGGACGCGGTCTCGGTCTTCCCCAGCATCACCCCGCCGGCGACGGCCGCGATAGCTACCGGAGAGGCGCCCGCAAGGAGCGGCATCGTGGGGCACGCCTGGTACGACGACGACGAGCGGAGGGTTGTCGTCTACGGCGCCATGACAGAGACTGTGATGGCGAGTGGCCCCATAAAGGTGTTCCACAACAACGTCTGGCGGATGAACCGCGACGACCTGCACGCCGCGACCCTCTTCGAGACGTTGCACGACCGCGGTTTCGACGGCGCGTGCGTCAACTTCCCCGTCAGGCGCGGACCGCACACCCACCCCATCCGGATGAAGACCCTGGAAGGCTACCTGAAGGGCGGTCGCTACCTCGGCCCCTCCGTGGAAGGCCCGAAAGAATACTTTATGGGCGACCTTTTCTACAGCCGCGACACAGGCTTCAGCGGGCGCAAGGCCAACGGCGGCGTCCTCCGCTCCGTCGGCATCAACGACGACTACGCAGCCAGGGTCGGGGCCATGCTCCTCAAAGAAAAAGCCGTGCCCTTCAACCTCGTCTACTTTTTTAAGGGCGACTCTATAGCCCACCACCACGGGCTGGAAGCCCAGCGACGCTGGCTCGCGACCGCTGACGAGTACGTCGCCAGGATCTTCGAGGCCGGAGGCGGGATAGACCGGGTGCTCGAAGACTACGCCGTCCTCGCGCTCTCGGACCACGGACACGCGCCGTTACTCCTTAAGAATCGCTACGTGGACCTGCATACGATGCCGGGCCAGACCGTCTCCTCCGGAGTAAAGGCCCGCTTCGGCAACGGCGCGACCATCGTCGTCGTCCCGAACGGACGTTCGGCGCTCCTGTACCTCCGTGACGACGTCGAGCTGGACTCGGTCGTCGAACGACTGGTCGGACGGCGTGGTGTGGACCTTGCGGCCTGGATGGAGGAGGGATGGGCGACGGTACGCAGGCCCGGACGCGAGGTCCGCTTCAGGCCGGGCTCGGGACCAGCCGACCCGTTCGGACGCTCCTGGGACCTCGAAGGCGACCTGCTCGCCCTGGACATCGAGGTCTCCGGTGGGCTCTTGCGCTACGGCGATTATCCCGACGCGCTGGAGCGGTTGTGGGGGTGTCTGCGCTCGTCGAGGTGCGGGGACGTAGTGCTCTCGGCGTCTCCGGGATATACGTTCGGTGAGATTTCCGGCGGGTACCACACGGCGAGCGATCACGGCTCGCTGCACGCCAGCGACTCCGAGGTGTTCGTGCTTGCGAGCGGCGTGCCGGCTCCGCACAGGATCACGGACGTCGCCCCGACCCTGATCTCCCACTTCGAGTCCGCGGCAGTCGCCGGGGAACGTGTCGGATAGCCGCAACGGCTCTTCCGCGCCGGAGGAGCGCACGGGACTGCGACCGAAATACCGCCGGGCGTTCGGGTGCATCACCTGGGTGTACATGGGGATGCTCGTGTTTCTCCTGGTTAACTTCCTCCTCGTGCTGCCGTCGAGGTACCTCGGCAGCGGGGCCCTCTTCGGCTATCTACCGCCCAGGCTCGCATTTCTCGGGACGACCTTGATCCTGCCCGGCATGGCGCTCGCAGCCGTGCTCGGAGCACGTACCTTCAGAACGCCGCGCAAGCGTGGGACCCGACTAGGGGCGGGCGTGGGGGCCCTGATAGGCTACAGCGGCTTCTTCGGCCTGGAGTGGCTCGCCATCGCTTTCGGGCTCGACGAGAGGGATCAAGCCTTCCGTATCGTCCTCTTCTCCGACCTCGGAGGCACCTTTGCCTACTACGCCTTCGTACCGCTGACACTGGTTGCTACCGGACTCGTCATCTACGCCCTCTACAGCAAGAACGCGGACTTCGAACGGCGGCGCAACCTCGCAACCGTCGGAGCTGTGCTCGCCGTGGTCGCGGGGCTCGGCGTCGTGGCGACGGACTTCGATTCCCTCGGCGTTCTTGGGGCCATGGTTTCTACAGTTTCGGCGGCCGTCGGCGGGTACGTGAGTGGGGCCGGTTACGCCAGGGCTGGCGGAGACGATATGATTCCACCCGGCGCCGAGATCCAGCCTCGCGGACCTCGACGCAAGCCCCGCTGACCGGGAAGCCACGGCCCTTCGCGGTATAATCTGCTGCGATGTCCGAGAACGGTTTTCCTGATAGATCCCACCTTCCCACCTCGCCCGGCGTCTACCTCTTCAAGGACGCCAAGGACAGGGTCATCTACGTGGGCAAGGCGAAGAACGTGCGAAGCAGGGTGGCGAACTACTTCAACCGCTCGGGCGACGGCCGTCCGAAGATAGCGGAGCTCAGGGAACGCGTCAGGCAGATAGACTTCATCGTCGCCGGCAGCGAGACCGAGGCTCTGGTCCTCGAAGCTAACCTAATTAAACGCCACAGGCCCCGCTTCAACGCCTCCCTCAAAGACGACAAGAGCTACCCTTACATAGTGGTTACGACCGGGGACGAGTACCCTAGGGTCTTCGCCACGCGCGCGGCCCACGACCCGCGCCACCGCTACTTCGGGCCCTTCCCGAGCGCGGGCAGCGTCCATGCTACGCTCGACGTGCTGAACAAAACGTTCCCTTTCCGCAAGTGCCGCGGTCCCGAGCCGGGGCGCAGGAGCGGGGTGCCATGCCTCAACTACCACATCGGGCGCTCGGTGGCGCCTTGCATTGGGGCGGTTACGAAGGAGGAGTACGATGGCATCGTCTCGGACGTTATCGACTTCCTCGAAGGCCGGGTGGGGGGTTTGATCCGGGACCGCGAAGAGGCCATGCGCGTGGCAGCCCGCGAGATGGACTTCGAGCGGGCCGCGAAGCTGCGCGACGAGGTCGCCGCCCTCACCTACGTCCGCGACCGCCAGCAGGCCACCATCGCCTCGGAAGACTCTTTCGACGCCTTCGGGGCCTTCGCCGAGGGCGAGACCGCGTGCGTGCAGGTCTTTGCCGTGCGCGAAGGCCAGATCGTCAACCGCGACTCCTTCCTCCTCGACAACTACGGCGAGTCGTCCGCAGAGGACGTGGCGCTCCAATTCGTCCCCCAGTACTACGGCACCGCGGCCGTTCCACGCGAAGTGCTCGTCCAGTCCGCCGAGCGCGAGGGCGAGCTCGCGACGCTGGCCGAGCACCTCTCGGGCCTCAGGGGGACGCGCGTGGAGGTCCGCCGGCCCAGGCGTGGGGACAAGCGCCGCATCCTAGAGATGTCTGTGCGTAACGCGGAGCTCGGTCTCGAGCACGAGCGGGCGCTGGATGAGGCAAGACGGAGTAGGGTCGCCTCCACGCTGGACGGCCTGCTCGAAGAGCTCGCACTCCCCAAGCTCCCTGTCAGGATAGAGTGCTACGACATCTCCAACACCATGGGGACCAATTCCGTGGCCTCGATGGTCGTGTTCCAGGCCGGCCGGCCGGCAAAGAGCGAGTACCGCAGGTTCAGGATTCGCACGGTCGAGGGCGCCGACGACTTCTCCAGCATGGCCGAGGTTATCCGTCGCCGCCTCCAGCGCCTCAAGGAGAACGACGAAAAGTTCACGCCCGCACCGGACCTGATCCTACTAGACGGCGGAAAAGGCCAGCTCTCCGCCGTCGTGCCCGTCCTCGAAGAGATGAAGGTGGGCGACGAGCTACCCGACATCCCACTCCGCTCGCTGGCCAAACGCGATGAGGAAGTGTTCGAACCCGGCCGTCCCAAACCGGTGATCCTGGAACGCAACTCGCCCGAGCTGCACCTCCTCCAGCGCGTCCGCGACGAGGCGCATCGCTTCGCCAACACCTACCACCGCGAGCTGCGCGGACGCGCCATGACCGCCTCCGTCCTCGACGACCTCCCCGGCGTGGGCCCCGCACGCAAAAAGAAAATCATAGCCCACTTCGGTACCCCGGAAGCCTTCCTGAGCGCCTCGCTCGAAGAACTCGAAGCCGTGCCAGGGCTCCCGGGCAGGGTCGCCCGCGAGGTCCACACGAGAGTGCACAGATAGGCATCAGGCTACAGGTTTCAAGCTTCAGGTATGAGCACTCGTCGCGATGTCGCCCACCAACCACCCCCATCGCGCGTACAGTCGCATCCCTGCCCGGCACGGCGACGGATCGCACGGTAGCAAACCTGATACCTGATGCCTGT
This sequence comes from Actinomycetota bacterium, assembly GCA_046733115.1. Lineage (GTDB taxonomy): Bacteria > Actinomycetota > Rubrobacteria > Rubrobacterales > Rubrobacteraceae > Rubrobacter_D. The sequence goes on along the minus strand of JBKPOM010000294.1, from coordinate 11,176 downwards.
AGTCTGATGCCTATTGCGTGCGGTGACTCGTGGTGCTAATCTCGATTTTCGAGATGGCTTGTGCATCCCATGAGGGTCGGACGACGCGGCGTGGGTGAGCGGGCTACCGGTTCTCGGGCTCCGGGCAGGCGCAGGGTCGTGATCATTACCGGTCTTTCCGGGGCGGGCAAGAGCAATGCGCTTCAGGCTTTCGAGGACGCGGGGTATTTTTGTGTAGACAATTTGCCTCCGCGCATGATCCCGGCGGTTATGGAGACGACGGCTCAGGGGAATGGAGGCCCTGACGGGCTGGTCGTGGTCGTGGACATCCGGGGGAGGCGCTACTTCGGGGAGGAGCTCGAGCGGAACTTGGAGGCCGTGGAGGGGGCGGAGGGCTGGGAGCACCGCATCCTGTTCATCGACTCGGACGATGCCTCGCTCCTCAGGCGCTACAAGGAGAGCCGCAGGCCCCATCCGGCAGCCCGCAACGGAGACGTCCTGGAAGCCATACGCCGCGAGAGGCGGGACCTCGGCAACGTCAGGGCGATGGCCGACCTCGTAGTCGACACCTCGGGCTACTCCGCGCTCGACACCCGCCTGCGTTTCAAGAAGCTCGCAGAGTCCCTTTCCAACAGGATGACCGTCAGCCTCATCTCCTTCGGCTTCAAACACGGCACCCCCCTCGACGTGGACACCCTCCTCGATGTCCGTTTCCTGCCAAACCCGCACTACGACCCGGACCTCAGACCCCTCACCGGCCACGACGCGCCCGTGCGCGAAGCGGTGCTTGGCGCCGAAGACTGCCAGAGATTCTTGCAGAAGACGGACGATCTCCTCTCCTTCCTCATCCCCCGCTACGCTGCGGAAGGCAAGACCTACTTCACCCTCGGCGTCGGCTGTACCGGCGGCAGGCACCGCTCCGTAGCCATCACCGAAGAACTGGCCAGGAGTCTCAAGCAGGAGGATGCCGAGATAGACCTCTTCGTCAGGCACAGGGACGTGGAGAAGTAGCATTTCAGCATTTCAGCCAGTGCTCGGTCGGGCGGTGCTGCGTCCGGCAAAACCTTTACCCCAGCGCCGGCCCTCAGAGGCTAAACTCTTCCGACAAAGTGAACCGACAAAAGTAAACCGACAGCAAGCGCTGAAATGTTGAAATGCTAAGAGCGACCGAAGGGAGCGACATGCCTGGAGCGTTCGTAGAAGGCGAGTGGAAGACCGAGAGGCAGTGGAAGAACACCGACGGGCGGTTCGTGCGCCAGGCGACGAGTTTTCGGGATCGGGTTACGGCGGACGGGAAGAGCGGCTTTCCGGCTGAGGCGGGTCGCTATCACCTGTACATCGCGTGGGCGTGCCCTTGGGCGCATCGGACGGCGATCATGCGCCGGTTGAAGGGACTCGAAGACACCATCGGGCTCTCGGCCGTCGGATCGTTTATGGGCGAGGATGGCTGGGCTTTCTACGACGAGCCCGGTGTTATTCCCGATAGCGTGAACGGCGCCGACTTTCTGCGGGAGGTCTACGCGAAGGCCGATTCGGACTACACGGGGCGCGTTACAACGCCGGTTCTCTGGGACAAGGAGACCGGGACGATCGTCAACAACGAGTCGCGCGAGATCGTGCGCATGCTCGATACCGAGTTCGAAGAGTTCGCCACCACTGACGCCTTTTTCTTGCCAGAGGATCTGCGTGACGACATCGATGCGACCATAGACGCGATCTACGAGCCCATCAACAACGGCGTCTACCGCTCCGGCTTCGCCACCACGCAAAAAGCGTACGACGAGGCCGTAACGGAGGTGTTCGACGGACTGGACCACTGGGAAGAGGTACTGTCCAGCCGGCGCTACCTTTGCGGCGACCGCATAACGGAGGCCGACTGGTGCCTCTTTCCGACGTTGGTGCGCTTCGATTCTGTGTACCACGTCCACTTCAAGTGCAACCTGAGGCGTATCGTGGACTATCCGAACCTGTGGGACTACACGAAGGACCTTTATCAGCAGCCTAATGTGGCGGAGACGGTGAACATGGACCACATCAAGAAACATTACTACCGGAGCCACGAGAGCATTAATCCCACCCGCATCGTGCCGAAGGGTCCGATCCTCGACTTCGCCGAACCGCACGGCCGCGAGCGGCTTTCCGGCTAGACGTTTCCGGCTGGCGATATACTCGGTCCACATGCGTAGCGTCGAGAACTTGAAGATAGTGGCGTTCGGTGGCGGCACGGGGTTGCCCGTGTTGCTGAGGGGCTTGAAGGACAGCGTCGGCGACCTTACGGCGGTGGTGACGGTTGCCGATGACGGGGGCTCCAGCGGGCGGCTTCGCCAGGAGCTGGGGGTCGCGCCGCCGGGCGACGTGAGGAACTGCCTGATCGCGCTCGCGGGACGCCGCAGGCTGGCCGAGGTCTTCAACTACCGCTTCGAAGCGCCGGGAGATCTGAACGACCACAGCGTCGGCAACATCATCATCGCCGCCCTCGCTGACATGGCTGGGGGTTTCTGCGAGGGCGTCGAGCAGGCGTCGCGATTCCTGAGGATCAAAGGCCGCGTCTTTCCGGCCGCGATGGAGAGCCTGACGCTAGTCGTGCGCTACGCCGACGGGACCGTGACGCGCGGGGAGTCCGTGGTCCACGAGACCGGAAAACAGGTCTCGGAGGTCGCCGTGGAGCCTTCCGGGGTTCCGGCTCCGTCGGGGGTCATCGAGGCCATAGAAGGGGCGGACGTGCTCGTGCTCGGTCCTGGGAGCCTTTTTACGAGCACGATCCCGGCCCTCCTCGGCGGCGGGGTGAAAGAGGCCTTGGAGGATTTCACGGGCCCGGTTATCTACGTCGCGAACATGATGACGCAGCAGGGGGAGACGGGCGACTTCACGGTCTCCGACCACGTGCGGGCGATAACGGATCACGTCGGGCCTGTAGTCACCGACGTTCTCGTCCACGCGGGAGATTTGCCACGCGACACGCTCGCCCGCTACGAGGCCGAGGATGCCACGCCCGTCGTGGTCGATAGGGAAAGCTTGCGAGAGATGGGCCTGCGCGTGAAGGAGAAAGACCTGCTCTCGAAGCATAGCAGTGGCGGCATCAGACACGACCCTGGGCTGCTGGCGAGGGAGGTGTGCGAGGCTGTCTTCGTTCGCCTCTGAGGTGCGCCGCCAGCTCGCCGCCGGCGCGGCTACCAACGCCGTTGGCCGCCACGAACTCGCCGGCCTGGTCGATGCCTCCGGAGTCTGGGACGAGGACGGCGTCATCCTACGCACCCCCAGCGCCGCCGTCGCCCGCTCGGTCGTGCGGTTGTGGCGCTCGGAGTTCGGGGTTGAATCGAGGCTCTCACCGATCGAACCCGACCGCTTCGGCCGGACCCGTTACGCGGTGCGTACCGCAGGTAACGGCGCGATACAGGCGTCCGAGGAGCTGAGGTTCGCCCGCACCGCGCGCACTCCCGCCGAGCATGCCGGCTACCTGCGCGGCGCATTCCAGGGCGCCGGCTCCGTAAACCGGCCCGGCGTCCGCGGAGGCCACCACCTCGAGTTCGTCCATCGGGAAGAAGAGTTCATAAGGCGCTGCGCCGGGTTCTCCCGCGCGCCCCTGAAGGTCGTGCGCCGGCGCGGACGGTGGGTCGCCTACACTAAGAGCGCAGACGGCGTGACGACCGTACTCGCCCAGATGGACCTCAGCGACGCCGTCCTCGAGTACGAGGCCAGGGCCGTCCTCGGCGAGGCCAAGGCCAACGCCAACCGCGTCACCAACTTCGACGCCGCCAACGCCGGGCGCACCGCGACGGCCGCGGCCCGCCAGCAAAGAGCCTTCCAGAACCTCGACACCGAACACCTGCCCCCCGCCCTAAAAGAGATGCTTGAGCTCAGGCTCGAGCATCCCGACGCCTCTCTCGCCGAGCTCGCCCGCTTCGGAGGCCTCTCGAGGAGCGCGGCGAACCATCGGCTACGCCGGCTGGTCAGCGTTTCAGCTGGTCAGCATTTCAGCTAGTCAGCATTTCAGCTTGCGTATCATTCGAAGCTATTTGGACGGCTGGCGCCGCCCTGGCACGCCGCGAAGACGGGCTATACGTAGCGCGGCGATACCTGAAGTGCTGACCGGCTGACAAGCGGAGGCCGTAGGCCGGAGCGTGCACACACGCCGCCTGAGGCAGCGTGTGTTATTCTTTCCGGCTTTCGGGCAATATATGAGTTTGTAGCAAACTAGAGACGGGAGAATAGAGTGGCAGTACGAGTTGGCGTAAACGGTTTCGGTCGGATCGGGATGCTGTTCACCAAGGCCGCGATGGATCGTGGGGACATTGAGGTGGTGGCGGCGAACGATTTGATGCCGTTCGATAGCCTCGCGAATTTGTTCAAGCACGACTCGACGCACGGGATCTGGCACGAGGACGTGTCTTACGACGGCAAGGTGCTGTACGTTGGCGACCACGAGATCAAGACCTTCGCCGAACGTGATCCGGCCCAGATCCCTTGGGGCGACGTTGGCGCCGACATCGTCGTGGAGTCTACGGGCGTCTTCACCAGCCGCGACGGGGCGGCTGCCCACATCGAGGGCGGGGCGAAGAAGGTGATCATCTCCGCCCCAGGCAAGGGCGTCGATGCTACGTTCGTGTACAAGGTCAACCACGAGGACTACGACCCCGAGCAACACGAGGTCGTCTCAAATGCTTCGTGCACGACCAACTGCATCATCCCACTGGTCAAGGTTATACAGGACAACTTCGGCATCGAATCGGGCTACATGACCACCGTCCACGCCTATACCAACGACCAGAGCCTGCTGGATGCGGCCCACAAGGACCCGAGGCGGGCGAGATCCGCTCCGAACAACATCGTGCCAACGTCGACCGGTGCGGCCCGGACTGCCGGTGTGATCTACCCCGAGCTGCAGGGTAAGGTGGACGGGATGGCAATGCGCGTCCCCGTTCCCGACGGCTCCATAACTGACTTCGTCGCCCGCATCAATAACGAGGCATCCGCCGACGACGTGAACGCCGCCTTCAAGGAAGCGGCCGAAGGAGAGCTCTCCGGCGTCCTCGAGTACTCGGAGGCCCCGCTGGTCTCCAGCGACATCGTTGGAAACATAGCCTCCTGCGTCTTCGACTCGCAGCTCACCATGTCCAACGGCGGGACCGTCAAGGTGCTCGGCTGGTACGACAACGAGTGGGGCTACTCGAACAGGACGTGTGATCTCGCCGCGTACATGGGTGAGCAGCTTTAAAGGGCTTCTCAGCATTTCAGCGGTCAGCACTTCAGCATTTCAGCAAGCCGCCTACGGTGGCCTGTCGGCTTGTGAGCTTGTGCCGTTCGGCGCGCAGCAGGGCCTCGCGATGCGCCCGGCTGCTCCCGCCGACCAGGAAGCGTCAAACAGTGAAAGCTCAATTGCTGACAAGCTGAAGTGCTGAAATGCTGAGACGACCGTAGGGAGGAACCCATGAACAAACGCAGCGTCAGAGACCTCGACGTGGAGGGCAAGCGGGTTTTGGTTCGCGTCGACTTTAACGTGCCTGTCAAGGACGGTGAGGTCACGGACGATACGCGTATTCGTCGGGCGCTGCCGACGATCCGGCACCTCCTTTCGGAGGGAGCTCATCCGCTTTTGATCTCCCACCTCGGCCGTCCCAAAGGGGATCCAGACCCGAAGTACGCGATGGACCCCGTCGCCGCGAGACTCGAGGAGTTGCTGGACGAGCCGGTAAAGAAGCTCGACGCCGCCGTAGGTCCCGAAGTTGAGGAAGCCCTTGGCGATTGGGACAGGCGGGGCGTGGTTTTGCTCGAGAACTCCCGGTTCTATCCGGGGGAGACGAAGAACGATCCCGGGTTCGCGGACCAGCTCGCCGCCCTGGCCGACCTCTACGTGGACGACGCGTTCGGGGCCGCCCACAGGGCGCACGCCACGACCGTCGGGGTTGCGGAGAGGCTGCCGGCCGCCGCGGGGCTGCTCCTGGAGGAGGAGATCGACTACCTCGACACGGTCCTCGAAAATCCCGAGCGCCCGTTCGTGGCCATCCTCGGCGGGGCGAAGGTTTCGGACAAGCTCGGCGTTATAGAGAGCCTGCTCGGTACCGCGGACTCACTGCTCGTGGGCGGTGCCATGTGCTTCACGTTCTTCAAGGCTTTAGGGTACGAAATTGGGGACTCCCTCGTCGAGGACGACTACCTCGAGAGAGCAAGGCGTCTCATGGGGAAGGCCGATGAGAGGCTGATCCTGCCCGTCGACGTGGTCGTCGCAGACGCGATGGAGGAGGGCGCCGAGTCCGAGACCGTTCCGGTGGACGCCATTCCGGCAGGCAAGTTGGGCCTCGATATAGGTCATGATACGGTCTCTCTCTTCGAGGGACACATCTCGGACGCACGCACCATCTTCTGGAACGGGCCGATGGGCGTATTCGAGATCGACGCCTTCGCGAAGGGCACGGAGGGCGTGGCAAAGGCCGTGGCCGAAAGCGATGCAACGAGCGTGGTCGGGGGCGGAGACTCCGTGGCGGCCGTCAACAAGCTCGGGCTCGAGGACAAGATGAGCCACATCTCCACCGGCGGCGGGGCTTCGCTCGAGTACGTAGAAGGCAAGGAACTACCGGGCGTGGCAGTCCTGCCCGATAAGTAGAGGAGGAGATCATGGCCCGACGCCCGATGATGGCGGCGAACTGGAAGATGAACAAGACCATAAGGGAGGCCGAGGAGTACACGGCCGCCCTCCTGCCGCGCGCCGCCGACGCCGACGAGGTGGACGTGGCCGTCTTCGTACCCTTCACCTGCCTGCACGAGGTGGCCAGGATGTCCGAGGATACGCCCGTCACCGTGGGCGCGCAGAACTTCTACTTCGAGGACTCCGGGGCCTTTACAGGCGAGATCTCGGCGCCGATGCTCCTCGACGCGGGGGCCCGGGCCGTGATCGTGGGCCACTCCGAGCGGCGCGAGACGTTCGGCGAGACCGACGACATGGTCGCCAAAAAGACAAGGCGCGCGGTGGAGGCCGATCTCTTGCCCATCGTCTGCGTCGGGGAGACCAAAGAAGAACGCGACTCGGGAGGCATGTGGGACAAGGTCTCCGGCCAGGTCCGGCGCGTGATCGAAGAGCCCGAAGACGTGGACGTTGAGAGCATCGTCTTCGCCTACGAGCCCATATGGGCCATAGGGACCGGCGATACGGCCACCCCCGAGGACGCGCAGGACGCCATCGGCAAGATCCGAGACCTCCTCAGGGAGGAGGCCGGAGACGACTTCGCCGACAGCGTCCGTATCCTCTACGGCGGCTCCGTCAAGCCGGAAAACGCCGCGGAGATCATGGCCCAGCAAGACGTCGACGGCGGCCTTGTCGGCGGCGCCAGCCTTGAGGTCGACTCTTTCGTCGAGCTAATAGAAGCAGCCCAGAACGCCGTCGCCCGGACAGAGCAATAAGGCGTGTGGTAAGGTAGATCCATGTTGCTTTACTACATAATCGCGTTCTTCCAAGTGGTGTTCTGCGTAGCGCTAGTGGGCCTGATCCTGCTCCACTCGGGCAAGGGAGGCGGACTCTCCTCCTCGCTCGGCGGCGGAATCGGCGGCACCTTCTCAGGCACAACAATAATGGAGAAGAACCTGACCCGCCTGACCCTCATCGTCATGGGCCTCTTCGCGCTGACCAACGTCGCCCTTTTTTTCCTCGCCTGACGGCTCGTCAGCACTTCAGCATTTCTGCTGGTCATCTGGTCAGGTAAGGCCGCGAAATGCGCAGCCGAACCTGGTGTATGTACCGGGCTGCTCAGCCAGCCGAAGCGCTACGAACTGCAAGCAACCTGAAGTGCTGAAATGCTGACCAGCTAAAAAAAGGACTCGCCCGGGGAGGATGGGGAGAACAGGCGAGTCCGCCTAGATTATACACCCCGGCGTGTCTCCCGGCGTGCTCGGGGTAGTAAGGTCAACAGACCGTTCAGGTGTGGTGTCGGAGGGGGGACTCGAACCCCCACCCCCTTATCGGGGACTAGGCCCTCAACCTAGCGCGTCTACCAATTCCGCCACTCCGACAGGGCAGCCCGCAGAGTATACGAGAGACACATAGTGGGGTCAACGCCGCACACCAGCCCTCGCGCCCTCGCCTGTGCTAAGTTCTCCGGGTGGATAGAAAGCGGTTACTTCGGGTCGCGTTCGTCGGGTTTGCGTTTGTTGTTCTGTTGAGTTTGCGCAAGGAGCGGCAAAGCGTCGCCGGTCGTGGATGGCCCGTTAACCTGGCGCACAGGGGCGCCTCGGCCCGTGCACCGGAGAACACGCTGGAGGCTTTTCGGTTAGCGGTGGAGTCGGGGGCCGGTGGGCTGGAGCTCGACGTTCATCTGACCCGGGACGGGCACGTCGTGGTGATCCACGACTCGACCCTGGACCGGACCACTGACGGGACCGGCGCCATCGCAAAGATGACACTCGACGAGCTACGCGAGCCCGACGCCGGGCACAACTTCAGCCCCGACGACGGAAACACCCTACCTTACCGCGGCCTGGGCTTGCGGATACCCACTCTCGCCGGGGTTCTGCGGGAGTTCCCCGGCGTCGCCGTCAACATCGACATGAAGGCGGACCGCCCCGGCATCGAGGCGGCGGTCCTGAAGGTCTTGCGCGAGGCCGATGCCGAAGGGAGGGCCCTCGTGGTCTCGTCCCGTCACGGTGCTGTGAGGCGGTTTCGGAGGATCTCTGGCGGTCGGATCTCCACGGGGGCGTCCAGGTGGGAGACGGGTGTTTTCTACCTCTTTAGCAACCTCCGCCTGGAGCGGCTCCTCCGCCCGGCCTACGACGCGCTGCAGGTACCGGTTCGGCACAGGGGCATGCCGCTCGTGACCCGGCGCCTCGTCGGGGCGGCCCACGACAGGAACGTTAGGGTGGACGCGTGGACCATAAACGGTGAGGACCTAATGCGGCGCCTGCTCGATTTCGGCGTCGATGTGATCATGACCGACCGGCCCGAAACGCTGGCGGAGGTGCTTCGGGAAAGCGAGCGCTGGCCGTAGCTCTCACGCCACTATGAGTAGCACGACGGACGCCAGGCCGAAGAGCGTGTAGGCGGCGCCAAGGGGTAGGAAGTATTTCGGGTCTTCTCGCAGGGGCGTGAGGTATTCAACGTAAGGGAGGATGCGCACCGCCCGGCGGAGGACGGCGTTGTACTCGTAGCGGAAGAAGATCATGTGCAGACCGTTGGCAACCGTGACCAGGCAAAACGGCAGGGCCCAGAGCTTCGAAGGATAAAGTTTCAGGGCGGGGGGCGTGATCAGGACGCAGAGCAGCCAGATCACCTGGATGATCACGTAGCTCACCCAGGCGGCCGTGATCCTGTATCTGTGGTTCTCGTCGATGTCGTGATTCTAATGTGGGGACCGGCACGAAAGCATTCCGATCGTCCGGATTGTAAACTCGTGGGGACGAAAGAGGGCTGGAACCCGGCCCCCGCAAAGCGGCAGACCAGGTAGGAGAGAGATGATCCGGGAATCGCTTATCAAAGACCCTTCGCTCGCCCCCGAGGGACACCGCAAGATAGACTGGGTGGCCCAGCACGCGCCCGTCTTGAACAAGATCTCTGGCGAGCAACTGGCGGACGGCTCGCTGCGCGGGCGTAAGGTCGCGATGACTATCCATCTGGAGGCGAAGACGGCGTACCTGGCGCTGCTCCTCTCCGAGGCTGGGGCCGAGGTGACGGTCGCGGGGAGCAACCCGCTCTCCACCCAGGACGACGTCTGCGCGGCCCTGGCGGAGCGCGGCGTGAGGGTCTTCGCCACCCACGACCCCTCCGACGAGGACTTCGAGCGCTACCTGCACAGCACGCTGGAGACGGGCCCCGACCTGATCGTGGACGACGGCGCGGAGCTGGTCGGGCGCCTGATCGAATACCACCCAGACCTCGTGGGCAACGTCATCGGTGCCTCCGAGGAGACCACCACGGGCGTTATGAAGCTGAAAGCCATGACTGCCGAGGGGGTGCTACCCTTCCCCGTTCTGGCCGCAAACGACGCCAGGATGAAGCATCTCTTCGACAACCGCTACGGAACCGGCCACTCCTCCATCGTCGCCCTGCTCTCCAACACCAACCTTTTCCTCTCGGGCAAAGCGGTCGTCGTCATGGGCTTCGGCTGGGTCGCGCGCGGCCTCGCCAAGTACGCCGACGGTATGGGCGCTCGCGTCATCGTGTGCGAGACCGACCCGGTGAAGCTGCTCGAGGCCTACTCCGAAGGCTACGAGGTGATGCACTCGCTGCAGGCGGCCGAGGTGGGGGACGTGTTCGTCACCGGCACGGGCAACCTCAAGGTGCTCGGGGTCGAGCACTTCGCGCTGATGAAAGACGGCGCCCTGCTCGCGAACGCGGGCCACTACGACCACGAGTTCGACCTCGCCTCGCTACGCGAGATGGCGCCACACTCTCGCGAGGTCCGGCGAAACGTCACCGAGTACGAGCTCCCCGACGGGAGAAGATTGCACGTTCTGGCCCGCGGGCGGCTCGTCAACATCGCCGCAGCCGACGGTCACCCAGTCGAGATCATGGACCTCACCTTCGCCGTGCAGGCGCTCGCCGCCCACCACCTCGCCAACCACGCGAACGAAATGGCCCCGGGCATCCAGCCCATCCCCGAAGCAATAGACGACCTCGTCGCCCGCGCCAAGCTGGCCTCTCTAGGTGTAGAGCCCGAGACGCTCACAGAAGAGCAGATTTTCTACCAACAGAGCTGGCATTAGAGACCTCGGTGCACGGAAGGCCCATGTAGGGGCGGTTCGCGAACCGCCCTGTTGTGAACCACCCTGATAATGTTCGAAACATGAGAACCATAACGATCCGCTACACCGCGTTCCGGGATTGCCCCAACTGCGAAGGCCGCGGCGACGACGGCGCCTCCTGGCGTCCCGCGGAATGCAAACGGTGCAAGGGTAAGGGCAAACTCGTGACCGGTGTCGAGCTCGTAGACTCCGCGAAAGGAGTTCTGCCAAGCTCCAGCTACGACTTCAACGCCCTCGGTGAGGTCTACCTCCTCGACTTCGACGAAGACGAAGAGTTCGAAGTCGTGCGTGTTTAGAGCATTTCACCACTTCGGCGTTTCAGCATTTCAGGTTTTAGAGCATCTGTCATAGTAATTGGGCCGGGGCTCGGTAGCCGCAGTGGCGCAAGAAGCCGGACGCGTCCCGGCTGGTGATGGCCGAGAGCGCCTCGCCCATCGCCCCGATCAGGGCCTCTCTGGTGCGGGCCCCGGCT